>JACQST010000042.1 GCA_016211185.1 Candidatus Woesearchaeota archaeon | reverse complement strand
GGCAAGTTCTCCTGCAATTTTCGTATTCTTTTCTGCATCTTTCATAATGGCTTCTGTTTCTTCCTTAGATTTGAAGCGAAAATGATCAAGCAACTCTGCAGCTTCGGTAACGATACCTATGGCAAGGTCTTTTGCATTATGAAACTGATCCCAATCACGTTCTTCACAGAACACCCTAATTTTTTCCTTAAGTTCTTTAATTGTAACTTTGTCGTCCAAAGTTTCACCCCGATTTTGAATAAAGTAATATCATTCTTTATAAATCCTCTGCCAACTCATCCCTCCCCCTTCCCACTCACAAAACTGGCACTCTCCGCTGATGCCCGGAAGCTTGCCTTGGAGGAGCTCGAGGGCGCCTGTTCGCAACTGCCTTCGCGTGTTTCGCTGGTTTCTTCATCAAGACATCACCTTTCACTGCACCACCAGCTCTCCCAGCCGTTTGACAAAGCTTTTGGCGTTGCTTAAGAGTTCCTGCGCCAAATCCCTGGACATTTCGCTGACTTCGTAAGCAGCAATCCTGCGCGTCTGCCTGCCCTTCGCAAGCATATCAACGTATTCCTCTTTCAGCGATTTTGCCTTATCCAGCATCTCAATGAGGCGCTCCTCCAGTATGCCCTCATGCACGTAGTAATAATACAATGCCCAAACGGCAGCTTCGTGGGACCTCACCCGGTAACCAATCTTAGCCATTGCCGCCATGGCAGCGTGATACATGGCGTAATACGCCGCTTCAATAACGGACTCGTAACACTTAAAGTTAGGGTTCAGGCCGTGAACCTTCTTCAGTTTCTCATCCTCAGAGATGTTCCACAACAGGTTGGCCACCACAAGGTTAAAGCCTGCCTTCTCCATGTGCTTCCAGGCCAAATGCTTAACCGTAACGTCCTTCTCCAAGGCAGGCGGCTCTCCACGCTGCTCCCGCTTGTAATAGCCTATCTTCTCCCTCAAAACCGCAAGACTATATCTTAAGCTCATTTTCCACTTCCCTCACATATTCAAAAAACCTGTCACACCCGTAAATAACAACGTGATACCTCAACGCTTCCTTCCCAACATTGACGTCCTTGGAAGTAAGCATGCTCTGGAAAAGCTTCCTGTCCAAAACCACAGCGTTCAGCTCCACAGCATGAGCCATGGACAACGTATTAGCTACTCTGGAAACAGTCTCCTTCTTCCGGTCCTCAACAACCACCAGCAAGTCAACATCGCTCTTCCCCTTAGCAGTGCCCTTCGCATAACTCCCAAAAACAACCACGCAATGAACCGTATTCGCCAGCTTTGACTCCTCAACGAGCTTGTCCAAGATGCCTTTCAGCGCCTTACTCACAGAATACATTTCCTTCACCTTCTCAGCCTCAATCTGGCAAAGCAAAAGAACAGTGCCGAACTCAGCCAAATTAAGGGAACACAGAGCCGAAGCGCCAACCACCCTCCTCTTCAGAACCCCCGCCTTCACCATTGACATGACTTTGCCGTAAATGAAACTGTAACCCTTCCTGCCCAGCTTTCGGGCTATCTCATTGATGCTGTATTCAGCCAGAATGTTCTCCCCATACAGCCCTACAATCTTCCGCTCAACGTCACCAGCCATAATTATCCCACTTTTAAGATAACATTATCCTAAAAATAGGATAACTAGTATATAAACTTTTGGGTTTTTAGCTGGCAAACTGCCAAATTTTCTCCTTTCTAACTCTGCCCGGCTTCTGCAAATCAGAAAGAATCATGATCATCCCTTCAACGACTCATTCCATCCCACCCCACCCGCAAAACTGGCAGTCTCCGTTGATGCCCGGAAGCTTGCCTTGGAGTGGTCTTCCGGGCTCATTTGGCTGAGTTAACCATCCCCTTTACTTTATTCACGAACAGGACTGCCTTCAGCCTCAGGCTTTCTGCCAGCTGCTTGCCGTATTGTCGCTTGCTTGAATACGTTGCGTCTTCCCTTTTGTTTTTTGACTCAACGTAGAAAAGAAGGTCCTGGTAGTCTATGAAAAGGCCGTCTACCAGCTCTATGTCCTCCTTGTCTATGCCCTTCTTGTAGAATTCCTTAATCAGGAGGCAGAGCGTCGCGAGGTGGCTCCTGGAAACATACCCCTTTGTCATGAGCAGGGCTAATACTGCGTGGTAGGAAGCGTAGTAGCATCCTGTTATGCACCAGTCATGGTAGCCGAGCTTCAGGTTGTCTTTGACAAAGTTCAGGTTATTCACCGCTTTTTCTATATGGCCTCGGATCTCTGCACTCTCCGGCTTTTGCCGCCTTATTACCGAAGTTTCAGTAAATTCTGCAATCCTGCTGTTGAGCAGTTCCTTGTCTTGTATCAGCAAGTTGAGGTCATACTCCTTCATCATGCACCATCCTGTAAAATTCTATGTGGTTTGTCACCGGATAGCCGGTTGCCAGTGCCGACTGGACTACTTTGTCTTGTTTCAGCTTCAGTTCTTCTTTAAATTCGTTGCCCTCAATTTGCATGGGGCTTATTCTTATTGCGGTTTGCGCATCCGCGTGTTCTTCCGCCTGTTTAGTGTTAATCCGCTCGTTGACTACGAGAAGCAGGTCAACATCAGATTCTGCCGTAAAATTATTCTTGGCCGTTGAACCAAAGAGTACGCAAAAAACCGGCTTTTTGGGCAGCTCACGCAAAAAGTAGAGAATACCATTCTTTCTGATGCTCGGGAGCCTGTTGAGCCGCTCAACGTCAAAAAATGAAAGGATAGCGTATGTCCTGTCGTTTTTCCTGAGGGCGTATTTCTTCAGGTTTGCCTCTTTTGCTGATCGCAGCACCGCCTGCTTTTCCAGCTGCTTGAGGAACCTTGAGGCGCTGTTTTCATTTAATCCCGCTTTCCTGGAAATATCCCTCAGGTGTATGCTTGCTCTCTTGTCATTGTAGAAAAGTGCGAGTATTTTCTGGTAGCCAGGCTTTATTATTGTTTCCATTTTTTAAACAATCGTTTAAAAT
>JACQST010000037.1 GCA_016211185.1 Candidatus Woesearchaeota archaeon | reverse complement strand
TGAAGACTTCGAAGAAGAGGAACTTCCGCCTCCTCCCCCACCTACCCCCCCGCCACCATAGCTGCTGCCAGAAGAACACACCAAGTCGCTGCCACTGCAGTCATTATCCACGCCATCACCGCAAACCTCAGACGCACCAGGATTCACAGAAGGCGAAACATCATTGCAGTCATTCCCTGAACCGCAGCCAGAAACGTAATAGCCATCAGAATCAGAATCAGGGCACTGCTGCTTCGCAGCGGAAAAACTGAGGCCTGAGATTTTGAAATAAGTCGAGTTGCCGGTGCTGTTGACAAGCGAGCAGCTATAACTCCCATTAATCCCCGGGCAGGTAACCAACGACTCATTAAGTGCAGAGCAGCTCGCGCTTATATTTGAAATGCCACCGACATCAGCATCCTTGACGCACACACTTCCAATAGAAGAGTTAACTGCAAGCAGGCTAAGGTTCTTCTTAAACTGAAGCACAAGCCCCTTAACGAAAACAGCGCCAAAAGCACTTCCTGAAGACTGGAAATCGATGCTGAAGTTAAGGCCCAAAGACGAATTTGTGAAGTTCCAGAAGAACTCAACAACAGGCACAGAGCCATTCGACACATTAACAAGGAACGTGCCGTTAAAGAGCTGCGAAAGGTTCAGGCTGCCATTCACCGAGATATTGATGAAAGACACATCAACATTCTGGCTGGCATTCAGGAAAGAGGAATTAACACCCATAAGGTAATCAGCGCCGTCAGGAACACCATCGTTGTCATCATCAGAATCATAAATGTCAGGAACACCGTCCAAGTCGCTGTCAGCCCTGTCAAGAACCGAGGCGTTAAACACCATAACTGAAGTAAGGTTACCATCTGTGACATTGATTGCGAACGAAAAACCCCCTGAGCCGGACAGGTTAGTCTTCCAGCTGAAGTTCCCCGGGCTTGGCTGCGAGAAACCAGAATAGTTTATGCTGAAATTGAAAAAGCCATCCTCAACGTCAGACGCAGAAACAGACACATTAACCCAGTCAGACTCATTCACAGTGATGTTGGGCTGCTGCACAACAACAGGCGCGTCATTCACAGGCGATATGACTACCACTACAACCATTGAAAGGTTTGCAGAGCCGTCAGAAACAGACACGTTCAGAGGAACAGAGCCATTAAAGTCCATGGCAGGGGTAAAATTAACAGTCACGTTCACACCCGGACCAAAAGAAGCCCCAGACACATTAAAACGGGAATCATTGACAAAATACCTCAGCAAGTCCCCATCCACATCATTGCCGGACACATTAAACCTGAGCTCAGAATCCTCAAGCATCGTGAAATTAGAGGGCGAGACATTCCATACAGGAGCATCGTTCACCGCAGTGACGTTAAAGAAAGCCGCCTGAGAGATGTTAATGAAGCCGTCAAAAGCAGAGAAATTAGCGAAAACAACACCGCTAAAATCAGCGGCAGGCGTAAAATTCACAGTGGCATTCACTCCCTGAGGAACAACAGCCCCAGTGACGTTAAAACGCGAATCATTCACGAAGTAACGAATGCTCTGGTTGTCAAAATCAGACGCAGAAACATTAAACCTGAGCTCAGAATCCTCTCCGAAAGAATAATTAGCAGGCGTGAAGTTCCAGACAGGAATGGTGTTGTTGACAAGCACAGTCCAGTTAAAAAACGAAGACGAATTCCAATCAGAGACAATCACCGTGACGTTGTAGCTGCCCAAAGAGGAATTCGTGAAGTTGAAAGACGTCCTGTTGTAAAAGGAAGACTGATTAGAGCCATTAACCAGCCAAGAGATAAAAACAACGTCGTTATGGGAATCAGAATAATTAATCAGGAAGGACTGGTTATCGGGGGAACTCAAGACAACACTCAACGACGAAGGGGAAAAACCGCTGATGTTAGGAACAGAGTTCGAACAGGAGCTTGAGTTGATGCTGTGCAAAGAAGAGAAAGACACGCAGATGGCATGCCTGTTAGGAGTCCCGTCATTCAAATCAGTGTTGTTGTCATCCATCGTAAGCACATCATCAAGAAAACCCGAAAAGGACTGGCTCTGGACCTTCATCGCCCTCACAACAAGGTCGTCAGCCTTCGTGTTGCCAACCCTGAGCCTCAAATCCCAAAGCGCTCCGGAAAAAGGCGTGCTGTCAGCATGCACCTCTGTAAACGAAGACGGCTTTTTGTCAGAATTGTTAAGGTAGCGCAGACAAGGAGTTACAGAATCCCATTCCTCTGCAAGGCACCCGTTGCCATTCAAGGTGGCAGCAAAATAATCAGCAAAGCCCTCATTCATCGCGCCGGGCTCACCACTTGACATCGAAGCAACATACATCACGTCAACAGCAGCGTGCACATACTCATGATAAACCACATCGCTGCTCAACGAAGTCGCGTTGCAGCCCCCACCAGCACCAGCAAAAAAAATGTTGGGAGCTGAGTAAAAAGCATTGCAGTTCGAAAAAGTGTCATCCTGCACAGAAACAGCCATCTCATAATTAAGCCCTGTCACATTAAACGGAGTCCCATTCGTAAAATAATCATGAATCCTATTCGCATGATAAAACGCATTCGACATCTCCAGAGAATAGCTCCTGTCAGAAGAATTCCAGTTCCAGCTATGCAGAGACAATGACGAGTTAACAACATCCGAATGGTTTGACTCAAACGACGCGTCATTATCAACAACCCTTATCCATGGACTCTTAAGATAAGAAAGAACAGTCACGTTGCCCTCAACACCCGAAACATTGAAGAACCCCGAGATGTTTGACAACGACGAGTTAACAACAGAATCGTTCACAATCTGAAACCCCGCAAGAGACCAGTTCGAGCTTGAATTCGCATCCTCAAAAAAAACAACACTCGAATCTGTCACGATTGAAAGATTATCGAAGAAAAACCCGTCATTCATGAGAAGGCTGTCAGTAGTCGCGGTAAGATTAACAAAAACAGAGTGGCCGATATAATTATTCAGGCTGTAATTCCTTGAAACCCACGAGCTCTGGTTCCCTGTGAAGGAAGCAAGCGTCTGCCACGACGAACCATTCGCGGAAACCCTAAGGTAAGCAAAATCAAAGCTGTTCTCAAGCTCAAACCTCACCCTTATTGTAAGGTTAACGTCCGAATACCCTGAAAGAGAAACCTGCCTCAAAGTAGACATCGAGTTAAGAAGATTCTTAGCCCTGCCAGAAAAGAAAACAGAGCTGTTAACGGCCTGATAAACAGAAACAGAATTGTTGCTGAAATTAACCAAAGTAAAGTTCTGCCTCCAATGCTCAGGAAGAACCATACCGGAAACAAACCCGTGAACACTGCCAAAAACAACGCTGTTGAACTTCCCAATTACCGAACCAGAATGCGCATCCACATAATAAACCCACGCGCCGCCCAACCCCTTATCAAGGGGAAGCTCAACCCTCCACGCCAGCCTTGACGAAGAACCGTTCCCAAGCACAACAAGAGAAACATTCCTTGGAGCCAGAACAACCCCTGCATCAGACAAAGCATAAGAAACAGCCTCCTCAGGACGGATACTGGGCAAAACATTAACCCTGACGCCCTCAACAAACTCAGAATTAACCCTTACCAGCTTCCCGTCAACAAAAGCCAAAACAACAAAAGCACCCTCAACAGGCACACCCCTGTAAAGCTGCCTATAAACAGAATACCACACACCACCCTGGCCCCTGTAAAGAGGAGCGTCGCGCTCAGCACCCAAAAACTGAAGCGAAGCAGGGTCCACACCAAGGTAAGCCCTGTTCCTGCCCAAAAAAGACCTGCCGACAGAATCAACGCTAACCGAGGACATAACCCCGCCTGAATCCAGGCTACCAACAAGGCCGCCAGCGCCCTCCCTGAAATGCGCCATGTCACCAGGCTGCCCAGGCCCAGGCTGCGAGAAAGGCACAGAACTCACAGACACAACAGCAGCAAACGAAGCCAAAGCAAGCATCACAGCAAGCAAAACCCTAAAAGCACCCATCCAGCACCTCGACAAAAAGAAGCACTGAACTAGTTAAAAAAGGTAACTACTGCTTCCTCCTCATAAAGAAGAAGCCCGCAACGCCCAAAGCAACGATCACTGCCAGAACAATGAGCAGAACACCACTGTTCCCCTTCTCCTCAGCAACAGGCTGCTGCACAACAGGCTGCGAAGGCTCAGGCTGCGCAGGAGGCTGCTCAACAACAGGGCAGTCAGCAGGGCAGACATTGTTGTTCTCAGCACCCTCGCAAACAGCATCGCCGCACCTCAAAACCCTGACAACAACAGACCTCTTATCCCTGTTAAAGCCTGATTCATCGAACCACACCGCATCAAAATCATAAGACTTCTCAGGCTGCGCAGCCAAAACAACATAAGCAACCTGAACATTGCCGCTATTCGGCGTAAAACTCCACCCATGCCTGTTGCCAGGCGCGGCCCTGTGATTAATCGAGGCCTTGTCCTCCTTAGCGCCAACAACCTCCCAGCTCACAAACTTCCAGTCCTCAGGAAGGTCGTCCTCAACAGTAAAAAGCTTGCCCACCTGCGCATCAGCAACGTTAAAGACAACAGTCACAGACTCCCCAGGAGAAACCCTCGCGGGCATATCCCTGCTAACAGACACCGCAAAAGCACTTAAAGAAAGCAAAACAACTGCAAACGACGCAAACAAAGCAAAGACGAGCTTATTCATTGTTCAACCACCTGCTGAAAGATAAAACTTCCTGATAAGATCCACCAAGCTGAAAGCAGTATATGAAGACGAGCCAGCATAAAAGCCCCTGATTGCGTCAGTAATCTGGAAAGCAGTAACCTTTGACTGAGCGGACTTCTTCTCGCCAGTAATGGCGAAAACCGAAAACCCTGGAGTCTCAGCCTCAAAATAGTAATAAGTGCTGTCCTCCTTCACAAACGCTGTGGTGAGCTTCACCCACTCATTATTGACAAGCCTGTTAAGGACAATGCTTGAATAATCAATATCGTTGTCAACAACCCACTTCTTAAGAACCTGGAACTTGACAGCAGCCTTGCTCAAATCAGAATCCTTGAAATTAACCTTGCTCAGGCTCAAATACTGGTAAACAGCGCCAACAGCCGAGCCAATAGCAACAGGCTGGCCAGAGCCAAGAGTAGTCTCCTTCACAGTAACCTGAGGATTAGTAATAGCCGAAACAAGCGAAACCTCAACACCACCTATGCCTGTGTCCGCAGCCTTAGTAAACGGAAAATTAGCCCCTGTTTCTGCAGCAACAGAGCCAGTGATAGAGACGGTCTCTGAAACCAGAGAAGAGCCGCCCCCACCGCCTGAGCTACTGCTTGAACTGCTTCCTCCCCCGCCACCACCGCCACCACTACTAGAGCTGCTGCTTGACGACGAACAAGCAGAAGCCTGACAGGTCCCGGAAGTCCCGGAGTAAGGAGCAGCCATCAGCACCTCAGTACCACCGTTGCAGCAGTACCCACCACTACAAGCCTTGGAATGGTTGCAGGCAGCGCTGTTAGAGATTGCTGTGAATGTTAAGTTAAACCACTGACCGTAATCAGAGCCTGTGTGCCAACCAGGAGACCAAGACTCAGCAGTAGCATTATCAGTAGGAGAACCCCAAATCCTGAACGTAACTGCGTCGCCATCACTACCGACTGAACTGATAAAATAATATCCTGGAAAGGGCCCAGAATATGTAGATGTGTTAGCCTCCCAAATGCCATTCAGATAAATATCTACAGGAGTCCCAGGCTCTGCAGACAGATTATTCCCAGTAGAGTTAGTGATTTTCACAAACCCGCGCCACACACCCGGGTCCGCCAAAACAATCGATGACAAAACTACAACAGACAAGACCAAAAGCAGTGAAAATTTTGCCTTCCTCATTTTTCCCCCAACAACTAACTGAAAACAAAAAATAAAAAACCGAGCTATGTCAGCTTCCTACAGCACAGCTCAAACCTCGTACTGTTTCCAGTCATGTTTATCTCGTAGTCCTTGTCGTTAGTGTTGTTGACATACTGCAGTGTGCTACCAACCCAGTCTGTCCTGCTGAAGCTCTTCCAGCCGCTGTCTGTGCCGTCAGTGTTGTAGTAGACAACGTTGTAGTTGGCGCCCATACCACCAATCCTTAGCACTGTGGAAATATTCCAGTTGTCTGTAATCGTTGAGTTCCAGCCCCAAGACTGCAGCGTGGAGGTCTGCGGAATCGTTATCCTTGAAGATATCGACCCAGGCCAAGACGGGGACTCATGCCACGCCTTCATGTAGCTCTTATACTGAGACGTGTTAGCAACGTTCGAGTTCCCACCAGTGTCGACAACAGCTGAGCCGTAAAGCGTTATGTTGACCTTGCCCCTTGCGTCATTGCGCTGAATCTTCTTCGCAGCAGAATCCTGACCACTCGTCAGCGTAATGAAGACGCTGCTGCTGTTAGATGTTGAAGACGAGTTCGCACCAGCAAGGTTAACAACGCCATCAGCAATGCTGCCATCAGTGAAGTTGATGCTGATGTTCGAGGCAGCAACACCCCTTGTCAGGTCAATGGTCTTGTCAAAGCCCAAGGCAAGCACCTTGGATGACTCGTTGTAAGACCAGTTGGACAGTATCGGGTTAGCGTTGTTAGTGGTTATGCTTAACTTAACGAGCCTGCTGTTGCCAGCCCAGTCAGTGGCATTAACTGTGATGTTGACAGCACTATTTGCAAAGGAGTTTGTGACAATCGTCGCGTTGAACGAGCCGCCAGTGCCAAGCGTGACCAAGCCGCCAGCAACAAGGCTGAACATGTTCAGCGGGCCGGTCTGAGTAGTGCCTGCGCTCTGGTTCTCCCAATACCATGTAACGTTCTTTACGCCTGTTATGCTGTCATTAACAGTAACGTTGATGACGAAGCTGCCAATCTGGGTTGTGCTGTTTGCAGGCGAAAGGATGCTGATGTTAGGGGCAGTGTTATCAACGAAAACAGTCAGCGACGTATTCTGGCTGTTGCCAGCCCAGTCAGACGCATTAACTGTTATATTCACCATTCCCTCAGCAAACTCATTTGAGTTGATAGTGAAGTTGAATATGCCGCTTGAGACAGCTGTTGCAGCAAGAGCTGTAACGTTTGTCATCCTCGTAACAGGACCCTGGCCAGACGCATTCAGCCAGTACCATGACACGTTCTTCAGCAGGCTGAAGCTGTCATTAACTGTCACGTTGATGATGAAAACGCCAGTAACGTTATTCGTATATGTGCCGTTAAGCAGCACACCAAGAGTGCTTACAGCTGTAACGTTAGGGGCGACAGCATCAATGGTAACTGAGACATTAGTGGTGTTGGTTATCGTGTTTCCAGCCCAGTCTGTCACGTTGATGTTAAGGAACACTGCACCGTTGTCAAGGCCTGAAACAGTCGCGTTGAAATACCCTATGGAGCCGTTGTTGCCGCTCGGATGGTTGCTCACGTTGCTCATGCCCAAGCCGCCGCTCCTGCTTGTTACATTTCCCCAGTACCAGAACACAGTCCTGAGGCCTGAGCCATTAACTGAATCATTAACCGAAGCGTTGAGGATAAAGTTGCCTGTGATGTTAGCGCCTGAAACAGGCGAAACAATCGCGAACGATGCATTGGTGTGGTCAACCCGCACAGTAATGTTAGTCAAGTTTGACGCGCCAGCCCAGTCTGTGGCGTTAATGGTTATATTAATCAGGCCATCAAGGAAAGTAGTCACATCAATGGTTGCGTTAAATGTGCCTTGTGTATTCGCGGTGCTTGCCTGGTCACTAACGTTAGTAAGCCTGTTCTGAGGACCGTAACCAGAACCGTTAATCCACATCCACGAAACATTCCTGATTAAGCTGCCACTGTCATTAACGGTAACGTTCACGACAAAGGTGTAAGTCACATTAGACGTGACCAAAGGCGAATTAACGGTCATGTTCGGCTTGGTGTTGTCAACAGTCAAAGTGATGTTACTGTTTGAATAGTTGCTGTTCCCAGCAGTGTCAGTCACGTTAACAGTCAAGTTAACCTTCTGTCCCTCAGCATAGCCTGAAACATCAATGCTTGCAGTGAAGTGCATCGAGCCAGCTGTCTGTGACAACGCAGTAAAAGGGCCAACACTGGATGAGCCGTTGCTGGCGTTAGCCCACTGATAAGTTACTGATGAAAGCGCAAAGTCATCACTAGCAGTCACATTAAGGGTAATTGTTCCGGAGATGTTACCGCCGCTCGTAGGCGAGTTAGTGGCGTTATACCACGCGTTCCTGTTGTCTATCGTCAAGTTCAAAGGAGTGCTGTCAGTACCGTTAAAGCCTACCAGGTTAGGTGTGGCATCAGTCCCGTTGAATACGTACTCAACAAGGTCACCATGGATTATCGAAAGGTCATTAGCGAGGTTTACTGTTGTGTTACAGTCATAGTTAGGAGCAAAGCCAGTGCAGTTAAGCACCTTGGACCTTGTCCAACTTGTAACGCCACCAGTCTGAACCCTGTAATAAAGCGTGACGTTTCTGCTCATGTTCAGGTTCCTCTCAGTAACAGTCACCCTGAACATCCTCAAGGTTGTCGATATATTAGACCTTGCTGCTGGACTCGGGCTTGTGAATATTGGCGGTGAATCATCAGATGTTATGTTCACTGTGAAGTTCACCAGCCTGCTGTTGCCAGCCCAGTCAGTGGCATTAAGCGTTATGTTGAGCAGGTTGTTATTGCTGAAAGCAGACGCGTCAATAGTGTAGTTGCTGGAGTCAAACAGCAGCACTGAAGTAACAAACGGATCTGTGCCATTAGTCATCTGGAAAGACGGGCCTGAACCTGAGCTGTTTATCCAGTACCATGAAATATTCCTGAGACCTGAATTGCTGTCATTGGCTGAAGCGTTAATAACGAAGTAGCCTGTAGTGTTTATCGTGATGTTAACTATTACCGAAGACGGGCTGTAAACAACGCCCTCATACTTTATGCCAACAGCAGTCAAGTTAGGCGCGTTCTTGTCAACCATTATGGTGAAGTTCTGCAGCATAGTGTTGCCAGCCCAGTCAGTGGCATTCACAGTTATATTCAGCAGACCGTTATCAAACAAGCTTCCATCAATTGTTTCGTTAAACTCGCCATAATGGCCGCCAGTCGGACCCTTTGTGATGTTAATCATCCAGTTAATAGGGCCAATACCTGAGCTGTTTATCCAGTACCAAGAAACATTCCTTATGCCAGAGCTGTTAACCTGCACGTTGTTGATGTTGAGGCTGTCATTCACTGAAACGTTCAGCAGGAAAGTTGAGGAAACATTGCTGCGGTTTGCAGTAGGAGCCTTCACACTTATTATAGGGACATTATTATCAACAAACAAAGTTATGTTGAACGTGTTGTTACTGTTCGTGGCGTTATCTGTCACGTTTATTGAAAGGTTGACATAACCAGTCACATTCCAAGCAGCAGTATTTATATCAACAACGTAGTGCTCACTTCCAGGAGT
This sequence comes from Candidatus Woesearchaeota archaeon, assembly GCA_016211185.1. Taxonomy (GTDB): domain Archaea; phylum Nanobdellota; class Nanobdellia; order Woesearchaeales; family UBA10216; genus JACQST01. The sequence goes on along the minus strand of JACQST010000037.1, from coordinate 6,631 downwards.
CCTTACCATATTCTCCGATGGGCCATATGCTGAACCAGCAGTGCCGTTAACCCACCTGATGGAAACGTTCTTCACTCCGCCGCCATCATCGCTCGCGGTTATGTTAACTGTTATCTTTCCCGAAGCATTCACAACAGGGTTAGCGCCAGCTGCATGGGGATTTGACACAAGGTTAGCGCCTACGCCGCTCATGTTTACACGTGTGGCATTAATCCATGGGTTCCTGACGTCCAAAACAACGGTCATTACAGGCGTCTGGTTTGTATTGTTTACTGCGTCAGACGCATTAAAGAAATACTCCAAGGTAAGTCCCTGGGCAGCGCCGAGACCAAGAACCGATAGCACGTCAACATTAAGCGAGCAGTTGTTCTGTGTCACATACAAACCTGCGTTGCCAGCCGGCACGCTATGACAGTTAGTCGTGTTTGATGTGTAAATCTGTATGCCAGACCTCCTGTAATTGATTGTGACGTTTCCTAAATTACTGCCTCCATCAGCAGTACCTTCGATGTTGTGGTCTGACACATTAATCTTGAAAAGAACACTGCTGAATGAGTTAACGTGCGTAGCGTTGTTAGATGTCACGTTAATGAAGGCAGGGGATTCTTTGTCAACGCCAAACGTGCTGTAGCCTGCTGTGTGCTCCTCAAAGCCAGGTGCAGTTACATCATCAGTGTCGTTGTAAAGCGAACAGTTCCATGCGAAGGACTGCGGTCTGCGGGCGCTTCCAATCCCGGATAATGTGAAGTTTATAGTTGTGCCGTTGCCGCCAAAGCTGGTTGAATTGGAAATGTTTGGCGCCCAAGCCCCAGTAATGTTTGTCCAGAGAGTAATATTAGTAAGGTTGCACCCAGCTCCCGGGCAAGTAGCCCAGTTATCAGTAAGGTTTACCATGCAATAGAAGCTGACTGTGCCGTTAGTAGACCATGAGGCATTTGGCAAGATGGTGGCGCTCGCATTTGCTCCAACCCGAATAAGCGCTGAAACCGAAGCAAGGTAAACTGTCAACGCGATAACAAATATTATGAGAAAAACCGGCAGGAAAGCCAGCATGTTTTTCAAAGAAGCAGACTTAACACCAGCAAATCTGAATATTGCCCTACCACCCCTTTTGGCAAACCCCATCAGATAGACACCCCGTTTTTGACAAGAGGAAAGAGCAGAACCCCATTTTTAGCGAAATCGGTTAATTCAAACAATATCGACACCAATTGCTCTTTTTGTTGGAATGATAAGTTTAGGCAGCCCATATTTAAACTTTTTGGTTTTCATAATTTACAAGGACATTCAAAAAATTTATAAGTTCGCATAATGAAAAGGCTGTATGCAAAAAGAACTAACAAACACAACAAGAGCAACCACAATAAGCAAAGACTACCAAACCATGAAAGGCATCCTGCAAAAAGCACAAGGCCTGATGTTCAAGAGCAAAGTCCGGAAACCGCTCATATTCGAATTCAGCCGCGAAACAAGGATAAGCCTGCACATGATAATGGTGTTCTGCACCATAGACGTAATGCTGCTTGACAGAAACAATAAGGTAGTGGAGCTGAAGCCCTGCCTGAGGCCGTTCCAGCTTTACACCAGCAAAAACAAGGCAAAATACGCCATAGAGCTCGAAGAAGGAGCCATCAAAAAAAGCAAAACAGAACTTGGAGACAGGCTGAGCTTCTGATTACTGAAGGCAAGAAGGCAAGGTAAAACTATAAATAGTCATGCCTGAACACCCAAAAGCAGTGGGGACGTAGTATAACCCGGCATTACAGCCGGCTCCAGCAAATGGAGCGCTGAGCCCGAAAAGCGATGACTAACCACGCTGTAACTGAAGAAACCGGCGAATCAGGGATGACTTAAGGCGCTCCGTGCGCTTTAGCACTGAAATTCAAATCCCTGCGTCCCCACTTACCCAACCCTACTCAACCCTAAATGCCAACAAGGCCTATGGAAGGAAACTGAATGAGGCTCAACCTGGGATGCGGCGAAAAACCCATGAAAGGCTACCTAAACGTAGACGTTGTCAAGTGGCCGGGAGTGGACATGGTGCTGGACATAGAGAAGACACCCTGGCCCTTCCCTGAAAACCATTTTGAAGAAGTCCGTGCAGAGAATGTTCTTGAACACGTGCACAATCTCGATGCAGTAATGGCCGAGACTGAACGAGTACTGAAGCCCGACGGGGTGTTCAGCATCATTGTGCCTCACTTCCACAGCCACCTGGCCTTCACAGACCCATACCATGTGCGGTTCTTCGCACCAGAAACCTTCAACTACTACTGCGACTCCGGAAAAGTCAAGAACGTCGCGGCCAAAACACACTTTAAGATACAAAAGATAAGGCTTGTGCCGGGATTCTGGGGTCGCATGGCGCCGCCCTTCTTAAGACGCAGCCTAAGCTACGTTTTTGGAAACGTAGTGGACTACATAGAAGCTACGCTAGTCAAGAGCAGGGAAAAATGAGCAGGCAGACTCCCAGCTGAATCACAAAAATATATATAGAACTATCCTGAATTCCGCAGCATGAAAAAAAGAGGCAGCTTCTTTCTGCAGGCAATAGCAATACTCGTAGGGGCAACAATAGGCGCAGGAGTCCTCGGAATACCACGCGTTGTGCAGCAGGCAGGATTCTGGACAGGAATGGCAGTAATAGCTGCCCTTGGAATAACCACACTAATAATAAACCTCTACATGGGAGAAGTCGCCCTACGAACTAATGGAAACCACCAGATAACCGGATACGCAGAGAAATACACAGGCAAGCCAGGCAAGCAAATAGCCACAATATTCATGATATTCGGGACATACGGAGCGCTGATAGCATACATGATGGGAGCAGGCGAATCAGCCTCAGCCATAACCAAAGGCAACCCATTCCAGTACTCAATAATATTCTTCATCGCAGCATCCTTCATCGTGCTCAGGGGCATAAGGTCAGTGGGCAAGGCAGAGCTCGCAATAACAACCCTCCTGATAGCAGTAGTCATACTCATACCAATATTCTCAGCAGACCACATCTGGGCAAGCAACATGAACGGAGGATTTGACATAACAAGAATAATGATACCCTACGGAGTAGTGCTGTTCGCATTCATGGGAACGCCAGCCATACCTGAACTGAAGCAGGCCTTAATAAAGGAAAGAAAGCTCGTAAGGAACGCAATAATAACAGGGACAATGATACCCCTGATAGTATACCTACTCTTCGCAGCAGTAGTGGTGGGAATAATAGGAAAAGGCTTTGAAACCCTGCCTGAAAACCATACAATAGCAACAGTAGCCCTGAGCTGGTTTGTAAGGCCAGAGATAGCAATCCTCGCAAACATATTCGCTATACTCACAATGAGCACATCATTCATAGCCCTGAGCTTCGCGCTGCTTGAAACATACAAATACGACTACAAGCTGGACAAGAAAGCCTCTGTGCTGCTCACATTCACAGTGCCCCTTGCAATATTCATATTCGATGCCTTCATGGACGTGACTAATTTCCTGAACATACTTGCAATAGTAGGCTCAATCACAGGCGGCATAATAGGGGTAATGGTGGTAGTGATGCACCACCAGGCAAAAAGGCATGGCGACAGGAAGCCAGAATTCAGCATAAAAAGCAGCTTCCTCATAAACGCGGCAATAGTTCTGGCTTTTGTCGCGGGGATAATAAACGAGCTGTGGCTTATCTTTTTCTCCTGATTTCCTTCACAGGCTCATCCTTCCTTTCACGAACACGAGCAAGCCTCGCCCTTGCCTCAAGCACCGCAATAATCAACGCGAGCACCGAAAAACCCAAGACAACATAAGGCACATAACCCCTGCTGTACCCAACAACAAGCTCCCGCCCTGAAGGAAAAACGCTGAGCAGAATAACCCCGACAACAACAAGAACAGAAACAACAAAAACCGCCATGAAAGAGCGCCGCACAAGAAGCCTGTGCCTCGCACCCTCATAAAAAACAAGGGAGGCTATAACTAAAACAAGCAGCACAGCACCAAAAACAACAAACCACCCGTAAGAAGAAACAAGAGAACTCGCATAATTACCACTATAATTACTACTATAATTACCACTGCTTAAGTTCCCATGCCCCTCGAAAAAACTCGAAAGCCCAGGCCACAAGTCCCTTGCTGAAAACACGTCAAAAGGCGACCACGCAGAAGCGTTCGAAACATTGCCCGAGGAAACATTATAAGGAATAGACACATCAGACTGGTTCGACTGATTCATCAGGAAAGGAGCAAAAACACCGAAAGACACGAACCCGATGAAAATCACCATTGCAACAATAACAAACGCGGCCACAGCAGACCTGACATTATCTGAAGCAGACACACTGACTTTTGCAGGCTCAGGAACTGGAACCTTATGCCCAGCGAAGCGCTCCCGCCAAAAATACGGCTTCCTAAGCTCAGGCCCCCTTTTCGCAGCAGCAGGCTTCTTCCGCAGCATAAACGCGGCCAGAACCACAACCAAAACAAGCAGGAAAGCAAGGGGCAAGAACAGCAGCGAATCAGAAAGAACCTTTACAGCGGGCATGCCCGAATAATTCGAAACAGAAACATTGGAAACAGAAGCATTAACAGGGCAGAAAGCATCAACAGACAAAGGAACCCTCTGAACAAAACCACTGCTCACAGCAGACGCAACAAAATCAAACGAGCCCCTGAAAGGACAGCCTGGGGAAAAAACAAGGTCAACACGAACAAACTCGCCTGGAGGCATAAAGGAGCTCTCCGGAAACATCCGTACGCTCTCCCCGAAGCGGCTTGCAGAAAAAAGATACTGCTCAACAAAGCCCCCTGTGTTCCTCACTGAAAACCCGTAAGAGAAATGACCACAGCAGCCAGAGCTGTTTGAAAAAACAAGACGCGAATCAATGTTCCTGCACGCAGAAACATGCAGCTGCTGCGTCATCGACTTCGACAATCCAAGGCCAGACTCGATCTCAAGAGCAACATCAAAATCGCCAGAACGGCAAGGCGCACTTATGAATTCTGAAACATAAGCCTCCTCCCCGGGCTCAAGATAAAAAGCCGAGGGAAACAGCGACACAAAGCCAGCACCAGAGCCACTAACCTCAACAGAGTAAAAGCTCCCGAAATCCCCAGAATTCCTCACGTAAAGCCTTGACTCATAAGAACTGCAACCGCAAACATCAAGCCTGGAGGAAGAATAAGCAAAGAAATCATTACCCAAGGCACGGGCATCAGCAACGCCCAAAGCAAACAGCAATACAACCAGCGCAAGCTTCTTTGACATAGGAAAAAAGGAAAAAGGGCCTAATAATATGTCTTGGTCTCAGGCTCTTCCTCTTCCTCCTCGCGACCCTTCATCCTGCTCGCAATGAAAAGCAGGGCAATGACCACAAGGATTACAACAAGCACCACAAGGCCGATTTCGAGATACTTCCTCATGCCCTCATCAGCCTGCACCTTCTCGCCCTGAACGTCTGCGGCCATGACCATCTGCTCAAGCACATTGCCAGCCTGATCCCTCACGGAAACAGCGAACGACCTTGAGCCTTCAGTCACTCCGGGGTTTGCCGAAACAAAAAGGCCAACAGACTTTACCTCGCCGGACTTAACCGAGACAACATTGCTCGGGCTGAACCTTGCAGAACCCCAGTCAACACCCTCAACACCCAGAGTGTAAGTCCTTGAAGTTCTGCCCATATTCCTCAAAGAGATTGAATAAACAGCACCCGCGCCGCCAACAACAACCCTCTGCGGCTCCTTATCAACCAAAATCACAGTCTTTTCGTCAGGAACAGCCTCACCGCAAGCATCGCTCTCCTTAACCTCAATGGCCTTGGTGGTTGAGACACGGTCAGTGCCCTCATTGAACTCAGCATCCACCTTAACATCATAATCACCAGCAGAGGCGCACACAGGAATCCTCAGGTAAAGCTCCTCAGACGTTGTGCTGTCGTCAGACTCCAACTCATCGATAAAATCACTTGCGGAAACGCCAAGCGCAGGAATGCTCGCGGTAACCTTAACGCTGTCCTCATCCCTCTCGCCCATGTTCTTAACCCTCACAGTGGCAAGAAGCGCACGGCCAGCCTCAACAACCGCGTCAGGATTCAAAACAACATCCCTTATGGCAAGATTATGCCTCGGAACATCAACTTTTATCCTGTAATTCTGAACAAGCTCAGAGCCACCCCTGTCAGAGACAAGAATCCTCAAAAGGTAGCTGTCCTCCTCAGCAAGGTCAGACAACCTCAGCCTGAGCCTCTTAACATAAGAAACATTAGACTCCACATCGAAAGTAGGGGTCACGTCAGAAATCGGCCTGTCCCTGTTAAACTCAAAGCCGCTCACAAAAGCGTGGACCTCAACATTGGAGCCGTTGCCCACAGAAGTAAGCCTTACCTTGACATCAAGGTCCTGGCCGCGAACCAAATCCAGCCTGTTAGGGTCAGTAACGCGGACCTCATCGCCGTTAACCTCAACCCTGTCAATAACCACAGGAACAGCGTAAGCCGAAGCCGCAAGAGCAACTGAAAAAACCAAAACAGCAAACAGACCGAAAAAGGACTTCACATTCATGTCTATACCCCCCCTAATTTTCCGATACAAATCAAATGAAAGTTTCACCAGAATAAAAAGAGCGTATATATAAAGTTTTCGTTGTTTT
>JACQST010000040.1 GCA_016211185.1 Candidatus Woesearchaeota archaeon | reverse complement strand
GTGCAACGCAACAGTGCCATTCGCAACAGAAACCCCAAACTTAGTGCCGCAATAAGCACTAAACCTCTCCTCAAAAGCGCCCACATACTTCCCCAAAGAAGAAATCCAGCCCGAATCGATACAGTCCAGAACATACTTCCGCTCATTGCCCGAAAGAACAGGCTCATAAACAGGAATGAAGCCAGCCATCCCCACAGCAACGGACAACCCGTTTAAAAAATTTATGCAAAAACCTTAAATACATGTTTTATTTACCCGCACATATGGCAAATAAAAAAAACATAACCTTAAGCGTGCCAAGGGACTTATACGACAGGATGAAGAAACACCCTGAGGTGAAATGGAGCCAGGCAGCGCGTGAAGGCATCATCCAGAAACTCACCCACATGGAAGGCTTTGCAAAGAAACCCCACCTGTACGAAAGCCTCCCAACAGAAGTAAGAAAAGGCATTGATGAGATATCCGGCCTGACAAAGGAAGACTGGAAGAAACACCACGGCAAAACCAAGGAACTGGAATGGAAAAGAGCGAAGTCCTGGACACAAGCATACTGATTGCCGGAGCTACCGGCCTGACCACAGTATTCAACGCAATAGAATACCCACCGGCAAGCAAAAACTGCGATGTAATATTCCCAACAATAAACGACTTCAAGCTATCAATTGAGCTGTCAGTAAAACTAAGAAAAACCGGAACCCCAGTCGGAGCAATCGACACAATCATCTCCAGCATGTGCATAAACAGGGGGCTTAAGATAGTCACAAAAGACACTGACTTCAAAGCAATCAAAGCAATAGAGCCCTCACTCAATGTTGCCCTGAAACAATAAAGTAAACCCCTGCCAGAAAAAAGTGCTCGATATGGCCAACACAAAGGCGCAGATCTCCATTTTCATAGTAGCCGGACTGATAGCCCTATTTACAGCAGGGCTTTTCCTCTTCATTACAACAAGACACGCAGAAAAGCCACAGCATACCGGCGAAGAACAACTAATCCAGCAGTACATACACAACTGCCTCAAAAGCGCCACAGACACCTCGGAACGGAGACTCGACTCAGGAGAACTTGGAAGCGACAAAGCACGAATAGAATTCATCGAATTCTCAGGACGAAGAATACCTGTCTATTCGGACAAAGGAAGAGACCTCACGCCCACAACAACCTATTCTGAAACAAAGCTGGCACAAGAAATAAAGGCAGAATTTGAAAAATGTTCAAAGCTCAACGAATTCGTAAATCACGGATACCGGATAGAGTCAAGCCAACCCGAAATAAAAACAACGCTCGGTGATGATGCACTACTTGTGCAACTGCAGTACACTGTAAAGGCCACTAAAGGAAGCGCAACATACAACTACAAGGAATTCACCTACACATTAAAGACACCATACAAAAAAGCCAACGAAATAATCCGAGGGCTTGTAGAGAGTGCAAACGCAAACCCAGGAACGACAGACATGACCTACATAGCCAACCAGAACACCCCCATAATGATGATTTCCACTGATAAAAAAACCCGGGTCTACCAGGTAATATCGCCTGACAAAACATACACTTTTGCAGTGAGGGACTAATGAACACTAAAATCGCGATAGCAGCCACTATTCTCGCAATGCTTCTTGCAACATCTGCATCGGCCAGCCAAGCAGATACTACAGGAACAGTCACAGGCGACACCGTAAATCTTGAAAACCAATACTACCAGCAAGGAAACGATGTAGTTTACGGATATGCCCAATTCAAGATAAAAAGCGACTACAGCATAGACCGTAAAAGCCCAATAAGGCTCATAGGATCAAAAAGCTGGGCGTGCTTTGACAACAAACGGTACTGCTCCCGCGCCAACAACCAGGACCTCGTTTTTGACAACACAGACCTAAGGGTTAATGACCCGCGAAGCGTGATTAACATCTGCATTGCATGCCCAAAAGAGAAGCTTGACAAAAACGAACTTGGAGACAACTACTATTTCCTTTATCGAGAAATAAACTCACGAGGCCATCCCTCTGAAGCTCTCCGACAGCAGGGGCTTGTAATGGGGATCTTCAACAACATAATCCTTGAGGGAAGAGATCCGCGCATGCGGTACAACGCCCTGAACCAGGGAGATAACAACGATGTTGAAATGACGCTATACCCAGAACCCTCTTTTAGCCCCAGCGGTGGGACAGTACTTGGGCGAATATTCTCGCACGGCAGAGGGTTCGTAATAAGACAAAATCCTGAGGCCACAACCCCCTTCAGGGTTGAAGACCCAAATTACGGAGGAAACTCCATACTCCCCATACATGAAGACGCTTACATGACCGAGTCGCTATTCAACATCTTTGACCTAAACCCCACAGAGGTTTACCAATACATAGAGCCTGCCAGAGGAAAATTAGCGCTAACTGAAGGGGCGAATAATGCACCTCTTGAAAGGCTAGGGCTTGGACAAGCAGACATAGAGTTCCTAAAGGAAAAGGCAGGCCAAAAAACACCGTACGAATCAGACCATGAGTATGAAAAAAGGCTAAAGCTGGAGCTGCTGAAAACCCAGATAGGGAACACATACATTTACGAAAAATGGGGCATACGACTTGGGGGCAACAGGGAAGACTTGAACAAGGCACACGAAACAGGCAAAAAGCTCCATGATTTCCTCATGAGAATAAAGCAAGGGCAAGAAGCCCAGCTAATAGCATTGGCAGAAAGCCAAACAGGGCTCACACAACAGAACTGGTTCAAAGACACCGTGTTCAACCCCGAATATCCCACGGTCATACATCACAAGGCCAACCTTGTCTTGCCTGGAGAAGGAGGGACTGTCGTAGAAAACTTTTATGAGATCACCCTGAATGCAATCGTGATAAGCCAAGCCCAGGTAGACTACAGACAGGGGCTGACTGAAAAGTACAGAACAGAAACATATCAGAAGCTGTCCACAGACCCAACGTTTACAACGCTCAACCCAACTCAGAAAGAAGAAGCAGTCCAAAGAGAACTCGCTTTCCTCGAGCCAATGATCTTCACACAACTCAAGATAAACCAGAATAGGAACCTGATTGACGCTGTGAAGGAGAACGGAAACGTGCCAATAATAAGCTCCCTCAAACGAGAGGTCAGCAAATACTCAGCAAAAAGATTCCTCGTGGATAATGAAGCGGACGCTTCACAAGTCATAGCATACCATAACAAGATATTGAAAGGCCTTAAGGAAATAGCCAACAAAAGGGACGCGGCGCTAGCCAGAGGCACAGAGCCAGGCCAGATACTAAAAGATATCTATGACCGCACAGGCGCGATGACGGATGAAGAAAGGCCAACACAGGAGGAAAAAGAACTCAGAGAATCCATACACCAAGCATTCCAAGAGCCAAACATGCACTTCATATACCTGATATCACTCATAGAAACAGCCCTGCAAGACAGACTCCCCACCGTGAACATAGACGGACACACAGAGGACATATCAACAAATGAAGCAGTCACCAAACTATAGCATAAGACTTTAATTTTCGTAAGTTTTATATACTTGTTCACTTCTTGATTTCTAAGAGGTGAGAATTATGTATGTTGC
>JACQST010000039.1 GCA_016211185.1 Candidatus Woesearchaeota archaeon | reverse complement strand
GCTTACATCAACTACTACAACAAAGAACGGCCACACATGAGCTTGGGCTACAAAACCCCTAAACAGGTGTGGGACGAACTCAAATGTAAACCAGTTTCGGGATGTAAAGCACTTTCGTGATAACAGAGTTGGGTGTTAGTTGCACATCGCGAGTGTCAGCATCACTGTTTCCTGTTTTGTGGGCAACGGATATGATATCTGGACCTTGTCTGAGCCTGCTGCACATCCTTTTGCCCTGACACTTTCTGGCGGCCTTGTTCCTACCTGTATCTTGAATTCGTATGTTTCCCCGCGCTTTTCAAGCGTGTTTGTGAGTATCTGTCCCGTGACTTCTTTGGCCTTGTCACAGTAGGTTTTGCCTGCTGAGCACGTGTTTGTGTTGGCTGCACAGTCCTGGAAAAGCTCTTTTAGTTCAAGCCCTTTGCAGTCTGAGACTGTGAGCTTGTCTGAGAGAAGCGTGTTGAGGAACGCTGTTGCTATCTGCCTGTCTGATGCGCTTGTCTTGTCTTCTGGGGGTTTGGTGAGGTATTTCATCGCGAAGAGCAGCCCTGCTATGACCAAGACTATGGCTATTGCAAGCCCCATTATTTCTATCTGTGATTTTCTCGAGTTAGTCATACACGTCAACTGTGAGTATTCCGAATGATGTTGAGTCCCTTGCTGGGTCGTATAGCGCTATGGGCATCCATATTGACTGCTTTGATGAGCCTTTCGGCCTTTCGTATATTGTCTGTGTGTCTGTTGATACTGGGTAGACCTGCTCAATCTTTATGGTGCTGTCTTTGAGTATGTCGTAGTATTGTGTGTTTGCTGCGCGGGGGTTTCCTGAAAGGTAGTTCCTGAATGCCTGTATCTTGAGCTTGTCAAAGCAGTTCTCGACTGTCTGTGTTCTGCTGCACTGCAGCTCTGGAAGGCTCATGGCTGCCTTGGCTATTCTTGCAGCCCGTTCCTCTCTAAGTTCCGCTGCCTTTGTTTTCATGCTGCTTTTCTGTATGTTCGTGTATACTATGAATCCGAACGCTACAAGGACGAAGAATGCTATTATTACAGCGATTGTTTCAAGCATCCTTGTCTGAGCTTTTCTTTTGAGGGGTCTCATTTTTTAGCTGTTCTTGGTTTCAGTATATTGTGGGGCAGGAGTTGAGCAGCAGCTCCCTGTTCTTCAGCGATAAGCTTTCCATCACCGCTACCATGTTATCGCCCTGTGAGTTGAGCCTTGCGAGTTGTGCCAGCCAGTTATCTGCTTCTCCGTATTTGTCCTTGCAGCTCTGTGTGAGTTCAGGCGAGTTTTTTATCTGCCTTACCCTTTCTGAGTAGACTGTGCTTACAGGCCCGAGTCTCTGGTAGGCTTTCTGTGTGGCGCAGTTGAGTTCTTCAAGGCTGTCTGAGTATATCGCTGCCATCATCATGGGGTGCTCTATGTATACTGTTGCCTGCCCTTGTTCGAACTCGCTGGCAGCGTTCTTCTCATAGTATGTTATCTTGCCTGATTCTTTCCCTGTTTCTCTTGTTACCTTAATGACTGTTATGTCCTTGGCAGGCTTTTCCCTCATCCAGTTAACTATGGCAGGTCTTGGGTCTGTCCCTGCTCCGATTATGACTATTCTGCGCGAGTTTGTGTTGATTATAGTATCGCTTGCTGTGATTGGCCTTGTGTTTTTGTTTGCCTGTACAGGCAGCGAGTCTATTATCTGCTTGGCAAGCCTTTCTGATGGCGCATCGCTCAGTGCTTTCAGAACTATGTATCGTGTGTCGTTCGCTGTCAGATATACAAGGTTTGTGGTTTTGAACGGTATGTTCCATTCGTCTGTTGTGGCCATTACCTCGTTGCTTCTTATGGTTGAGGGCCCGAAGACAGGGTCTGAGGGCCTTGTAGGATAGGAATCCCCTGCTTTTATGGTTGTCTCGCCTGATGAGCAGGTTTTGTCAAGCTCCAACTTAGGCATCTTGAGGAGCTGGGTGCTTCTTGCGGGCTGGGCTGTTATGAGCTCGATGTTTTTTATGGCTTCTTCCTCTATTGCTGCCTCTGCTGCCTCTTTCTGCTTGTATATCAGCGCTATGAAGAACAGGAGTATCAGTGTTCCTGCTATCATTACGTAGACCCAGTTCACCTGCTCCCCTATCATTGCCTTTTTGCTCATGGGCCTGGCTCCAAGACTCTGCATAATCCATCACTGTCGCCGGGCTTCGCGATTATAGTGGCATCTCCGCACCCCACAAACGTCATGGTTATTCTGCCTTTCACCGTGTCAATGCACAAGGCTTTTCTTCCCTGCCAGCTGACTGCCATGTCCTCAAAGTAGAAGGACTTCTCGCCGTTGGGTATCAGGAAGAAGTTTTTTTTGGTTCCTGACTCCACGCTGTCCTTGGCAAGCACTGGCCAGTTGTCATCACCCCTTACCATGCTCTGTCCGGAGTCTGAGTTCCTTATCTTGTCTGTCTGCACTATGCACACCCGCTTGTAACCTCCCATTGAGTATTCTCTTGTCATTAAGGTTCCATAGCTTCGTGCCTTTGCCATGTCTGAGCGGAGTTCTTTTTCAAGGAGCGCGAGGTCTGCCTCTTTGCCCTGGTCCATGAGTGCCTTTACTGCCTTGTATCCAAAAAGCAGGACTAATGATGCTGCTATCAGTGCAAAGATGTATACGAATATCTGGCCAGAAATCTGGGCTTTCATCTTCTCCGCTTCTTTTTGGGCTCTGGCTTCTTGCTCATGACATTTGACACCTCTTTTCTGAGCGGCCTGAAGTAGTCTTTTTTCTCTGGCTGGAGTATTGCCTCGTCATTCTTTGACTGGAGTTCCTGCTTGACTTCGAACGCCTGCAGGGCCTTGTGCCTTTCCTCCTCGATGTTGTGTTCCTTTTTCCTGAGTATTGCTTTCTGCACGTCAGGGCTTACGGTTATCTTTGGGAGTTCTCTTGGCTGTTGCCTTGATAGCTTGATCTCTGTTTCAAAGTCAGGCATTGTGCCCTTTGTCTTTGCCGCAGGCTTCTTGAACATGACCTTGTTGACAACCACCAGAAGCATTATTGCGCCAAATGCTATTCCTAGAAGCCAGAGCATGAGTGTAAGGAAGTGGTTTCCTTTTGGCTTGTCGCCTGCATCCCTCGGGTCTGTGTTCTTCTTGACTTCCTCTCCGTCAGTAACGCCGTCGCCATCAGTGTCTTCCTTGTCCGGGTATGTGTGTATCCTGAATTCCTCGATGTTGCTTAATCCGTCCTTGTCCTTGTCATCTGCTGAGTCGTCTGTTGTCGGGTCCAGACCGTGCTCTTTTTCCCAGTCGTCATTCATCCCGTCCTTGTCCTTGTCCGGATCTCCGTTGTCGCATGCGTCGCCTGCTCCGTTGTTGTCAGAGTCCTTCTGCTCAGTGTTCAGTACGTCAGGGCAGTTGTCCTCGGTGTCAGGAATTCCATCCCCGTCCTTGTCTCCCGTTACGTCAGTGGTTGAGGCTGCGCATTTGCCTTGGTTGCAGTTTGCTGTTCTGCAGTCATCGTTCTTCTGGCATCCGTCTCCGACAAGACACTTCTTGCCTTTCTCCACGCATGCTCCTCCGCAGTCAATACCTGTTTCTCCCGCGTCTGATTTCCTGTTTGAGCATGAGTCAGTTGACTGCTGGCACCTCTGCATGAAGCAGTTCTGCGAGTAGCAGTCAGATGACAACACGCACTTCTTGTCTATCCCGCACGGCTCGCACCTGTTCCCTCCGCAGTCTATGTCTGTCTCGTTCAGGTTAAGCTCGAGGTCATCACACGTGGGGTTTCCGCACAGCCCCTTGGTGTTGCAGTATTTTGCCGAGCAGTCGTACGCTGACTTGCATTTTTTGCCTGCGATGCAGGTCGTGCACAGCCTTCCTCCGCAGTTTATGTCTGTTTCGTCATCGTCCTGCACAGTGTTCTGGCAGTGATTAGTGGGCCCTTCAATTATCACGTTTATGTCCGGACTTCTTCCCACCTCGCTCCAGACGTCAGCATTGTTCTGCGCCTTTACCTGTGCATAGTATTTCGTGTTGTTGGTCAGGCTCAGCCCCGTTACTGTTTCAGAAGTGTCAGTGGTTGTTGTCCAGTCCTGTATCTTGTTGTTGTTTGAGGACTCGTATACTGAGTACTGGTATGCCTTTATGCCTGTTTCGGGGTCTGATGACTTCCAGCTAAGGTAGAGCTTGTGCAGTGTCTGTGGAGTGTCCTGCGACCTTGCATCCTTGACTTCTGGCTTTGATGGGGGAGTTGTGTCGACAGTGAATGCGGCAGTGTCCTCTCTCTCCTCTCCTGACGAGAAGGTACACTTGATGTAGTATGTGTTCTGTCCTTGCTTCGCATCTATCTGCACTGTCTGCCTCTTGCTTGGCTTCGGGAATATCCGCGAGTTCTGGTATGCTGAGTTGTCTGCGTAGATGCACTGGGCTATTTTGTTTGTTACTGCCTCAACATCGACCTTGACTGCAGGTGACATCTTCTTGTAGTTCAGCGTGAGTTTTGGTGGTGCCTGTGTGTTCACATCCACTTTTATCTCTACTTTTTGCGAGTGCAGCTTTGCCTTGTTTATGCACTCCGCATAGAACAGGTTTGTCTTTCCATCCTCAAGGTCTGTGACGTCCTGCTTCTGCACCTTCTTGAATGCAGAGTCCTTTGCCTCGTCATACCCTGTGAATGGAATCATTGCATCGTAGCTCGCTGTTGAGTCCTTTGCGTATTTGCACGCTACCTCCTGGTCAGACTCAACTGTCAGCTGTGACTGCATGGGTTCCTCGCCGACTTCATCGCCGTATGCGTTCTTTATTGTCGGGGCTGCGTTCAGGAACGAAATAGTAAACTTCTGGTAGAATATCTTGGCAGCGCTGTCCTTGCACCTCACATGCATTGAGCCAACGCCGTTCAGGTCATTCCTTATGTGGCTCAGCCCGTCACTTGTGGCAGTGGACAGCATTCCTTCGAATGCAACGTCAAAAAAGAAAAGCCTGCACTCTGCAGTCCTGTCTGTTGCTAATCTAACGTTGTAGGGCTTCTGCTTTATTGCACCAAGCTGTGGCTCCTCAAGTGCTATCTGCAGGTTTCCCGGTGGCGGGGTTGTGGGCTTTGGCTTGCACTTCTTGTTGGGGTCGCAATAGTCGCTTGTGCAGTCCCCGTTTATGTTGCAGGACTTGTCGTTGTCGCACTTCGGGCACTCATTCCCTCCGCAGTCCACATCGGTTTCGTCTGAGTCCTTTACGGCGCTTGTGCAGTGGGGTGTTACTGTTCCCATCAGCGTATAGGTTCCGCTGGCAGGGTCTGACACGGCATTGTCTGCATCAGTGCACTTCACCTGCCACTCATAAGTTGCAGGCGCTGTCTTTCCTGCCGACGCAAGCGTCTTTGATGTACCAGAAGGTATGCCAGATGCCTGAGCGTTCTGCACAAAGCTTCCCCCTTCTTTGATGAGCAGCTCGCATGTCCCTGTCTTTGTCTCAGGGTCTGTGTATTTGAATGTGACTGACAATGGAGTTGAACCGGTATTTGAGGTTGGGCTTTCTATTTGAACTGTGGGTTTTGAGTTGGTTATTGACTGGTCTCTAAAGCAGCGTTTATCACCATTTCCTTGCTGCCTACATGTTAGACCCTGCTTGCAGTCCCTTGGCTGGTCACATCGGCTTAGCTCGTCACAGGGGTTGCAGTTCGGTCCTCCACAGTCACGGTCTGTCTCCTGGTCATTTTGTGCTCCATCTACCCTGCATTGAGGTGTTGAAGTCGGTGACTCATATGTGTACGTTCTCTGCTCGCTTTCTCCCTCAACAGAACCTGATCCTCCTTCCTTGTTCTTGCACTTTATCTTCCAGTTATATGTTCCTGGAGAGCTAATTAAGGTTGATATTATAGTAACAGGTGTATTAGGTTCTGCTGTTATTGCATTGCCATCTTGCTGTAAGTTGTTTGTTTGGACTACGTATAATGCGCAGCTTCCCTTTGTCTTAGGACTCGCTCCTGGAACGTCATCATAAACAAATTCTGCGCGCAGAGGAACTCTTCCAGTTGTAGCGGCATTTCTTATCGTTACTGTTGGTCTGTTAGTGACAGGGCCTGGCGGGGTTGTTGGATTAGGGTTCACAGCGCATTTGTGCGTGTTTGTGTCGCAATAGGTGCTTTTACACTCAGTAGAAGCGCTGCATGCATCTCCATCACACTTCAGACACTCTCCGCCACAATCGATACCTGTTTCTGGTGGTCTGATATCATCGTCCAATTCATTATTTGTACAATGACGAGCAGTTCCAACCCCCGGGCCACTACCCGAAGTTAAGTAGAACCACAAATGCGTGTTAGCTCCTCCTGCTACTACTGGTATGTTGGCTGTGCATACGCCATTAGTAGCTGTTCCTCCTGAAGGGGCATTCGCTGGCTTTACATCCGGTGGATACCAGACTACCCATTTTTCGCAGGCTGTGCCTGTCGGGTTGTCAAGTTTTATTTGTTTTGTTTGAGTTCCAATTGTAGAGCCTGTGTTCAGCCTGAAATATCCTGAGTCCTGGCCTGCTGATGAGCCTGATTCAGCTATGCATCCCCACTGGCTTTCGCTGCCTCCGACTTCTTGCACCTTGATATTGCTCGCTGGGACAGTGTTTATGCTGCAGGCGGGTATTCCTGAGGCTTGCTTTGTGTAGTATTTTGTCTTGTCAGGCGTAACTGCTCTTCCTATGACTATGCCACCTTTCGGTCTAAGATAAAACCATACCTGTGTTTTTCCACCTTGCAGGACGTTTATCTGGGGGCTGCATGTTCCGGGCGTTGTGAGGGTTATATCACGCCCTTGTGTGCCGTCAGAATAGTATAGCACCCACCGGTAGCATTCATACTCATCAGGATGTGTAAGGGTGATTACTTTTTCCGTTCCAGATGGTGTTTTTAATAGGTAGTGAGGCTTTTCTGCGTTGTTGGCTGTAGGTTCCTGATTGCACCGCCACTCTGCAGCAGTTCCGGCAGAGTCTTTTACAGCTACGCTTGTACTTTTTACTTCTGAGCACTGCAATATCTGAGATTCCGGAGAGACATATTGGTTTCCAGCAGCTAAAGGCGCTCCTACAACAACCCTTCCTACTACGGTGTCTTGCGGCCCTGAAGTAGAGGGTCTAACAGTAAACCAAACATGTGTTCTGATGGCGTCCGAAGTTGTTGGATTGGCTGTTGCGTCTTGCGCCACATCAACATCCAGTTCACAACCTGTCCCTGTCCTTCCAGCAGGTGTGCCCTTAGGAATTGCCCATTGAGAACATTCATAGTTTTGTGGTGGATTGAGCTTTATGTGTTTCCTCCCAGACCCTGCAGATAATATTGAATAAGGAACGTTTTTTCCAGTCTTCAATGAGGAACTGCACTGTCCCCAGTTTGAAGCCCTTCCGTTTTCTTCTACTTTCATCTGGGTGTCCTGAATATCATTGTTCTGGTCACACTTATTCCCTGCTGTGAAGAACTTACCATCAGAAACAGGCTCTTCTTGCACAACAGCTAAAATAGTTCCTGTCTGCCCCGGCGTTGGTGTTCCAGGTTGTCCTGATGCTTGTTTGATGGTGAACCAAAGTGTGTTAGTAGCAGCTAAATTGACAGTGGCCTGGCAGCCGTTTTGTCCCGGCCCACCATTGAAGCTCCACTGGTTGCATTCGTATCCTGTTGGGGAGGTAAGTGTTACTGTCTGTGTGCCTGTTGTTGCAGTTATTGTGAAGAACGGCGCGTTTTTGTTGTTTGCATTCGGCTCAGTTCTGCAACCCCAAGTTGTTTGCCCACCTGTTGCTTGGACATTTAAATTGCCTCTTAGATCGGCGCAATTGGAATCTGAAGGCCCGGCAAACTGGTCCGAGGCTATTTGGACTCTTCCTTCTATTGTTGCCTGTGCTCCAGGTGTCCCTCCCGGTGGCTGTGTTGGTGATTGAGCAAGCGGTGAATCAAACCTCAATGCTCCGGCCCAGTTCATGACTACTTGACCGGCTACAATTGTTCTTTGATCACCGGTTAATACGTCTTGTCCATCAAAAAACGAATCAAGTTTGCCGCAGCCAGAAGGCGTACAGGAATCAGAGGCAGGATTTGCCTTGTCATATACAGAGCCATCCTCAGCTTCTATTGTTCTTGTATTTGAACCTTGAACTATCTCAACTTTATCTATTTTTAGATTCCTGTCTTGTCCCTGACCTTCGAAATCATTTGTGAACAAAACAGCCATCTCATCGCCTGCCGTGTACTGATTCGGGTTAACTGAAAACTCGTACATATTTAAGGAAGTGACATATACAGGATTAGGAGGGATTGGTGTGTGGCTTCTTCTTATATGGAGCTGCATTATCGGGTCACCATTTGCAGAATCCCCTGCAGCATAAACACGTATCTTAGTTACTCCTGTGCATTCACAGGTTGGTTGGGTGTTTGAGCTTGGGCAAGCATACCTGGGCTTGGGCTGATTATCATCACAGCAACAAACTGTTTCTTTGCATTGGTCGACATTTGTGCAATCCACAGATGGACGGAAATTTTGGCTAATGCACTGCGCTCGTGTAGAGACATCAGGGCAACATTGGTTGTCCATAACAGGAGTTGCTTTGCAATAGTAAGCTGGCTGCTGGTTATTTAGGCAGCAACCAGTCTCTGCGTTTACTTCTGGTTGAACAAAAGAGGCAATTGTTAATGCGAAGAGAAACAAAAGCAGAATTTTAAAATATCGGAATTTTGAGCTGTTGAGCATTACTTTATCAGAAGCCAGAGCAATATGCATCATTACACCTTTTTTCGGATTTTTATGGCCTGTTCTTTACTATTTAAATGTTTGCTCGTCGTTTTTTGAATGGTTTGTGGGGCTTGTTCAGGCGTGTTAGAAAAATCTGCTTGAAAATTGTAGTCTTGAGGTAATATTTCACTACATGAAAAGAGTGAAAATTTTATATAAAGTTTAAACTTTATATAGGTAACTTATAAATACCCGCAAATTCACCATGAGCGAGTGGTCATATGAGCACTCAACTTGGGGGGCTGGTAGGTAAACTACAGAAAGCAGACCGCAGTACAGTAAACCCGCCACCTATTTTGAAGGGTGCTGCTCAAATTATCGCTGCGGCAGTGATAGCTGGAGCCGCTATGGCTGGTAGCACTGTATGCAACCCGCCGCCAAGCGTAGTTGCGCAGCAAGCGCCAAGAAACACTGTTGTTAGGGCATACGAACCTAATGGACAGTTTTCGGTGCAGCCGACAAGGGTTCAGGCAGCAGATTCGAGTTCTTTAGTTAACCAAAGCGATCCTTTTCCAGATTATCTCCGTTCAAACCATCCTGACCTTGTTCAGCTTATCCTTGACAGGTTTGGGCCTCCTGAAAGATGGAGCAGAGATCAAAGGATACTCGTGCAAAGCGTCCAGTTCCCAGCAGACTTCAACGACTTCAACAAGCAAGTACCGATAGACTTCATAAACAGGAAGCCATGGATAACCGGAGAGGTCCAAGGGGCATACAACAATGTTTCTTACTATGTAACAGGCCACCAAGATGGTGTAGACACAAGAACAGGTTTTAACCCTAATTTAAGAATTGTTGACCACGATTTGGCAATAGCAAGATTTGCGCTTCAGGAAATAGAGCGACTAATCGGAAAACCAATGCCCGCTAATGAATGGATGATATATATGGGTAGATTTGATCCTGGTGCTGGTTATGCCACGAGATTTGGGAAGATAGGAGTAGTTCTGCTCGACAATACATTAAATTCTTCCATTTCGGCAATAGGACATCCTGCCAAAAGGGCGCATGAATATACCCATGTCATAGTTGCGGATGGGAATGCCCCTGTTTATTTCCATGAAGGGTTAGCAGAGTTAATTGCGGATATAGTAGTTAGTAAAGGTCAAACTACTGCGCCGTTTGAATGGAGACCTGAATGGAATACGAATGAAGATGAGCGGTATATCGTCATAATTGGTGCTCTTGAAAGACGAGGTATAAGAAATGATCCAGTAACGAATTATAGTAACATATCACTCAGCGCACCAAGAGCACGTTTAAATGCCACATCAATAGGTTACGCCTTCCACTATGAAGTCAAGAGAACTATGGGCGGAACCAACGGTAAAGCAGCTGGTGACAGAGCATATTGGGATGCGATTAATGATTTTGCAGGGCAGGCTGAAAGGGGCGGTTTCATCACTAATCGGGCTGTTGCTGAGACCTTTGCCCGTCACACTCCTGAGCCTGATAAGAGGGCGATGGTGGATTATCTCAGGCGGAAGGGTTTGCCTGTTGATGGGTTAGGCACAACCAGCTTGACCCCGCATGGGCCGACTAAAGCCTATTTGCCAAATGTCGAGAAGGCTCATCGAAGATAGTTTTTCTAATCGCAGTTTCTTTGGTCTGGCTGTTTTTGCCAGGCTATGTCGTAAGTTATTGTTTGCCAGTCCTTGAGTTGCCCGTCGCTGGCAATTATGTATATCTGGGAGGTTGTTGATAACGGGCCTGTTACAGTCATTATTTCTCCGGATGCCTTTTCCGCATCCTGGTTCATGCCGTAGTAGATGGTTGTTGTGTCTTCGTCTGGGTCTACAGCGACGGGTTGATTGGGTTGATGGGTGAACTGGCTTGTTGTTACAGTGTATGAAGGTGGGTTTACTTGTTGCCTTTCGAAACAGCAGCGCGTGCACCTGTTGTCATCGTCTCGTTGGCAGCACTCATACACATCCCAGTAAGTGAACCTGCAGGTTACTTTTGCAGGGTTTGCCTTCTCATCATACCCGCACCGACCCCCGCCCCCCAGGTTTAGTGCTGTTTCCCGTATGTATTCCAGTGCTGGCTTTCGGTTTTGCCTGGCAAAGAGGAATCTTGAGCCTGTGTCTTCTGAGAGTTCTATTATGTCTCCTTTTGTTCCATAGTCTGTTACAGTTAGCTTTTTGCCTTGGTATGCCTGCGCGTTTTTTAGCATGAAGTTGAAGTCTGTGTTTTCGCTTCTTATTATGTCGCTTGCAGCCATGTAGAGCTGTTTTAGCTTGCTTGGCTTTGAGGCTGAGAACTGTGTTAGTGTGAATTTGGTGTTTGTTGTGAGCTGGGTTACTGTGAGCTTGATGGTTGCCTTGACGAATACTTCGTTGTCCCTTAGTGCGACGTCTGCCTGTATGCCTGGCTTTATGTCGACTTTGTAGTCCTTGAAGTTTTCTTCGAAGCTGAGGCACCTGGGTTTTTGCCCTGGCGTGTTAAGCAGCCCTATCTCTCTATCGAGCTGTGTCTCTATGTAGTCCTTGATGTTTTGCTCTATGGGCAGGGTGTTTGTTGATGCCCTGTATGTGTGTATGTCTGTTATGCCTATGCCCGAGAAGATGTATGATTTCTGGACAAAGTCGTTGTCCCATGGGAAGTTGCGCCATGGGTATTCTGAGTAGTATGGGCTTTGGTATATGGGCTGGCTTATCAGGTATGGGACGTCGTGTCCGTTGTGCTTGATGTAGAGCGCTCCTTGCTGTGCTGCGATGTAGTCTGCTACGTGTTTTCCTCCTTGGCTGATGTATATGTATCCTCCTTGCTGGCTGGCGAGCTCTGTTGCTTCTGATGTGAATTTCTCAACGCAGCCGTTCACGTATTTTGTGAGTGGTGAGGAGTCTGCCAGGTAGGCTTGCTGCCTGGTCTTCATCTTGACTGCTGCGTAAAACACGAGCCCGGTGGTCATCATCATGACTATTCCGGCTATTATGAAGATGGTTATTTGTGAGCGCTTCTGGAGTTTGTGCTCTGCTGCGCGCCAAGCTTTTGTTTTTTTTGCTTTCAACTCTTTTTTTCCTCTTTTTTCCTGTCAGGGTTTGCTGTGTTTTTAAGCCTTGTGCGGAAACCATTAAATACTTTGCGGCCTCACTGCCTTTATGTCTTCTTGCTTTCGTTGCGGTGGCGAGGCTGTTTTTGATTCCGGGAGGCCTTCGTGCAGGAGGCATTTTCTTGGTTTGTTTGAGTCCAGGGTGAAGCGCACTATCAGGCAGTTTGGGATGTTCGAAAGAAAGAATAAGCTTGCTGTGGCTTCGAGCGGTGGGAAGGACAGCACTGTGGTGCTTTACATCTTGAAGAAGCTGGGTTTTGATGTTGAGGCTCTTGCTGTTGATGAGGGCATTCACGGATACAGGGATTCGACTTTGGCTGACCTTAGGGAGTTTTGCTCAGAGCATCGTATAAATTTGAATGTTGTTTCTTACAGGGATTTTTTCGGGTTCAGCCTTGATGAGCTTTTGAGGAAAAAGAGCTTTCATCCGTGCATGGCTTGCGGCATACTCAGGAGGTATGTGCTTAACAGGGCTTCGCGTGGCTATGACAGGCTGGTGACTGGCCATAATCTTGATGATGAGGCCCAGTCCATAATGATGAATGTGATTAAGTCTAATGTTCATTTGATGGGCAGGCTTGGTCCTGTTTCCGGGTTGCTTCCTGATTCTAAGTTCACTCCCAGGGTTAAGCCTCTTTATTTCTGTTCTGAGCAGGAGGTTGCCTCTTACGCTTTCCTGAAGGGGTTTAGCATTAAGTTCGTTGAGTGTCCGAACGCTGCTCAGTCGTTCAGGGCTTCTGTCAGGGACATGCTGAATGAGCTTGAGTCAAGGTGTCATGGCTCAAAGCTCGGGGTTGTGAACTCTTTTGTGAAGATGCTTCCTTTCCTTAGGAAGATGCCTGTTGTTAGGGAGCTTGCTTACTGCTCTGGGTGTGGCGAGCCTTCAGGGAAGTCTGTTTGTGCTGCGTGCTCGATTGCCTCGGGCATGGTTGCGGAGAATAGAATTATATAGTAATTATGAGTAAGGTGCAGTATGGTGAAGAAAGGCTTGACAAAAGAAAAGATAATCGAAGTCATAAGCTCAAACAAGAATGAGTTAAGGCGCTTTGGAGTTTCCAGGATTGGGCTTTTTGGTTCGTATCAGACAGGGAAAAACATGGAGGGCAGCGATTTGGACTTTCTTGTCAGCTTTAAAGAGCCCACTTTTGACAACTACATGGACCTTAAGTTCTATCTGGAGTGGCTTTTTGGCAAGAAGGTTGACCTTGTTACAGAAGATAGCTTGAAGCCCTCTCTGAGGCATGTCAAGGAGAAAGCGGTTTATGCAAAAGTCTGATAGGCTTTATTTGGAGGACATTCTTGAGGCAATCGCTAAGATACAAAGTTATACTGACAGGATGGATTTTAATGGCTTCTCAGACAGCCCGGTTATAGTGGATGCTGTCGTGAGAAATCTGGAAGTTATTGGTGAGGCAGTGAAAAGGCTATCCCCTGAAACAAGAAACAGCCATCATGCAGTGGAATGGAAAAAGATTGCGGGTCTAAGGGACATCCTTATCCATGAGTACTTTGGAATTGACAAGAGGATTATCTGGGATGTCGTGCAAAGCAAGCTGCCTCGGCTAAAAACAGAGATTATTGGTTTGCTAAGGGAGCTGGGAAAGTAAGGTGTTTTGTATGTTTGTGGATATTGTCGTTCCAAGTGGCAATGAGGAAGCCATGATGCGCATGGCTGAGAGGCTTGGCATTGACGGCTTGGTTTTTCTTTATCACGACAGTAAGGGCAGGGATGAGTTTTTGGCTGCGCTTCAGGAGCGTACAGAGGTCAGGCTTTTCTGCAGTTTGAAGGGTTCAGGGCTTCGCGTGTCTGAGTTATCGAAGGGCTTTTCGTCAGCGGATGTTGTTGTGGGTGTTCCTGCTCAGGTGAGGCATTCTGTTTACAAGGAGCTTGCCAGGAAGAAGGTGGCTGTTTGCTTTCCGTTAATAGGTTTTCTTGATTCGAAGGATACTGTTGCGTTGCTTGAGTCCGTTACGAGGGGTATCAGGCTCTGCAGGAAGCATAAGGTTGCTGTGGCCATTGCAACTTTTGCTGACAGCCCTTACAGGATGAGGTCCCGGAATGAGCTGCGCTCCCTGTTTCTTTCCCTCGGTATGTCTACTGCGCAGGCAAGGGACGGGCTTGGGCTTGTTGCCGGGAGAGTTATCGCCTGAAGCGGCGCGGGTATTTCGGGGGGCTGCTGCTTGTTTCAGCATGTATTAGAGATTGATTCCGTTTGATTTTGGCAGCTCTATTGTGGCTGTGCAGGCTTTTCGTCTGGCTTTTCGGTAGGCTAGCCTTGTGGTGGGAACTCGACGCTTGCCACTTTTACTTCGCAGTTAGTGTATTTTGACACAAGCTGCTCGGCTTTGCTCTGGCAGGCATCTTCGCAGTGTGTATAGCCTTTTATCGAAACTGTTTCCTTTGTCTTTGTGTCTTTGCTGCTGCAGCTTCTTCC
Organism: Candidatus Woesearchaeota archaeon; assembly: GCA_016211185.1. Taxonomy (GTDB): domain Archaea; phylum Nanobdellota; class Nanobdellia; order Woesearchaeales; family UBA10216; genus JACQST01. The sequence goes on along the minus strand of JACQST010000039.1, from coordinate 2,671 downwards.
TGTGCTGCCGCTTTGCTTTATTTCTATGTTGCAGAGGCAGTCTCCTTCATCACATCTCCCTTTGTCCTGCCAGTAATATCCCCTGCCCCAGCCACCGAGCCACCCACCGAGATACCCTGGGTGGTATGCGCATTCTTTTTTCTGGTAGTAGTGATATCTTATTATTGGAGGTAATGGAGGTTTGGACTCGACTGCAGGCTCGCAGATTGTTGGCGTGGGCTGCGCTTCCGGGTCGTGGTATTTTCCTTTGTATATGCAGTTGTTTGTTGCATCCAGTATTACTTCGCAGCATTTGCGTTTTGAGTCTGTGCCGCAGGTCAGGTCTTTTGTTTCTTTTCTGTCTGATGCGCAGCTTGCTTCGCATTTCCTTGATATTTGTTTTTGTGGCTGGCATGTGTTGCCGCACTCTGTTTCAGGGGCTGTGATGTATGCTTTTTCGCTTGTTCCTTCTATGAGCTTTTTGAGCTTGTCTTTGTCGTTTGCGAGGCTTTGCTCGTATAGCTTTTTGCAGTCTTCAGGGCTTGTGCAGTCTGAGCATGTGTATTCTGCAGCTGCGCAGTTTTCCTTTCCTTTTATATCGACGTATTTTGGTTTTTGGTAATCAAGTGCTTGGTTGAGGCTGCATGCTTTTGGGGCTGGAGGTGGGGGGGGTGGAGGCGTTGCCGGGCCAGGCGCCGTTGTCTGTGGCGAAAGGTAGTATTTGAGATGTATTTTCAGGTCTCCTTCAGGGATTTCTATGTTTGCTTCGCATCCTCCTCCTTTGTCTGTTTTTGTTGTTCCTATGTGTTCTGCTTCCCATGTTATGTATCTCGGCTCGTCGCATTTGAAGCCGCTTGGAGGTGTTAGCGTGAGCCTTCTTTTTCCTGTTGTGGTTGTTATGAAGAAGTATCCTTCTCCCCTGTCCGGCCTGCATTCCCATTCGTTTTTTGTGCTTGTGGGCTCGGTTATTTTTATCTCAGGCGCTTCTGTGTCTGTGGGACTGCATTGCTGCTTGCTTATTTTTGTTGTGCCTGTGTTGTCGTTCTTGTAGAGGCTGGCTATTATTCTGGTGGGTTTTCCTGGCGGTTGGGCTTCTTCGCATCTTCCATCCTTGCATGTTCCGCTGCATACCTTCACTACTTTTCCGTATGAGTCCGCAAAGCACCTTATAATGTAGTTTGTCCATATCGATGAGCATCGCTCTTTTCCTGCCTGTCCTGTGCATTCTGAGTATTGGATTGGTATGTCTTGTTTGCCTTCCTCCTTGCATACTTGTTTTTCGTCCTGGCAGCTGCATTGAGCTTTTTCTGCGCATTGGGTTGTCTTTAGCCAGAAGTATGGGCTGCTTTTGCTTGTCTTGTCTTCGTATTTGGCGCACCAGCTGCAGTGTCTTCCTTCTTCCCTGCAGTTGCCTATGTCTGATTCAGAACTGCACATCTTCTGCTCTGGGTTTTCGCAGGTTATGGTTATGAGCTTGCTGTCCTGTTCGTGAGGTGACCTGTGCTGGACACAGATGTTTCCCTGGTTTTGTTTTTCGCCGCAGTTTGCCTTGCTCTTTGTTTTTCCGGCTTCACAGGTAAAGTATGCTGCGCCTTTTGGTTGCAGGCAGTATGTGCCATCCCTTTTTCCTTGGCATGGCTCTGTTGGCACAGGCTGGCCTGGTGGTTGTGAGGGCGGAGTTGCTGGCTGGGCTGGGCTGCATGCTGATGGCAGGAAGTATTTTTCGTTGTTGCTTGTTCCTGTGCAGGCTGCCTTGTTCTCTGCTCTTTGTCCGTTCCTGTATTCGTAGCCTGTGTATGCCCAGTAGTATTGCCGGCCTTTTGGGCTTTCCTTGCTGCACACCACTATTTCGCATTGTCTTCCGTTCTTTGTCCTGATGTCAGGGTAGACTGCTGCTTTGTCTTTGCAGCAGTTTATCAACTCTGTTTCCTTGGGGTTGCCTTTCAGGAGTGCTTGTAGCGTTGCGAGGTGCTCTGGTCCTTGTGTGGGTGGCTGTGCAGGCGGAGTTGCTGGCTGTGCTGGTTGTGAGGGCTGTGTGCCTTGCTTCGGCTCTATCTTGACGCTGATGTAGCTTTCTGTGCCGCAGTATTCCCAGTCTGCCTGTCCTCTCGGCTCTCCTGAGCATTTTTTGTCTTGTGCGATGGCGTTTGCTATGATTGCGTATGTGCCTTCTGTCTCTGGCTTCCAGTTCAGCTTTTTCTCGTTTGCGGGGTTTGTGAATTCCTGCAGCAGGCACCATTTGCCTTCTTTCCGGCTTTTGCAGTCAATCTGTTTTGTGGGGTTTTCGTCTGAGGCCCAGACCTCGAGTTTGTTTATTGGCTTGTTGTTTCCCTGGGTGTCTTTGTATGTGGCTGTTGCCGTGTATTCGAGGTTGTCTTCTGCTTTTCCCTGCTTCGGCCCTTTGATGGTTGCCTTGAGGTCTCCCTGTCCGGATGGCGCGGGCTGTGCCTGCTGCTGCACTGCGCTTAAGTCGACAGTTGCAAACAGTGTGAAGTGTGTTATTGTTGCTGTGGCTTTTTTGTTTGCCCTGTCAAGAGTGGTTGGGAGAGGTATCCATCTTTGTTGCGTGTCGTCATAATACGCTACTGCTATGTTCAGCTGCTCTTCTGTTGTTTGCGGGGGGAGTGTGGACAGCTCTGTGTTGTATTTCAGCGTTAGCTGCGCTCCTGGCGTGAGCGTTGTTCCTGAGGGG
>JACQST010000035.1 GCA_016211185.1 Candidatus Woesearchaeota archaeon | reverse complement strand
GCTTAGAAGGCTGTCGCCTTGTCCAGGCTAGGCTACAGGTCCGTGTTTCTTAACAGGCTTTATATGGTGATTTAAAGTTTTTTGTGAGATTTTCGTTTTCCTTTCGTGTGGGTGGTGCCTTCCTGTGGGTTTTTCGAAGAATGGCACTGCAAACAGCAGTCGTGGCAGCCTGAGCAGAGGCTTGAACCTGAGGAGTTTTGCTGTCCTGCTTATGCCTTCTGTTGTTTCGGCTTCCCTTATGATTAGGGCTGGCCCTCTTCCGAGTGTTCTTGTTTCGTTTGCGAACCTTGTGCCTTTTGCAGCGAACTCTGAGAGCTGCATGTATTCCATTACCCTGAATACGAAGTAGAATGGCACGACTGCTATTATCTGTAGCCAGTATTTCTTGAGGAAGCTGGGGAGGCTTTTTGCCCTGTGGTATTTGAAGAACAGGTCTGCGGCAAAGACTGATATCAGCACTGTGTCGAAGATGTCTATGTGGCTTTTGAATGGTTCTATGTCTTGCCCGAGGAACACTTCTGCCGCGACTATGAGTAGGAATGTGACGAGAAGCGTTGGCATCAGGTCGTCTATTATTTTTTCGGCTTTGTGCATCCAGCTCTGCATATTGGCACCTTTTTTGCGTCTGTGTCCGGCTGTGTTTTAAAATCTTGCCATTCTGTTATCCTGTGTTTTGGAAAGGCTTTTAATCCCGAAGGGTTTGAATGTCTTGATGGCTGGTTTTTTGTCTTCTGTTAAGGAGCCTTTTACTGATTGGAGGAGGCTGGGGGTTCTTTTGCTCATATCGCTTTTTCCTGTGGTTCTTGTTTCTGCTCTTCAGGTTGCCTTTGTTCCTGAGTATGCAGGGGCCTCTTCTTACGACAGGGCTGGTGTTGCTGAGGTGCCTGATATAGGGCTGAAGCTTGACCTTATCGAGCTTGTTGCTGCTCCTGTGAGCATCCTTGCGAATCTTGTGGTCATGGGGTATTGCTTAAAGTGCGCTAAGGGCGCGATGTCAGGGAAGTTCATTTTGCCTGAGTGGAGGTCTTTCGGGAGGCTTGTCTGGGATGGGTTGAGGTCGCTTGTAGTTATTTTGGCTTATCTTGTGCCACTGGTTGTTTTTGTGTTTGGTGTTCTGGTTCTTGTTGGCACTGTGCTTGGTGTCATTGCAGGCGGAAGTTTTTCTATGGGTATTCTGGCTGCTGCTGATGCTGTTTGGGGCTTTTCTGGGAGGGTTGCGGCAGTTCTTGTGATTGCAGCCATTATTCTGCCTGCTGTTGCTGTCTTTCTGCTTTTCTGCCCGATGGCTTTGATGGCTTTTGCAGAGCATGACAGGTTTGGTGCTGCTTTCAGGCTGCGTGAGGTTTTTGGAAGGGCTTTCAGGTGGGTTGTTGCTGGCTATTTGCTTCTTCTTTTTGGCTATTTCGTTCTTGTAGGTATTGGCTTTGCTTTGTTTGTTGCGCTGCTTTTTTTTGCAGGCATTCCTGGAAATGCTGAGCTTTTTGCCGAGTCCGTTTTTTCTGGTGCTGCGGGTGCTGTTCTTAGTGTTACGGCGTATGCTGCTTACGGGGCTGTTTACAGAAGGCGGGCTTAGTCAAGCATCTCGGCTTTGCCTATCTTCTCTGGAAGGTATCTGTCTGTTATGAATGTTATTCCCCTTGATGACAGTGCCTGGATTTCGAATTTTGCGTTGAAGTCCTTCATCAGCTTGAACTGCCTTTGCCATGGCTTTGAGTTCCTGAACCATTCGTATTCTGATATCTGCTTGAGCCTCTGTATGTCAACTTCCTTGAGCTTGATTGCGTGTTTCTTCAGGTCGTATGTGTTTATGTCGTCTCCGGTTATTCCGAGGAATTTTACGCTGGGTATTGCGAGGGTTTCTGACATGTGCGCAAGGTTTATGCTGCCGGACTTTATGACGCTGTATATGTATATTCCGTAGGGGTCAAAGTCAGCGAGTATGTATATGGGGAGGCTGTGCTCTGCATGGAGCCTCTGGAGCAGCCTTCTTATGCCTCGTGTTGTCTGTCCCTGTGAGCTTAGGATTATGCAGTTTTGCTTGTCCCAGAACTTGTCTTCGTGCAGTCTTTCCCATACCGCGGCTTTCTCCATGTATATGACGTATTTGGCAGATACCTTCTTGAATTGTATTGCCTCGACGTTTGATGGTATGCTCCAGCCTCCTGAGCCGAGCCTGCTCCAGTCTATGGTGTCTCCGGAGTCCTCCACCACCACCTTTCCGGCTACGGAGCCCATCTTGTTTGCGTTGACGTGCAGCTGTTCCCTTGAGAACCGGGTTATGAGTTCGAGGTCTTCTATTGCTCCGTCTGTCTCTGTCTGGTCGTCTACGATGTTTATCTTTGAGCCCGGTATTGTTCGCTTTGCCATGTAGAAGACGTCTCTTAGGCTGGCGTGCTTTCCCATATCGAGGAGCTCCTTTTTGGCGATTTTCGCTACTTCGAGTGTCTGGACGAATTTCCTTATGTGGCCGAGGTTGAAGAATTCCCTTGCGGATTTTCTTTCGCCGAGGAGGAGCTTCTTGGTTTTCTTGTCGTATGAAACGTTTGAGAGCGTTCTTACTGTCACGTCTATGCTGGGGTTTTTCCCTTCCTCGACGTCTTTTGCCAGCTTTTTGCCGAGGCTGACTATTGCCTCTTTCGCGTCATTCCTCATTTTCTTCTTCCTTTCCCAATTCGAGCTTCATCTTTTCGTCAAATTGCGGGTTTTCCTGTTTTTCTATCTGGGCTTCTATTTCGGGCTTGTTGAGCATCGTCTTGAGCTTTGCAAGCAGCTCTTCCTTGCTTTGTCCTGTTATGGTTGCCAGTGAGTCTGCTATCTCTGGTATGTACGTTTCGAAAAGGTTTGCACGCTCAAGCTGTCTCGTGGCTTTTTTCTTCTTGTTTATGTATAGCCCGAGCTTTCTGCCGCATTCCTGCAGCGCGAGCTTTATTTCCTTAATTATTTCGGGGTAGTGCGCGAGGGCTTCCTTTGCTTCTGACGTGAACGGCACCCATACTGATGCCATGTGGACAAGTATTACTGCAGGGCCTGCTGGCACTGCGCCCTGGCTTTGGCTGAGGCCGTATTGCTTCCAGTTGGTTTTTCCTATTGCATCTGTTATCACACATGCTCCCTGCTGGTAGAGCAGCGGTACCCTGTTGGCGAACCTCAGCAGTGTTACTGCGCCTTCAGGCACTTGCCCTCCGTATGCCACTCCTGCGCTTATTACGAATGGGTTTCCCCTGTAGACTGCGGGTGGCCGGGCTGTGGAGCAGTAGAATTCTGCGTTAATTACGCTACGGAGCCCTTTTTCTATGAGCTGCTCGCTTATAGGTGATAGGCAGTCGGTTGATGGAGCTATGAGCTTTGTGCTGGCTATGCCGTTCATGAGCTGTTCTGCCTGCTGCCTTGAGATTTCCTGTGGCTTCGTGCTCGGAAGCAGGCTTGAGTTATGGCAGATTTCTTTTGCTGTTTCCGGGCCTACCCTTGAGAACTCGGATGTGAGGAATGACTGCAGGGTTCTTGATTCTGTGTTATCGAGCATTCGTATGAGTAGGCCGAGCTCTACTCCGTATGGATGCGGCTTTATCTCTTTTGGCTCAGGGGGGAGTTCCTCTGTTGACCTTGCATAGATTATCTGCTCTGCCTTGGGGGTTGTGTATATTATTGTTATGTGGGGGTTTATTATTGCTGTCTGCTTGAGGTATTCGTCGACTGACTGGAGACCTTTCTGGTATGTTGCCTGCAGTTCAAGCTCAACTATTGTTCCTTGCTCCTTTGCCCAGTCGGTTGTGGACTGCTTTACTATTTCGGGCTTGTTTGCCTTTATGTCTATGTTGAGCTCGTAATAACTTGCGGGCTGGTTTTTGCCTATCCTTGAGGTTATTTTTGCTGGTTTTCCTGTTGTGAGCTGCGAGTAGAGCACTGCCGCGCTTATTCCTATCCCTTGCTGGCCTCTTTTCTGCTGTAAGTGGTGGAACTTGCTTCCGTAGAGTAGCTTTGCAAAGACTTTTGGTATCTGTTCCTTCACTATTCCTGGGCCGTTGTCCTCCACTATGACTCTGTATCGCTCCTCGCTCATCTCGATTATTTCGACCTTTACTTCTGGGAGTATCCTGGCTTCCTCGCATGCATCCAATGAGTTGTGCAGGAAAATCACTCCTTCACCTCCCAGGAACTTTTCCTCTCCGGGAACTGAGAAATCGTAGACGTGTTCCCTGCTTGATGTGGCTTCTTTTACTGTCCTGACCTGCAAGAAGCCTATTTCTCCGGCCAGAAGTTTTTCTGTGTGTTCTATCCGCTGCTGGAGCGCTTCAGTGATTTGCCCTCTCCTGTTGGATTGCGCAAGCCTCAAGTCAGCATTTGCCGATTCGAACGTGAAGGTTGGCCTGCTTATCATCCGGTAATGAGGATTTAGTGTGCCTATTTTGGGGTCAAGTGACTTTATTATTTGCCTGAAACCGCTTTCCTCAAGCGGCAGCCAGTTCAAAGGGGAATTCCTTCGGCCAGATGAAGGGTAGACATAGATGTAGTATACTTTCTTGCATTTCGATATATACTTGCCGAAGTCCCTGACGGTTTCTTCACGAACGCTCTCACTGAATGGAATGCCCTGCATCGAGAACAGGTATTTGAGCCCTGTTGAAAGGTCTTTGCTGACTGTAGCCATTGTTATCTTGCTGCCGACATGCCCATCCCCTGAGATATATCCCTGAAGAAAACTTGACTGCATATCGCTTTCAGCATTGAAGACTATTGTCGGGACTTTTTTTGTGTTTGCACGGCTTCCAGTTCCGAGACCCTTGAAGAGGCAAGACAGGATTTCCGAGTGTATCTTTATGGTTATAGCTGTCCTGTGAGCAAGAATCCTCGTGAAGTTTGCATTGGGAAAAGTGTCTTTGATGCATTTTTCCGCGTCCTGCATGAGAGCTTCCTCGTGCGCTCCAAATGACAGCGTAATACATTGGTCATAGCATGTTCCCTCTGCAGCGTAATAGCCCAAGAGCCTCATCAGTTCGTGAGTAATAGTTATCCTGACAGGGATGCTTGACCTGCCAAGCTTAACACCTATCCTTGCTGATTCTGGCAGGGCCAGATGGTTATCTGTAAAATAACTTAATGGAACGTAATCGAATCTTTTCCAATCCCGAGGTATGTTCGTAAGCGTACTGGAAACGCCTTTTATGACCAGTCTTTCCCTCAATTCAGCAGGCAGGTTCTTTGCCCAGTCTCTTATGTCAAGGAACCTTACGGGGTCTGGGTTCCTGAACTGTTTTCTGGGTACGACAACAAAGTCACCTTCCTTAAGCTCGCTGACTTTATACGGGGTTACTCTGCCCTGTTTTAGGGCGAATATGCTGTGGCTTCCAGTGAGCTTTACCTTCCTGTTTCCTACAATGGTTATTTCGTAAAGCTTGTCTCTTAGAGGATGCCTGTGCACTGAGGATACTGCCTTGAATCCCAGCTTGAGCGTTTTTGAGTCGTAAACCAGCGTCTCAACGCCGCTTATCTTAGCTGATTGGGCATCTTCCCTTTCGGTGATCTCACTTTCCTTAAGCTTCCGGTCAATGTATTCGCCTATCTTCACAACCTTTATCAAGCCCTTGTCCTTCACCAAGACCGGCTCGTGATACTCTACTGAGTTGTCAACAGCCTCTTTCACAGCAGTCAGAAGTGCTTTTCTCTTGTTGTCAAATCCCAATAGGTGCCTGTTTTTTTCGAAGAATTCGGCTATTGATATCTCGCGTTGTTTTTTGGCCAGTTCGTAGGCTGCAAGTTCCTGTTGTGTCTCTGCCATTGTTATCAGTTAAAAATCATCTTCCGTCTAAATCATCATCTGCTGGGCTTTGAGTTCCTTTCTGCGCTTTTCCAGCCACCTGTAGACTGTGTTGTGCATGCTTCCCTTTATTATCTGCTCGATGGCCTTTCTTGCTATTGCCACGTTGGCGGGCTCTCCTATTATGCCTATTGTTTTCCCGTAAACAGCTATGTATGTGCCGGAAAGTTCCTCTATTAGGCGGCGGCATTTCCCCTCTGTGCCTATTACCCTTCCTTTCAGCCTTGTGAGCTGTTCTTTTGTCTTTGTTCCGTCTCCAAGCTCGAGTTTTTCAAGAACGTGGTCTCCCTTGAGCAGGAGCAGGGCTACATTTGGGTTGAAGCCTCTTGCGATTGCAGTTATTACTTCACGGGCTGAGTACAGTCCGAGACCGTCTTCGCCTGTTATCTGTATGTCTCCTTCTTTTGAGTCTATGTTCATGCTTGTTGCTGTCTCTGTTTCTATCTGTTTTTTTACCTCTCCGTTTTTGCCAATGAGGACTGCTATCCTTTGCCGGGGTATCTTGAGTTGGTACATGAATTGTGTCATTCTGGGTTTTTGCGGGCTTTTCGTTCCCTGGCTGTGCTGAATCCTGCCTCTTATTTAAATTTTGCGAGGCTTTTTTTGGGCTGAAAAATATTTAAATGGCTTGCCGTTTTTGCTGCTTGACTGGCAGTACTATTAAGATGAAAGCGGCAATAGTTACCTCAACAGTGAACCCTGCAAGCGCGAACATAAGGGAGCAGCTTATAAGCAGGCATGGCTTCAGGGAGATGCAACGCGTGCATCATCTTGTCCTCGGCAGTGTTTTGGTCGCGATGCATTCATTCGACAGGGAGCTTCTGTTTTTTGATGGCATGGACAAGATGATTGATGCGGACGTCTTTATTTTCCCGTACACCCACACAAGCAGGGCTGGTGTTGACGCGTTTGCAGTGCACAGTGTTGGGAACTGGGGCAGGGCAGAACTCGGTGGTATGGACAGGACTTTGTGCCCTGCGCCTTCTGCCTTGATGAAGCAGCTGTTGAAATCCCTTCATGGCAACAGCATGGGCGTGGAGGTTATTCAGGAAGCCACGCATCACGGCCCTTTTGTCGGGAAGCCTTCTGTTTTTGTGGAGATAGGGAGCAGCAGCGGGATGTATTCGAGCCCTGAGGCTGGGAGAATTGTTGCTGATGCAATCGTTTCGTCCTTGCAGTCTATGAATCCTGTGCGCTCTGCCGTTGGTATCGGCGGCTTGCATCACTGCCCGAATTTCAGCAGGGTGATGCTGAACACAGACGTATCTGTAGCGCATGTCTGTCCAAAGTATGCCCTCGGGGGCCTTGATGGGGAGATGCTTGTGAAGGCGCTTGCGGCGTGCAGCCCAAAAGCCAATCTTGTTGTTCTGGACTGGAAGGGCCTGGGCGAGCACAAGGATAAGATTAAATTATTGGTTGACTCCGCTGGTGTTGCCGTGTGCAGGACAGGTGATTTTTAGCGGTTTTCCGAGCACCAAAAACTTTATATATTCCTCATCTGCAACGGCAGAGTCTATAGGAGGTGGGTGCTATGCCTAAGGATAACTGGGAGGGTTATGACGACGATGACCTTTACGACGATGATGAGGACGATACTGATGACAGCGAGGAAGACGAGTGGTGATTTTTTCTGCTGAATTCATTGCAAATGGAGTTGATTATGATGAAATCCAAGACAGAGAAAAAGGACAAGAAGGAAGAGGATGGATGGTTTGCAGAGGAGGAAAAGCAGGGGGAAGAGGGTTCTGAAGAGCCTGATTCTGACGAGGATGACGATTGGGACGAGGACGATGACGACCTAGATGATGAGCTCAGCGATGAGGGGGCGGAAAAGGGAGAGGACGAGAACTGGGTCTAGCTCCTCCCTTTATTTTTTCCCGTCTGCATTTCGTATGTATTAAGTCGTGAGGGCGTATTTTAACAGCCGTTGGTATGTGCTTTTCCCCTGCAACTTCCATGTGGAAGTGCAGCTGAGGAACACGTTAACAAAAGCTTCCCCGGTTTTATTTCTGATACAGCCTATGCGGTT
>JACQST010000041.1 GCA_016211185.1 Candidatus Woesearchaeota archaeon | reverse complement strand
ACATAAAGGACTACATACAGATGATGCGCGGCTTTGAAAAAGGAATGACAGACGAACAGAGGCTAAGCTGGGCCCAAAGGCAGACATACCTTGCCCTCGGAAACACGGTGAACGGCGCAAAATCACTTGGCTTCGACTCCTGCCCAATGGAAGGCTTTGACCCGAAGCAGTACAGCGGCATACTAAACCTGCCCCAAAACATAGTTCCAACAGCCCTCTGCACAATAGGCTACGCGGCAGACAAGCCAAAGCCAAAGCTCAGGCTCCAGAAAAAAGACACAATAGTGCTTTACGACTAAAATTGAGGTTTTGTTGAAAATACAGGGCAAAACTAAAGCCCCACTCTCCTGCAAACAGAGAGGTAATCACCGTCATCTCTGCGTACTATGCTGGCCTCAACATGCGCATTATCCGAAGAATATCTCTTAACTAAGGCATCGCACATTCTCCCATTAGATGCAACTCCATCAGGAAGCATATACTCAAAAGGCCTGCCGGCAATACCCATCGACAAAGGATGCTGTTCAAGGGCAGAATCTATTGTCCAAACCAACTCGTCAAGCCTAATGCGCTGGTCACGATTCAGTCCATCAACAGGCAACATAAGAGGCCAGGAAAACAGCTATCTTTAAATATTTAACTGCGTTCCCCGCATTATTCACTACACAAATGGCACAAGTCACAGCAGAACAACACAGGATACGGCTTCAGCGCAGCAGTGTTCTACGCATCCGGTGCAAGCCTATTGGCGGCAGCATACAGGTGCAGAAGGCAGTAAAAAGGAGGCAAAAATGGAATTCAAGCAGATAGTCATGGAGAGATACGCAACAAAGAAGTTCGACAAGAGGCAGATACCGCAGCAAAAGCTTGACGAGCTGCTGGAAATAACAAGGCACGCGCCATCCTCCTTCAACATAGAGCCATGGAAAATCATAGTCATATCGAAGCAGGCAACAAAGGAAAAGCTGTCTCCTGCCACATGGAACCAGCCACAGATAACCAGCTGCTCACACCTACTCGTATTCTGCGCAAACACAGACATAAAGGGAAACATAGACCTGCTCGAAAATGAGATGCTCGCAAAAGGGGCAAAGCAGGAAGACATAAAGGACTACATACAGATGATGCGCGGCTTTGAAAAAGGAATGACAGACGAACAGAGGCTAAGCTGGGCCCAAAGGCAGACCTTCCTTGCCCAAAACGAAACACAATTCACTGGACACAAAAGCAGGCAAACACGCTAAAGGTTAAGAATATGCAGCCTGTTGTTCAAGGCCTTTAGCAAATCAAAAAACACCACCAAAACAACACAGAACACCAAAGAAACAACCCAATCCAGAGGCCTGATAGCAACGGCATCAAAATAAACCGAGAGCCCCGAATAGACCACAACAAGCGTCGCCAACACCGAAGCAGCCGAGGCATAGACAAGAAGCCTATGCGTCAAGAGCCAAGAATTGATGCTGCCGTGCCTGAAAGACCTGAACGAGAACGCAGCAGCAATCTCAACAAGCACAAGAGTCACAAGTGCCGCAGTCCTTGAATAATCAACACCCATCGAAAACACGTTATACGCAAGGTAAAAGGAAGCAATCGTGAACCCAAACATCAAAGCGCCAAAAAGAGCCATAACCGCAACCAAGTCCCTGCTGACAAGCGGCGCATTCCTCTCCGGCTTCTGCTGCATAATATCAGAAGAAGAAGGCGTCAGGCCAAGAGTGATAGCGGGAAGATCAGAAGTCACGAGGTTCATGAACAGGATCTGCATCGCGACAAGCAAAGGAACAGGCCACCCAAGCCACGGAGCCAGCAACACCCCGAAAAAAAGTATGGAAAGCTCAGCAACATTGCAGGAAAGCTGATAACTCACAAACTTCCTTATGTTCTTCAGTATGGACCTGCCCTCACGAATAGCGTCAACAATAGTAGAAAAGTGGTCATCCCTAAGAGTAAGGTCTGCGACAGAGCGCGCGACATCAGTCCCGTTCCTGCCCATGGCAACCCCCACATGCGCCTCCTTCAGCGCAGGAGCGTCATTAACCCCGTCACCAGTCATGGTAACAATCTCGCCATTTGCCTTCAACGCACTCACAATCCTCAACTTGTGCTCAGGCCTCACCCTTGCAAAAACAGAAACATCACCAACAATTCCCTTCAACTCGTCATCACTCAACTCATCAAGCATCGAACCAGTCAACAACTCACCCTTCTCAAGCCCAATCTGCCCAGCAACAGACAAAGCAGTCTCAGCATTATCCCCTGTAATCAGCTTAACCCTGATGCCAGCCAGCCTGCACACCTCCAAAGACTCCCTCACACCCTCCCTCGGAGGATCATCAATGCCAGCAATGCCCAAAAAAACAAGATTGCTCTCCAAATCCCGGCCTGAATGCCTCTTCTTGTAAGCCAGAGCAATAGTGCGAAGCCCACGCGAAGCCATGAACCTGCTCACACCCAAAATATCCCTCTTCCTGCCATGATCCATCCTTACAGGACCCCTCGCGGTCTCAACAAAAGCACACCTCTCGAGCAAAACCTCAACCGCGCCCTTGACACACACCTCAGAAAAATTCCCCTCCTCCCACACCACACTCATCATCTTTCTCTCAGAAGTAAACGGAACAACATCACGCAGATAGCCGCTCAGCTCCTTCCTGCGCAACCCAGCCTTCGCAGCAAGAACCAGAAGGGCAGCCTCAGTAGCATTCCCCTTCACAATGAACGAAACCCCGTCCTCATTCTCATAAAGCTCAGAATCATTGCAAATAGCAGCACACGACAGAAGCTTCGAAAGAACAGGCCTGCCAAGAGGGTTAATGACGCGGCCACCAACTGAAAACTCACCTCTCCTGTCAAAGCCAACACCACTGACCTCGAACATCACACCAGCCCAAACCTCGCTCACAGTCATCTCACCAGTAGTAATGGTCCCTGTCTTGTCAGAACAGATAACAGTGGTCTCGCCCAGAGTCTCAATCACGGAAAGCCTGTTCACGATAGCGTTCCTCTGAGCCATCCTGTGAGCACCAACTGAAAGGGTAGTTGTAAGCACCAAAGGAAAGCCCTCGGGGAAAGCAGAAACGCATATCGCAATAACAAGAACCGCCACAGACACCAGAGCATCCCTGTCCAGAACAGGCTGCTGGGAAAGAACCAGAAGCCCGGTCAGCACAGACACAACAAACCCCACCAAAGCCACAAAAAGCGAAACCCTGTTCACCTTATCCCTCAACGGCAGCTCCTTATCACTCGAAGAAATCATGTAAGCAATCTTCCCAAACCTCGTATTCATCCCTGTATGAGCAACCCTCGCAACACACCTGCCCGAAACCGCAAAAGTGCCCATGAACAGCCTGTGCCTGTCCTCCACCTTCCCATTCCTCGCGGAAAACTTCACCACCTCCCTGGACTCACCGGTAAGCGTGGACTCATTCACCTTAAGCCTCCTCTGCTCAAGCACAACACAGTCAGCAGGAACCTTCTCGCCAGAACGAATCACCACAACATCCCCAGGCACAATCTCCGAATGAAGCACCTCCTTAGGCTTCCCATCCCTGATGACAGTGGAAGCAGGAATTATCAGCCTCCGCAAAGCCCTGACAGACTGCTCAGACTTGAACTCCTGAAAGAAGCCCAGAACCACAACAAGAGCGACAATCACCAGAATCACAAACCCCGTGGCAAACTTCCCAACAAGGAACGCAGCCACAGAAGAAACAACAAGCAGCAGGACAACAAAATTAGACCTGAGCTGCCTCAGCAGGATGGCAACAGCACCACCACGGCCAACATCCACTATCTCATTAGGCCCGAACTTCCTCAGCAGCCCTGCAGCCTCAGAACTGCCCAGCCCCCTTTCCATACACCCCAACAACACGAAAGGGGTTTAAGAAGCTTTCTTCCGAAAAACTGAACAGGTAATAGCAACAATCATTCTTACACCGACAAAATTACACCGACAAAAAATATATAGCCCAGCCCAATTAACTTTATATACAACCAGTTATTTACCTTTTTGATAATTCTGGGGTTGGTGTAAAAGCGGATGGCAGAGCAACAGCAGCAGGAAATACGAGTAGATGTCGAGAACGGGAACGAGTTCCTCGCCGATGAGGTAAGCATATCGCACAGCCCGATAAGGTTTGTTGTTGACTTTAAGTCAGTAACCCCAAGAATAGACCTGAGCAACCACCCTCCGAGGATGGTTGTGAAGCATAACATAGTGCTGCTGGACCCAAGCTTCGCAAAGGAGCTGTTCAACGTGCTCAAGGACAACCTTTCCAAGTACGAGGCAAAGTTCGGCGAGATAAAGAAGCCCGAAGCACTGAAGAAGCACGAGGCAGAGATGGGCAAGACATCAGGCGCCAAAACAGCAAAGCAGGACTACTTCGGATAAAAACATAATCAGAAAAAAACAAGACAATTTGGAGGTAAAAGCGAAAATGACAACGCAACAAATACAACCGGTGTTTATTCTTTCAGAAGGAAGCCAGAGGACAACTGGCAGGTCAGCCCAAAGGGCAAACATAATGGCTGCGAAGGCAGTGGCTGAAACAGTCAGGACAACCCTCGGGCCAAAGGGAATGGACAAGATGCTTGTCGACTCCTTGGGAGACGTAGTCATAACAAACGACGGGGTCACGATACTTCAGGAGATGAGCATAGAGCACCCTGCTGCCAAGATGATAGTCGAGGTCGCAAAGGCACAGGAAGATGAAGTGGGAGACGGAACAACCACTGCAGTAGTGCTTGCCGGAGAACTCCTCAAGCAGGCAGAAAACCTCATAGACCGAGAGATACACCCAACAGTAATAGCTCGAGGTTACAGGCTTGCTGCAGACAAATCACAGGAAATACTCAACCAGATAGCAGAGCCAGTGGCTGAAGCAGACATACAGACACTCAGGAAGATAGCAACAACTGCCATGACAGGAAAAGGCGCGGAAAAAGCAAAGGAATCGCTATCCAAGATATCTGTGGATGCAGTAAAGGCAGTCATGGAGAAGGAGAACGGACACCTGCTCATAGACACAGACAACATAAAGATAGAGAAGAAGGTGGGCGGAAGAGTAGAGGATTCTGAACTGATACAGGGCATAGTGCTTGACAAGGAAAAAGTCCACCCGGCCATGCCGAGAACAGTTAAAGGCGCCAAAGTTGCGCTTCTTGACGCGGCTGTTGAGATAAAAAACACGGAGATAGAGACAAAGATACAGGTAAGCGACCCTGCCCAGATGCAGGCATTCATTGACATGGAAGAAAGGATGCTCAGGGAGAAGGTCGAAAAGATAGCTGCTTCGGGCGCAAACGTCGTGTTCTGCCAGAAAGGCATAGATGACATGGCACAGCACTTCATGTCAAAGAAGGGCATATATGCCTCAAGAAGGGTAAGCAAGAGCGACATGGAGAAGCTCGCAAGGGCAACAGGCGGAAAAATAGTGACTAACCTGAACGACCTCAGCAGGGACGACCTCGGATTTGCAGGAATAGTCGAGGAACTCAAGGTAGGCGACGAAAACATGACCTACGTGAGGGAATGCAAGAACCCCAAGTCAGTAACCATACTGATAAGGGGAGGCACAGAGCACGTAGTCGATGAGATAAAAAGAGCCATGGAGGACTCGCTCGGAGACATCGCGGCAGCCCTCAAGGTCGGAAAGGTCGTAGCAGGAGCAGGCGCATCAGAGGTTGAGCTTGCCAAGGGGCTCAGGAAGTTCTCAGAGTCCCTAAGCGGCAGGGAACAACTCGCTGTGAACGCGTTCGCAGAAGCAATCGAGATAATACCGAGAACACTTGCAGAAAACTCAGGGCTTGACCCGATAGACATAATGACCGAGCTGAAAGCAGCCCACGACACCAACAGGAAGTGGACAGGCATAGACGTCTTCACGGGCAAGATAATAGACGCATGGAAAGACGGCGTCATAGAGCCCTTGAAGATAAAGACTCAGGCAGTCAGCTCAGCAAGCGAAGTGGCTGTCATGATACTCAGGATAGATGACGTGATAGCCAGCGCAGGAAAGAAAGGCGGCCCTGAAGGCGGAATGCCAGGCGGAATGGGAGGCATGGGCGGAAGAGACATGGATATGTAAAGGCACTTTGCCTTTTCTTTTTTTCTTTTTAAACAGAATCCATTAAAAATATTTCTTTAGCGGCACTAAAAAAAGCTTAACAAAGTATATAAAGCTGCACAGCTACAATAATAGCAGCATCAAGTTCAGAACAGCCGGCCAAAAACGCAGGAGTTTCATGACACCTCTTTCCTCCTGCGAAAGAAAGCCGGCTTCTTGTTCTTTCAGCGCAAAAAAGGCTGAGACCCATCAGAAGCAACCTGATACTCGAAAGACTTACCACCCGGAATCATGGGCAAGCAGTTCTCCTGAGGGTCAACCTCGAAAATATAAATAGCAGGGCCGCGCGAAGACAAAGCCTCCCTTATGGCAGGCACAACATCGCAAGGCCTCGAAATGGTTTTCGAAGGCGCACCATAACCACGTGCAATGGACTCAATCCGAGACGAATAACTAACCGGAACACTTGTGCTGTTGTGAACCGCATCGTACCACTGCCTCACCATGCCTCCAGGAGTTCCGCCAGGAGCCTTGTTATCTATCACGAAAACAGCCACATCGGCATTAAGGCGGGCATAAACCTCAAGCACCTGAGTAGTCATCCTGAAACTCTCATCACCATCAACCAGCACAACCTTGCCAAGCAGGTTCATTTCGCTCAGGCCAGCCCATGCGCCAAGCGCAGCAGGCAACCCGAAACCCATTGTCCCCGCGCCGCCAGACGTAACAAAGCCACGAGGTTTGCACATCAAATACTGCGCAGCCCACATCTGGTGCTGGCCAACACCAGTCACGAACACATCATCACCCCCAGCATTCCTCGAAAGCACATCAAGCACATACTGAGGCTTGATGCGCCCAGAAAACTGGGCATATGAAGTTGGAAACCGCTCCTTTACAGAAGCAAGCTCCCTGTACCAGCCTGAAAGGTCATTCCTCTCGAAACCAGACAATGCATAATTCAGCATTGAAAGCGACAGCTTAACGTCAGAGGGAACAACAACATCAGGCTGCCTGGCGCCTTTAGGACCAATACCCTTCGGGTCCATGTCCAAGTGCACAATCTTCGCGCGCGGAGCCCAACGCCTGAAATCACCAGTGACCCTATCATCAAACCTCGCGCCCACTGCAACAACAAGATCTGCATTATCAACAGAGTAGTTGGCAACAACATGCCCATGCATCCCCAGCATGCCAAGAGACCGCGAATCAGACTCTGGAAAAGCGCCTTTGCCCTTAAGAGTCGTGACAACAGGAATGCCTGTCCTGTGAACAAGCTCGGAAAGCTCCTCACATGCATCCGCAATAACAACGCCCTGGCCAACGTAAAGCACAGGCCTTACAGAACGCTCAACAAGCTCCTTAGCAGCATAAAACCTAAAAGCCAGCTCCCTAAAAGTAAATTTCGGGGCTTCATGCGAAGAATAACTGGAAAAATTAAGCTCTGCTTTCCCAGTCAAAACATCCTTTGGGAAATCCATCAAAACAGGGCCAGGACGACCTGAACCTGCCGTGTGAAACGCTCCGAAAACAGCACTGGCGATATCACTGCCTGACTGCACATAATAAACACCCTTCGCACTACGCTCCACCATGCCACAAATAGGAGCCTCCTGGAACGCCATTGAGCCAGCAGCAAACGTCGGAACATTCCCTGTAATGAAAACAACCGGAGTGCTATCCATAAAAGCATTATAAATCCCAGTCACAAGGTTAGTCGCGCCAGGACCAGAAGTCGCAACAGCAACACCAGGCTTACCCGTAACAGCAGCAAACCCCTCTGCAAAATGAGCAGCCAACTGCTCATGAGGCATATGCAGGTAGTTCTCAAAAATAGGGCTCTTTGAGAAGTGCTCAAAAAAGGGCAGTATAGCCCCACCATGATGGCCAGCAATATACCTGGCACCCGGCTGGAAACGAGACAGCTCTTTAAGACATATTACCAGAAGCTCTGCCCCTGAAACCTCCCTGCCATGCCCAGCCCTTGTATGAAAAGCCTGCTCAACATTCGAAGAATACCACTCCTGCTGAAACTTGAACCCTTTAGCACGCTCATCAAAAAAAGCCTTTGCCATGACCTCAAGGCCCGAAACATCACTCTGAATGACAACCATCTTTTAGACCCCACAAGAATTTTTGAAAATCTATGAGAGCCTAATTGCTCCCAATAATGGCTGGCAAAGAAATAATTCCAGAAATACCTGAAACAGCACCAACCATAAAAGCAGAAAAAACAAGCTAATATTTAAAACTTTTCAATTGACAAACGTTTAAATAGTGCCACAGGCGAAGATGACCGAAAGAGGTGAACAGAACGAAGCCTGCGGAAAAGACAGCCCTTGCGCTCATAATCACCCTGCTGGCAACCGCAGGCTGTGCAAAGGAATACACCAGTGCAGAAAGCATAAACGACTTGATAGCACAGAGCAGCCTAGAAAAAAGAGTAAAAATAGACGCATACATAAAACAGGGAGCAGCAGAGTGCAGCACGCAGACATGCAGCCAGCAAAACCCCTGCTGCAACACATGCACCGCAAAGCTGCAAATGCAGAACCAGGGAGGAGGCATAACCATAACACTGGACAAGCAGTGCACAGGCACAAACTGCGAAATAAACTGTCCTGCACAGCCAAACACAACGCACACACTCAAAGGCCGGCTAAAGCTCAACAACCTTGGGCAACATACGCTCTTCGTGGACTACATAGATGAAGAAAAGGCATGATGTTTTCAGACAGACAAAACCAGCCTATGGCTTCACCTGTAAAAGGTGTGAGAATAATTAGCAAGCCCTGAACCAGTGAGGACACGAACGCCTATGTTCCTCGCAACAGGAAGATTGAAATGCACATCAGAAAGCGGTATGTTCTGGTAATAAAGAACATTCAAAGATGGAAAACCGACAGCAACAGCCCTGCCTGAAACCACATCAGCAACCGCGGCAACACAAAGCCAAGTCCTCTCAGCATTCATATTAAGGACATCAACGCTGTTATAAGGGTTAAAGTATGCAAAGACATGCTCGCCGTAAGAGTTCCTGAAGGTTGAACGGTCAAAAGGCTGGCCAGAGCCTGCCTTATAAGTAACCGCAGAATACTGCCAAGGCGCCATAACCACGCCCAAAAAGGAGTCGGAGAGCTTCGATACCCCTGAGGAAGAAGGAGCAGCAACCCTCGAAGCAAGATTCTCAGCAATGCCCAAAAGCCCTATATTCATCTGCCTTTCATTCACTAAAGCCTCAGCAACCCTCTTGCTGAAACGGTCATCAGGCCGCCCCTCTGAATTGACCGCAGAAACAGGAATCCATTCATAATACAGCGCCCTTACTGCACAAACCAAGTCATCCAAAGAAGGCACATAAGGCCTCCTGTTGCTATCAAGGAGCCTCGGCCTGTTCCAGTCAAAAGAAGAACCCTCACGCTTCACCGCATACTCTGTACCGTGGTTATTCAGCGCAACCCAATAGTCGCCAGGAACGTGCACATCATTAAGCCTTGACAAGTGCCCCATAGCAATAATCTCAGAATCATTCAGGAAAAAGAACTTGACGTCATCAATCCCGAGCACATCACGGCCAAGAACACGGTCCTCCCTGTTTTGGTCCCAGCGCACAACATTAGTCCTATCATAAGCAAAACAACCAGCCCTCTTCCTGACTGATTCCACCATTTCATAAACACCTGGAGTGTATGAAAGCAGCCCTGAAGGAACAAGGGAATGTGACGCAAGGATTGAATCCAGACCTGACTGCATCCCTGATGCCGAACCATGAGACAAGCCACCCATGCCAGCAGCCGCAGCAGCGGATTTCAAAAAGCCCCTTCTTGTTTGCCGCATTCAGCTCGGGTAAAGCCGCAGATTAAAAAACTTTTCTTTTTCTACACTGATAAGTAGCGATATTCCCTGCTCAGTTCCTGAAGCCACCAATAAAATCGTATGTATTAAGTCGTGAGGGCGTATTTTAACAGCCGTTGGTATGTGCTTTTCCCCTGCAACTTCCATGTGGAAGTGCAGCTGAGGAACACGTTAACAAAAGCTTCCCCGGTTTTATTTCTGATACAGCCTATGCGGTT
>JACQST010000034.1 GCA_016211185.1 Candidatus Woesearchaeota archaeon | reverse complement strand
GCTTACTTATTCTCCCGAACTTAACCCTATTGAACAATACTGGCAGAATGTGAAGAAATGGCTTGGAACAAGGGTATGGTTTTCGATACAGGAACTCGAAAAGCAATTAAGAATAGCATTCAGAAAGAGAGATTTGTTACTAAAAACAAACGGATATTAATGTCCTACACTATAAATGGCTCTTTTATGGCGATTTCCGACGGTTCGGCTTTTATCCGCTGCTTTTGTATCTCGTTCATGGAGAACTTAACCATTATGCCTATTGCTGCCGCTAGATCGAGCCTGTTCATGTCCATGCCTCTCTGCTCAAATGTCCCGACAGGGTTTATCTTGATGGGGTTCCATGTTGTGTCCATGAGGGAATCAAAGTGCGGGAATATCCTTACGCCTATGTTGAGGTTCTTTATTAGGGCTTTCCACTGTGTAAATCTCTCGTCGATAAGGTTTATGAGGTCGAAGGATGTTGGAAGGTAGTGGGGTAGTCCTCCGAATTCCTCGTATTCTGCGTAGAGCCCGCTTGGATTCCTGAGCGCCTTGCCTCCCCTGTAGAATATTAGCCTTGAGTCTTTTCCATAATGCTTGCCCTGGTAGAAGGGTGATGACTGCATGAATAATGATAGGGCGGGGTCTGCGGCGATGAGGAAGTTGTAGCTGTTGAGAAGAAGGTCGTTTGCTGAGTGTCCGTAGAGCATCCGCAGTATGCGTAAGTCCTGATTAAAGATTGCCTGCGGCAGGCTGTAGTGGCAATGGAAGCCCGTAACTCGTCCTGCTATCTGAAATCTTTCTTTTCCAAAGATTTTTTGCTTTATCATGTATCTTTGGTCTTGCCTGATTCTGGGCTTGAACTTTCCGGGGTATGTGCCGAGCAGCAGTAGCCTCAGCCTGTTTTTCCTGCACAGGTCGATAAGGTAATCAAGCTCTTCCTGAAGATGAGCCATTATTTCCGAGATGGTTTCGTGCGGCTTTGACGCTATTTCAATAATGTTTGTCGCGCACTCTTTTTTGATGTGGGTTCCTCTGCCATCACTGTGTGCATGCTTCAGGAGCTTGTCTGCTGAGTTCGAAACGTTTCCGTTCTCGTCAAGTATCATGAGTTCTATTTCCATTCCGACAAGGTTGTTAGTCATCTTTAGTTCCCACTTGGCTCCCTCCGACTTCATTGATTGTTTGGTGTCTATAAAAATGCAGCGTATTGGAGTACTGGCTGAAGGCAGTCAGGTGGAAAAGCTTTATTAATGCCGCTCGCTCTCTTGTTGGATTGTCAAGGAGGTTGGAATATGAGGTTTACTGTTGCTTATGGTGCGAGGCTGCTTTTGGGCCTGATTTTTGTTGTTTTTGGGCTTAATGCTTTTTATCCTTTTCTGCCGCTGACTCCCCCTCCGATGGGTGATGCTGCGATGGCTTTTGTCAGCGCGATGATGAGTAGCGGCTATTTCATGCAGGTGCTTGCCGCTACTGAGGTTATCGCGGGTCTGATGCTTGTCAGCGGGTTTGCATCTCCTCTGGCTCTGGTGATACTTGCGCCAGTGACGCTGCAGATTTTCCTGTTCCACGCTTTCCTTACTCCAGGGATAGCTAATCTTGTTCTGCCTGCTGTGATGGGTGTGATGCACGTTGTCGCTGCAAGCAGCTATTGGAAGCTGTATAGGCCGCTTTTCCGGAGGGAGTAAGCAGGCATCTAAGCGCAGAGAGGCAGGGCTGCAAAAAGTTTTTATTCTTCCATACTTCTGCCTGCTGGATGAAATTTAGTGCAGTTAATCCCGCAACAGGGGAAGTTCTTGCAGAGTATGAGACTGAGTCTTTGCGTGGTGTCCTTGATTCGTTGTCTTCTGTGAGGTCTGGGTTTTCTGGTTGGCGGGCTTTGGGTGTTGATGGCAGGGCGGGTTTTTTCAGGGATGCCGCGAAGGTGTTGAGGCGGAATAGGGAGAGGTATGCGCTGCTTATGTCTTCTGAGATGGGTAAGCCGATTAAGCAGTCAAGGGCAGAGGTTGATAAGTGCGCTTTGACTTGCGATGTGTATGCTGTCCGGTCTGCTGAGTGGCTGGCTGAGGAGGCTGGTGAGGGTGATGGCAGGCATTTTGTTTCTTTTGAGCCGCTGGGAGTTGTTCTTTCAATAATGCCGTGGAATTTTCCTTTCTGGCAGGCTTTCAGGTTTGCTGTGCCTGCGATGATGGCTGGGAATACTGTGCTGCTGAAGCATTCCAATGTTGTTCCGGGTTGCTCGCTGGCAATTAGGGAGGTTTTTTCAGAGGCTGGCTTTCCTGATGGCTGTTTCAGGAGCGTGATATGCGGCCACGAGGTCATTCCGGAGGTCATTCCGAGAGTGGATGCCGTTTCTCTTACTGGCAGCGTGGGTGCTGGCGTGAGGATTGCTGAATTGTGTGGCAGGAATCTGAAGAAGTGTGTTTTGGAGTTAGGAGGCTCTGACCCTTTCATCGTGCTTGGTGATGCTGATGTTTCTGTTGCTGCAAGGAATGCCGCGCTTGGCAGGACTCTTAACTCTGGCCAGAGCTGCATTGCCTCAAAGAGGTTTATTGTTGACTCGTCTTTGGTTGAGGAGTTCACTGAGCTTTTTGTTAGGGAGATGGAGTCGCTTAAGGTCGGTGACCCTCTTAGGGATGATACTGATGTCGGGCCTCTGGCCACGTCTCAGCAGCTCTCTCAGCTTGTGCGGCAGGTTGATTCCGCGGTTTCTTCAGGTGACAGGCTGTTGACTGGCGGGAGGAGAACTGGCAGTAGGGGTTTCTTCTTTGAGCCTGCTGTTGTGGAGTCTTCAATGGAGTCTGTGCTTTTCGGGGAGGAGGTTTTCGGGCCTGTTGCACCTGTGGTCAGCTTCAGGGCTGATGATGAGGCTGTGAGGCTGGCGAACAGCTCTGAGTTCGGGCTTGGCGCAAGCGTCTGGTCTTCTGATGATGGCAGGGCTGCTTCTGTTGCGAGAGGCCTTGAGTCTGGTGTTGTTTTCGTGAATTCTGTCGTGAAGTCTGACCCGAGGATGCCTTTTGGCGGTGTGAAGAGGAGCGGGTTTGGCAGGGAGCTGTCGAAGTATGGCTTGAGGGAGTTCGTGAATGTCAAGGGTGTGAGCATTTATCGCTCATCAGGTTCGAAGAATTCCTTGAGTGAGTGAAAATGAATGCGTCTGGCCTTTTTGTGAAGTGCCTCGAAAATGAGGGTGTGCAGTTTGTTTTCGGGCTGCCTGGCGAGGAAACTCAGGACCTTGTTTTCTCCATGGAGGATTCTGGGGTGAAGTTTGTGGTTGCCAGGCATGAGCAGGGCGCTGCTTTCATGGCTGATGTTTACGGAAGGGTTACTGGAAGGGCAGGGGTTTGCCTTTCCACTTTAGGCCCGGGGGCTACAAATCTCGTTACAGGCGTGGCTGACGCAAACCTTGACCATTCTCCTCTTGTGGCTGTGACTGCGCAGGGCAGCACGGAGCGGCTTCACAAAGAGAGCCACCAGATAATTGATGTGGTAAACCTGTTTGGGCCTATAACGAAGTGGAACACAAGGGTGTTGCTGCCTCGCATAATTCCTGAGGCTGTGAGGAAGGCTTTCAAGGTTGCTGAGATGGAAAAGCCGGGCGCTGCGCATATCGAGCTTCCTGAGGATGTTGCTGCAATGCCTGCTGAAGGCGTTCCTCTTGTGAGAGAGAAGGTTAGGCGTGCAGCTCCTGACTACAAGGCTCTTGCAAGGGCGGTTGAAATCATAAATGGAAGCTCAAGGCCTCTCATCCTCGCGGGAAACGGAGCCATCAGGAAGCTTGCTTCGAACCAGTTGAGGCTTTTTGTTGAGAGAACAGGGATTCCGGTAATCTCGACGTTTATGGGAAAGGGTGCGGTTTCTGACAGGTCAAGGGAGTCTTTGCTCGGCCTTGGCCTTGGCACGCATCACTCTGTTCAGGAAGTGCTGGACGCTGCTGACGTCATTATCTCTGTAGGGTATGACATCGCAGAGTTCGACCCTAAGAAGATTAACCCGGGCAACCGCAAGAATATTGTGCATATTGATTTCAGCCCCGCAGAGGTTTACGACCATTACCAGCCTTCTGTTGAGGTTGTTGCTGATGTATCCAATACACTTTGGCATCTTAATCAGGAGGTCAAGAAGCGCTTTGCTTTCCCCGAAGCTGAAATTTACAGAGGTTTTCTTGAGAAGTCTGTTTTCGGGTTTGAGAGCAATAGTTTTCCTGTTCATCCTAAGTTCGCTCTCAGGAAGCTGAGGGAATGCATTCCTGACAGCGCTATCGTGATTTCTGATGTTGGTGCGCACAAGATGTGGGTTGGGTCTTCTTTTCCGGCTTATGAGCGCGGGACTGTCATAATATCGAACGGGCTTGCGTCAATGGGCATAGCGCTTCCTGGCGCGATCGGAGCAAAGCTTGCCTCCTCTGATTCTGAAGTTGTTGCTGTCATGGGCGATGGGGGCTTTCTCATGAATGTTCAGGAGCTTGAGACCGCAGTCAGGCTGGGCCTTGAGTTTGTGGTTGTGCTGTTCAATGACAACAGCTACTCGCTTATCGAGGCAAAGTTCATCAAAGGCGCTGGAAGGACGCTTGCGACAGACCTTACGAATCCTGATTTCGGGCTCCTTGCAAGGAGTTTCGGGTGCAGCTATTTCAGGCCGGGCTCTGCGGCTGAGCTTGACTCTGTTTTTAGGGAAGCGGTCTCTGGCAAGGGCGTCAGGATAGTTGAGGTTCCTGTTGACAAGTCAAGGAATCTTGAGTTTTTCAGCTGATTCCTCGGATTAGCTTCATGGATGGGTTGCCGCCGGAGCTTGTTTCAACAGCTATGTAGATTGGTTGGGTTGAATCAAAAATCGATTTCCAGACGGCATCCTGCTGCATCCTTATCGCGTCGTATGTCTGCAGCACTCCAAGAGGGGATTCACGCATGGCTCCGTTAAGCCCGTATCTCGCCACTGAGTTAAGCCCCATTCTGCATATCTGCCTTGTTCCTCTTGGCGTGCGTGATGTAAAGGCACTCACGAGTTCGTATACCGCTTCATCTCTTGTTGCTTGCCTCAGGCAGGGGATTGCTTCCTCAAGGAGGTGGGCCACCATTTCCCTAACATTTTTCTCAGAGGAATACTGGCCTTTCATATACATTCCCCAAGGGTGAAGGTGTGTTTGCTGTGTAAGGTCAAAGAGCGATGCCTGGCGTTTTTTCCGCTGCAGGTATTGGTCATACAGTTTTAGTGCATCAAGAGCCGTGCTCACTGTCCTGCGTAGCCCTTCTGCCAGCGCGGGCTCCATGCCTATGGCCATCAGATAAGCCCTTGCGCCAGTCGGGCTCTTTACTACGTGCTCGGTCAGCAGCCTCACAGCGTCTTCCCGGGAGGCTTCCCTGAGACCGTTTATGTTGTCCTCAAGTGTGTGCGAGATTCTCTGCTGAAGGGCTGCAGGGTCTTGCAGCGAGCCCTGCACCTTGAAGTCCCAGAAATGCAGGTGTTCTGTTTGCTCAAGGTCGAAAAGGGATTCCCATCCTCTGGTTCTCATCAAGTAGCTGTCAAGAACTCTGAATAGTGTGATTGGTGAGTCTGCAATCTGTAAGCTGAATATGGACCGCAGGTAAAGTTGCACTCCTTTTTTGGCAGCGTGTGCAGTTATCAGCCTGACTGCTTCTTCCCGTGTTGCGTGTGCAATGGCAGTCATTTCCGACTCAATCCCTGCTGCAACGAGTTCCTCTATGTTGTATGGGTTTTTCAGCATTCCATCGGGAAGTTTTTTCCGTTCTCTTTTGCGTTGTTGGTGAAAAACATTCCGGATGTAGTCTGGCTCCATCATGAAGAGAAGCGCTTCGATGGAGTGAATGGGCGTTCTGTCATGGCTTTCTGCCCAGTCAGGGTATCGGTATTCTTCAAGAAGCTCAACAAGAAGGAGTTCCATGTCACGCTCATGCAGCTTTTCGGCCCAAATCCAGTCCGAGACAAACCTTTTTGCCGCTATAAAATATTGTGCTTCTGTGAGGTCAAATTCCTGTAGGGTAGCGCCGTAGGGGTTTCCCAGCCTGAACTTTGCAAGTTCACGAAGGTCGATTTTTTTCAGCACTTTGTAAAGTGAAAATTAGAGGGATAAAAAGTTTGCTATAATCGCAACAATTAAATACTGTCTCGCTGGATTCAGGCCATGCAGAAGAAGCTCAGGGTTGGCTGGTTTTCCTTCTCTTGCTGTGAGGACAGCACGATTTTGTTTGTTGAGCTTATGAATGAGCGTTTTCTTGACTGGAAGAGGCTTATTGATTTCAGGCACGCAAGGGTTTTGCAGGGCAGGAACTTTGATGACTACTTGGACGTTGCGTTTGTTGAGGGAGCGATTGCAACTGAGAGGGATGCTGATGAGCTTGTCAGGATACGGTCGAGGTCTAAGAGGCTTGTTGCGATAGGCGCGTGTGCGTGCGAGGGTATGCCTTCTGGCCAGAGGAATGAGTTTGATGAGGAGAAGAAAAGGGAGATACAGTTTCTTGTTGACCGGTTCAGGCTGTGTGAGCGGGTTAGGAAGGTGAGCGATATTGTTGTTGTGGACAGCCTTGTTCCGGGCTGCCCTATGGTTGAGCAGGCTTTTCTTGATGTCCTTGATAAGTATCTAATGGAGTTTGGTGTTGTGCATGCATAGCGAGCTGGACATAAGAATTGAGCAGCTTACGAAGATTGAGGGCCATGTTAACGTTGACGTGAAGGTGAGGGCAGGAAAGGTGGAGTATGTCCGGCTTAAGATAAGCGAGAACAAGAGGTTTTATACTCAGGCAATCCGGGGCAGGAGCTTTTCTGCTGCTCCGCAGCTGATGTCAAGGATATGCGGAACTTGCAGCATTGCCCATCTCTTGTGCTGTATTGGTGCTGTTGAGGATGCCCTGAAGCTGGAGGTTTCTGCGCAGACAAAAATTCTGAGGCTTCTCTCGATGTATGGGATGTACATCAGGGATCATGCGCTGCATCTTTATCTTTTTGCCCTTCCTGATGTTCTTGGAAAGGATTCATTGCTTGAGCTTGACGAGAACAAGCCTGAGGAGAGGCAGTGGCTTGATGAGGCTTTTGCTGTAAAAGGCGCGGGCAACAGGCTTTCGCAGCTGATTGCAGGCAGGGCAGTCCATTCACCATTCCCTGTTGTTGGTGGACACTTGAAGTTTCCTGATGAAAGCTCTGTTGCCGGGATTTTGGCTGAGCTAAAGAGGGTTAGGCCCATGGTTTTCCACGTGATTGATGCCTTCAGGGACTGCCTGTTTGTTTATGACCGGAAGACCGATTTCATCGCTATTGATGGAGAGGGGTTTCTGCCGTTTGGTGGCGAGGTGAAGAGCTCAAGGGGCAGGGGCTTAAGCTCAAGGCAGTATTTCCAGCACCTTGAGAAGGTGGTTATTCCTTATTCGCAGGCAATGGGGTATTCTTTTGAGGGCAAGGACTACATGGTTGGCTCTCTTGCACGGATAAACCTGAACAGCGGCAAGCTTCACCCTTCAACTTTGAGGGATTGCGCCAGCTATCTTAAGCTGTTCCCTTCTAAGAACATATATCACAATAACCTTGCGCAGGCCATCGAGACAGTTCATGCTATAGACCACTCGATTGAGCTGCTTGAAAACACTAAGTTCGTGCAGGAGTCAAGGGCTCCTGTTGCTGCAAGGGCTTGTGAGGGGACTGCGGCTGTTGAGGCGCCGAGGGGGATTCTTTATTACAGGGTCAGGATGGATGAGAAGGGCGTCATAGATGACGCGACTGTGGTTGTCCCGACACAGCAGAACCAGATTAACATGGAGAGGGACATCAAGGACATAGTTGAGAGTAACCTGTCAATGGACAAGGATTTCATTACAGCTGAAATTGAGAAGCTGCTCAGGGCTTATGACCCCTGCATGAGCTGTGCATCGCATTTCCTCAGGATAAACTGGGTATGAGCTGCCTTATTGCGTTGCTTACCTGATGCAGGGCTTCCTGTGCCCTGATTTCCTGCGGCACGCATATTATTGCAGCTTCTTGTAGCCTGCCGAGTTTCTTTAACAGTTTGAGGTGTGTTCCGAGTCCGAAGTCATGCGCTGAGTATCTTGGCTCTGCCATTATGAGTTCGATGTTTGTGAGTATCAGGACTTCTTTTATGCCTTGTGCAGTGTCTATTAAGTAGAGTGCTTCCTCGTCAGGGAGGTCTTCAGAGGGGTCGAGTTCTGAGAAGCCGAGGTTTGGAAACTCCTTCCTGAGTTTTTCCATTATTCGGAGGGGCAATGCGTCATGCTTTAGCAGCTTGTTTCCCACTATGTAGAATGTTGCAATGGGCACGGTATTTGAGGAATAGCAACATTTTTATAATTATTGGGCTATTTCAGGGCATGAACCAAAAGGGGCTGCTGCTTGTTTTCTGCACTTCTGTCATCAGCGGCTTTTCGATATTCCTGAACAAGTTTGCTGTTTCAGGCATTGACTCTTCTGTTTTCACGTTTGCCAAAAACCTTCTTGTTGCCGTGGCTCTTGTTTCTTTCCTTGTCTTCTTGAAGAAGGATTCCTTCAAGGTGCTTTCGGGCAGGGACTGGGCATGGCTTGCTGTGATTGGCCTCGTTGGTGGCTCAATCCCTTTCCTGCTTTTTTTCAGGGGCCTGCAGCTGGTGTCTGGCCCAATGGGCGCGTTCATCCACAAGACAATGTTCATTTACGTTGCTGTGCTCGCGTTTTTCATGCTTAAGGAGAGGATAAGGCCGAGTTTCCTTGTTGGAGGCCTGCTTCTTCTTTCAGGTAACTTTCTGGTTCTGAAGATGTCAGGGCTGACCTTTGGGCAGGGCGAGTTCCTTGTGATTGGAGCGACTTTGCTTTGGGCTTTGGAAAACACGCTTTCAAAGCACGTGCTTAAGAGGCTGGATGGCACTGTTGTTGCTGCCGGCAGGATGGGTTTTGGAGCCCTGTTTATTTTTGGGTTTCTGTTCTATTCAGGCAAGGCTTCTCTTGTGGGGCAGGTATCCTTGGCACAGGCAGGCTGGATACTGCTCACATCCTTGCTCCTGCTTGGATACGTGGCTACGTGGTATAATGGGCTGAAGCTTGTTGATGTTTCTGTTGCGACAACTGTGCTTCTCATCGGCTCGCCGATAACCACTGCGCTTTCCCTTGTTTTTTCAGGCTCTGCCTTGAGCGCTTATGAGCTTGTGGGCACCGGGCTTATTGTTGCAGGTGTCGTTCTGGCTGCCCGGATATATAAATTTAGGTTGGGGACATGGAGCCCTCAGGCTTGATGCTGGGCAGCAGGTATTCGCGTGTTCCAAACGGGCTTGGCTACTGCGGGCCTTATGACCTGAAAGATGCTTTCCTGAGGTGCATAGCTTCGGGTGACTGCAATGAAGCAGGCAAGGCGCTGGAGAGGTTTGAGGGCCTTTACCCTTATCTGAAGCTAATAGCAGCCAAGAACGAAAGGCATCCTTTTGACATGGAGGTTTTCGAGGCTTACTGGCTTGGAAACAGGCTTCTTGATGGGTTTACTAAGGAAGATTTCACAGCGCATCTTGACACCCTTGTTGGCTGCGGGCTTCCTTCGTTTATTGCTGAGAAGCTCAAGCCTCGGATTCCGGAAAGGCCGATTCCCATGCACCTCTTCCACGTGCTATTTGTCGGCGTAGGGAATGTAACTGGCAGCGTGAAGCCTGTTCTCGATAACATGGATAGGTGCAAGGTCTCTCTGGGGAAGGTTAAGGAGTTAGGGGATGGAAAGCTTTTTGTTTCTTACAGCCCGCTGACAGAAAGAGATGGCTTTTTTTTGCTTGGCAAGGAATCAGAAACAGAGGTAACCTATTCGGAACAGGTGGTGCCGGGGGTTGCTCCGGGTGAGCAGGTCTCATTTCACTGGGGCGAGGCTTGCGAGATACTTGACGCGAAGAGGGCTGCGGGGCTGATGGGTTATACTGAACAGGTTATAGGGCTGGTGAACAGCTGCAACAACAAACAGGTCAGTCGAGAAAGATTGTCTCCTTAAAGCCCTTGAAATCAGTATCTGCCGTAACTATCCTTGCCTTTGAGTCTCGGGCAGCCCTGAGGATATATGCATCGCTTAGACTGAACTTAGGGTTAGAAGCCCTGATTTCCGCGTGCAGTATTCCGGCATTGACTGAAAGCTCGTCTTCAGTATTCAGCATTTTGGAATTCGACAAGATTATGCCTGCCGCCTCCCACGGGTCTAACCTGCTTCGCTTGAACTTGCTGGAAACTTCTGCCAGGGAAATCGAGGTGGTGTATACCTCGCTATCTGCCAAAAGCTCACGAACCCTTGCTCCTTTTTGGGTTCCCGTAAAGTACTCAATCCATGCCGAAGCATCAATGATTAGTCTATTCATGTGTATCGAGTTTATCCTCCTTTAGGAAATGAGTCAGCGTTTTGAACATCCCGAAGCCATCCTTTCTCAATCTTCTTATCCTGACTTTTACAAGCTCCCCTTCCTTTATTCCCTCTTCATCGACAATCTCCTTAGGAAGCGTGACTATTAAAGACCCTCCCACCTTTCTTGTTCTAACGGCAGTTTCCATTTTAGCTCACATGTTATCGTATAACAAAATTACATACCAGTATAATAATTTTTTGGTCAATGTGGGCTTCAGACAAGATCTTAAATATCAGGTGTACTTTCAGTCTACTCGTGATGACAACAACTGTAAAAATGAATGAGGATAAGCCTCGGGCTATCTTAAGCATGGCAACTATTCTTGCCTTGCTCTCTTCCACGCTTTGGAGCTTTCCTCTGCTTCCTTGTCTGTGAGTTTCTGGACAACACAGCCCATCTGCACCAGCACAAAGTCGCCGACAGATGCAGGCACATCCTTGGTGATTATGGCAGTGCGCCTCTCTGTGCCGTAGTCAATGATTGCCTTCATTCCTTTTATCTCTGCTATCTTTCCTGGTATCGCGAGGCACATGTTATCTGCTTGCTGCGATAACTATTTAAAGATTTAACTTTTCACTCCTTGCAGCAGTCCACTATTTTCTTTATTATCTGTGAGAACCTGCTTGTGGTGAGTTGGGCTTCCTTGACTTCCTTGCCTATTTTCTGCGGCTCTATAATTTTTAGGTTTATCGCGAAGAACAGGGAGTATAGGTCGAATGCAGCGTTGAACATGAACTCGGCTTCCTTCGGGTTTTTCTGCTCCTTTGTTCCTGTCTCTATGAGCCTCATTGTTGCTGCAAGTAAGTGCTTGCTTATGCACCATTCTTCCCCTTCCGGGTTTGTCACCATCTTTGCAAGCAGCTTTTTCCTTAGCTCGCGGATGCTTGCCATCATTGAGAGATACTGCTTGTTGCCTGTCTTCATTGCAGTGAAGTATGTGTGTTCCTCGAGGCTTATGAGGTTCATGAGCGCTATGCTTAGGTCTTCGTCTCTTGATAGGTCTGTGCCTGCTGCCCTGGCTTTTTCAACAAGCTTCTTTATCTCGTTTTCATCCATTTTTAGCCTCCTGAAAGCAGCAGCTGCATTGCTCCTCCCGCTAACAGTAGGGAGGCAAGTGTGAGTGCCACTCCCTGGTATGGGAACAGAACTTTTCCTTTTGCTTTCTTTATGCTGATGTGAAGGATGTATGCGGCAGTGCTTACTGCTGCGCCTATTACTGCCCCAAGCATCATTGTGTTGAGCCAGTATACCTTGTTGAGGGCTGTTCCTGGCTCGCCTGCAACCAGAAGAGGGGTGTAAATGGTTTCAGGCATTATGCCCATTAGTGGAATTACTGTGAGGAGAAATGACAGGGCTACAATTACTGGTGTCTGGAACGGGATGAGCTTTTTTGCCTTTAGTGCCATCCAGAGCCCGGTTGAGACTCCAAATGCTCCTATGAATACTCCAAGGACTGCCGCATTGACTCCGAAGTATCTGGCAGTCACAGCTGCTGCTCCTACGCCTACTGTGCACAGCGGGCAGTGTGCGTGGGCAGGTGTTATTGAGAGCAGCAGGGCCGTGATGGCTGCAACTGCTTTTTTCATCAGCAGCCTCCCACCATTGTTGATGCGGCTGCCTGTTCAGGGTGCATTCTCTGCATCATTTCCTCATAAGTTTCTGCACCAGTGCCAGTGCTTTGCTGTGCAGCCTGCCGTTCCTGTTTCAGCGCGCTTATCTGCACGGCTTCAAACACCGCGAACAGGACCAGCGCTATCAGGAGTCCTGCTATCACATATTCTTTCATTCCTGCGCTTTCCTTTCTCTGAGCTTTGTGCTCCATGCTTTCTTTCTTTTCGCTTTCGCAGCAGTGCATTTTCTCACCTTCATTCATTCCTGTACTTGTTGGATGCGAGGTTTACGTAGCTTGTTTCGATGCCTTTTTTCTGCAGCCTCGCTGATTTTTCTGCTATTTGTGCGGGGAAGAAGAGGGTTTTCCATTTTGACATTTCCTCAAGTATCTGCTCGTCTGTGAATTCGTCAGGGTGGTTCTTTATGAGGTATTTTGCCACTCCTCTCATTGCATAGCTGTGCTGGCATCCGCACGCTGGCTCCCCGTTCTCGAATATTATTGATTCTGCGCCGCAGCAGTATTCGCAGCTCATCTGCAAGACTATTCTCGTGTATCTCTCTTTTTGCGCTGCATCAAGCTTTATGCTGTTGTCCAGCTGTCCGAGCCTTGCTATTGCTGCGTCTGCTTTTGCGGGGTTCGCTGCAGACACGTCATCATAGCTTACTCCCAGTTCTGCGCCGTATATTAGCGGTGCTCCTTTCGGAAGTATCCGTGTGTCTATTTGCTGCATACCTGTGGCTTGTCCTGTTGCAGGGCTTTTCTCAGGCACTTCAGGCACTGCGTTTATCTGCAGGAAAACGTAGCCCATTCCAAGCAGCCCCGCTACTGCAAGCGCCATGATTATGTTATTCATTGTCTTTTTTTCTATCATTTTTTTGCAACCTCGCTTGTCTTATGCGGTTTTGGTGTCAAGAAACAGCTTATCTTTGTTGCCGTGAAACTGGTTTCAGTACAAGAAAGCAGAGGTTCACTTCAGGACTACTATGTTCGTCATTCCCCTTCTTCTGCGCTCGATAAGGCCTTTTGATTCGAGCTTGTCAAGTATGCGGGTTGTCTTGACTTTTGAGTAGCCTGTTTCCTTGGCAAGGTCACTTTGGTACATTGAGCCGTTGCTTTCTGCAATCAGGGTATAGACCTGTTTTTCCTCTCCTTCGAGATTCGGATTCGCTGGCTTTCGTGCTGTGCTTTGCGCTAAATGAGGGGCTTCCTCCGTCATGGTTTCCTTTGCCATGAATGCCATGTATGCCCCTGAAAGGAGTATTGCGAAGGCCAGCGCGAATGACGGTATTATGAACCATGTGTTGCTTTTTTTGTGTGCCGGGCATTCGCTCATGTCAAGCTGGTTTTGATGGAAGGCATCGCAAAGGTATGCTGCCTGCTCATCGCTGTTTATCTTTATCGCTGCAAGGAACAGCATAAGGGCTATTGAAGTAGCTATCAGAGCAATTCCTATATTTCGTGTTGCGGTCATTTTCAAATGTGGTTTGATACCGCTACTTTTAGCTTGTTTTCCATTGAAGCGTGCGCTCTGGCACTCCACTCATATCAGTTATTGTCAGCGTGATTGATTTGGAACCAGAGGCTGGCACTGCGAATGTCAGGGTTCCTGACCTGTGATGTCCGCCTGGGGGGCTTCCTTCCCATGATTCAGGGTAATATGCCCTGCCTTCAGAGTCCTTTAGCACTGTGTTTTTTGTCAGGTCTGCATCAAGTGAGCCTTGGTGCGTGTCAAGGGAGATGTCAAACACCAGCTTGTCTGCTAAGTAGCGGGGCGTGGCTTTTACTGTGAGTCCGTTTGCCTCGCTTGTTTGGGTGGTGAAAAGAAGGTTAGTGAAACTGGTTTCCTGCATGGGCAGCTGGTTCTGGACAGGGGCTGCGGTTGATATTATGAACGACAAGGTTAGTATAACCGCAGCGGAAAGTATGGTTATGTTTCTTGCCGTTTCCATGTTGATTGAGAAAAGCGCCTTTGCAGGCCCTCTGACGTGAGGAAGATTTTTTTGTATTGCCCGAACCATGATCGTTATGCCTATCAGGTTTGAGAATATCGCCACAAGGTAAAAGAATGTCTGGTATCTTGACAGGATAACTGCTATCGCTGATATCCCGAGGAAGGGCAGTGTGTCTGTGAGGTGGTGTGCGCAGCACATGACCATTGAGCCTGTGCTGATTGTTCCGTTTGCAGCGAGGGTTGCCTTTGCCTCTTTTGCCTTTTTGTGCATGTATGCGAAAAGCCCAAGCTGGGTTCCAAACCCTGCGGATATGGCGATGAGCCAGTACCATGTCCTGAGTAGTTCTGACGCTGCGTATGCGAATGAGCCCGTGAGCAGTGTCTGTATCACAAGGTAGAAGGCTAGCATTGCGGCTGTTCCAGCCATTCCTATTGCAACCGGCAGCATATATCAAAACTGTGACATATGTGCATATTTAAAGATTTCTGCTGCCAACGACAAAGTACCGGATGCTTTATATATCGGTGTTTTCAGCGTCAGATAATGAATGTCCTGCTTGTCTTTGTTTGGGTTTACGGGGCGATGATAGCCCTCGCCCTGTTCGAGTCTCACGTGGAGGGCAGGAATGCGTGGGACAAGGGAAAGCTCGGGTGGAAGCTCCGGATAAATCGGCGATATGTTTTTCCTGCTTACCACTTTTTCGGGTTTCTTGTCATGGTGCCTCTGTTCCTGAGCCTTCCGCTGGCTGTTTATGGCTGGGATACCAAGTTGTTCGGCATATTGCTCAGCGCATACTTCTCAGGGTTGGTGGTTGAGGACTTTGCTTGGTTCATGGTGAACCCCGCAACTAAGATTTCTGACTTCAACCCAAAATTCGCGAATTATTATCCCTGGGTGAGGGTTGGGCTTATCAGCGTTCCTGCCCTCTACATAGCAGGCATAGCGCTGGCATTGGCCTCTTGGTTTTTTATCTGGAGATAATATTCAGAAATTGATGTGTTCTGCCATTACCTCATCGACTCAAGGATGTCCTTGATGTCTGTCTTCAGTTGCTCGGATAAGAGGGGGACTTGTGTTGCTGTCTGCTCCTCGTATGTTTTTTCTGTCTCTTCCCTGTAGAATATGCCTATGGGCAGCTTGTCCTGCTGGAATGCCTTCCTTAATGCTTCCATCTTGTCTGAGGGGTTGTGGCCTGATTCCTCAAGCTTGTAGACCTTCTCCCTGAACCACTGGTAGGTGTTGATGTGGTTGAAGGTGACGCACGGCTGGAAGATGTCCACTATTGAGAACCCTTTGTGCTTCACTGCTTCGAGCATCAGGTTCTGGAGATGAACTGGGTCTCCTGCGAAGCCTCTCGCTACAAAGGTTGCTCCTCCGGCTATTGCAAGCGCTATGGGGTTCACCGGGTGGTCGATAAGCCCTTCAGGCGTTGACCTCGATTTGAAGCCGCATTGCGCTGTTGGCGAGCCCTGCCCTAATGTAAGGCCATACACCATGTTGTCGTGCACAAAGACAGTTATGTCGAAGTTCCTTCTCATTATGTGCATCAGGTGGCTCATGCCTTCTCCGTACGTGTCTCCGTCCCCTGACACCACTATTACGTTGAGGCTTTTGTTGACGAGCTTTGCGCCTTCTGCGACAGGTATTGGTCTTCCGTGCAGGCCTTCAAACCCGTATGTCTTCATGAAGTTGACCATGTGACCGTGGCACCCTATTCCGTATACGAAGAAGTTGTTTTCAATTGGTGTTTCAAGCTTCACCAGCATCTGTTTTATGCTTGCGAAGATGGCGAAGTCACCACAACCCGGGCACCAGTTCGGGAATACCCCTGAGTTTAGGGACTGCGGGTTGATGGTCATCTGTTTAGCACCTGCCTTACCTTCTGTATTACCTCTTCGGGGTATATTGGGCGGCCGTCGTATTTCAGCAGCCTGTTTGGTATGTCAATCCCTGTGTGCTCCCTGATTACTCCGGCCATCTGGGCGGTGGAGTTGAGCTCCACCATGAGCTTTGGCTTCCTTCCTTTAAGTGCCTTTGCTATAGCCTCTGAATGTAGGGGGCTTGCTGATATTATGTGAAGGAAGTTTGCCTTTATTCCTTGCTCTGAAAGCCCGCCAATTGCATCCAGTATTGCGCCCTTGGTTGAGCCCCAGCCGATGATTGTTATCTCCGCTCTTTTTGGGCCGTACAGGGCAGGGGGCTCTATGTCTTTAGTGATGTGGGCAAGCTTCCTCATTCTCTTGTCGAACATCTGCATCCTCATGGCTTTTTCCTCTGTTGATATGCCTCTTTCGTCGTGCTCGTCACTGTTCGCAACAAAGATGTTTCCAGGCTGTCCGGGAAGTGCCCGGGGAGATACGCCTATGTCTGTGAGCTTGTATCTTAGATAGTTCTGCGTGTTGTCCGGAACTATCTGGCTTCTCTCCACTGTTATTTTTTCCTGGTCAAGCTTTTCTACAGAGGCGTGGCTTTCTGCAAGGTGCTTGTCTGTCATTAGTATTACAGGAGTCTGGTATTTGTCGGCTATGTTATGGGCTTTTGCGGCCCAGTAGAATAGTTCTTCCATGTCTCCTGGCGCAAACACTACGCGTGGGAATTCCCCGTGCGATGCGTTCAGGGCAAATTTCAGGTCTGCCTGCTCTGTCCATGTCGGGAGCCCTGTTGACGGGCCGCCTCTCATTCCCAGCACTATTACGAGTGGTGTCTCGGTCATTCCGGCAAGCCCGTATCCTTCTGTCATTAGGCAGAATCCCCCGCCTGACGTGGCGCACATGGCCCTTGCTCCTGCGTGTGATGCCCCTATTGCCATGTTCACTACAGCTATCTCGTCCTCTGCCTGCTTCACTATTAGGCCGTATTTTTTCTCGTTGCCGGCCATGAAGTGCAGGAGGCTGGAGGTTGGTGTCATTGGGTAGCCTGAGTAGAACTTGCAGCCTGCTGCTATTGCCCCTGTCCCGAGGGCCTCGTTGCCTGAGAAAAGCATCCTGCTTGCCTGCTTTTTTGCTTTTGCAAGCCTGTACTTGAACGGCTCCGGGAAGTTTTTCTTCACGTATTCGTAGCCTGCCCTTGCTGAGTTCAGGTTTTTGCTTATTATGTCCTCTCCTTTCTTCAGGTACTGCTCTTTTATTACAGACAGGAGCAGGTCTATGTCATAGTCATATACTGCTATTGTAGCCCCAATGGATACGTTGTTGGACATGAGCTCCTGTCCTGCAGCCTCCATCGCTATTTTTGAAAACGGGACAGGGAATAGCCTCACATCCCTTTTGAGTTCCTCGTTCGTTGCAGCGGTCTTGTCAGGATCATAGATTATCGCCGCGCCTAGAGAAAGCTCATCAAGGTGGAGTGTTATTGTTTCCTTGTTTAG
Source organism: Candidatus Woesearchaeota archaeon (assembly GCA_016211185.1). Taxonomy (GTDB): domain Archaea; phylum Nanobdellota; class Nanobdellia; order Woesearchaeales; family UBA10216; genus JACQST01. The sequence continues at coordinate 11,908 of JACQST010000034.1, read as the reverse complement.
CGCGACAAGAACATCGACCTGCCTTATCTGTGAGCGCACCTTTCCCTCTGAGATTGTTGTCTGGCATGTGTTGTGCCCGCCTCTTATCAGTGATGGGTATTCGACGTAGCCGAAAACGTTTAGTCCTCCTCTTGTGCATGCCTTGGCAAACACCTGGCCTGATGACAGTATTCCAAAGCCCGCTTCCCCACCTATCTTCCACTGGGTTTTCTGAGCCATTGAGTCTTCTCTGAGTTGCCTCTTATTTAAGTCTTTTTCCTGTTTTTGTTTTACCGCTAAAGGTTTTGTTTCTATAGCGGCTTTAGGCTGCCGGTTATCGCGTCTATCTTTTCTTCCCTGCAGGGCCCTATGCCGAGGCATGTGATGGTTCCTGGCTTTAGTACTGTCAGGCCTGCATCCCTTATCAGCGCGTTGGGTAATCTTGCTCTGTCTGCGGCGCGCTTGTATTGGAGCAGCTCGCTTTCTCCGGGAACCTTCAAGACTACTTTTTTTGCGCCTGTGCCCCTCCATTCTACGAGTGTTTTTTTATCCGAGGAAAGAGCTGCCTCAAGTGAGCCGTGCGCAACCTGTGCCGCGAGCTTGCCCTTTTCGAGCCTTAAGTCCTGCCTTACGAGTATGACTTGCTTGTACACGAGACCTTTTTTAAGGAAGTATGTTTTTAAGTTTTGTGCTGCTACCTGCGAGCCTGTGAAAACCTTTATATATGGTCGTTGTTAATGGGGGTTCGACTTTGCGTTGAGCAACAACCGGGAACATGTTAGCAACAGTGGACATAAGAGGTGATTGCGCATGGACAACGCTATTTTTATAGGGACCAAGCCGTTCATGAATTATGTTACGGCAGTGGTCATGCAGTTTACTACGAAGAATGCAAGTGAGATAATCGTTAAGGCGCGCGGGAAGTTCATTTCTCGGGCTGTTGACGTCTCAGAGGTTGCCACAAAGCGTTTTCTTGAGGGCCAGGTAGATGTCAAGAACATCTCGATAGACTCTGAGGAGTTTGAGAACAAGGAAGGCAGGCAGGTTAGGGTGAGCACTATAGAGATAACGCTTGGGCGCAGGCAATGATTAGGAAACGAGCCGGTATGCCAGCGGCGCTATTGTTGTGAAGAGCCACACGTTGAAGGCTATGTGTGTTGCCAGGAACAGGAATGTCCTGACCGGGTTGCTTCCCAGCAGCAGATACCCAGGGGCTATGAAAGCGTCATAGATTACTGTGAGCCAGATGCCTTCTGCTGTGATGCTCTGGGTCGTGAAAAGCTGCGTGGCAAGTCCAATAACAGCCATTCCTGCAAATGAGATTATGGTCTTGTGCTGCAGTGAGCCGGTGAGGAGCTCTGCAAGCAGCAGCGATATCAGCCCAACGCTGAGTGCAGGATACGGCCCATAAAGCCTTCCTGTTATCACCACTCCCAGCGTTATGAGTTCTATGCCTAATGATGTCCTGACGAACCTGTTGTATAGAAGCGAGAAAGCTCCTATGGCAGTGAACAGCGCCATCAGGAAGAGCTGCCTGAAGTAGCTAAACATGAAGAAAACCGCAATTATCCCCACAGCAATGCCTGCGACTGTTGTTTTCCTTCGCAGCGCCCAGTCCACTGCCTCGTTGAACCTTTTCTGAACCCCGAATCTCGCTTTTCCCCATTGCCTTATTACTTCGCGCCTTATCACAGCCCGCAAGGGTTTATCCGTGTTTATATACTTTGCCGGTTTTTCGCAGCGAAGAATTTTTATAGCGCCGGTAATGAATTAATTGTGTGGGCCCGTGGTGTAATGGATAACATTGCCGGCTTCGGTTTCTGTGGGGAAACCGGTCGATTGGGGGTTCGAAAGGAAAACGAAAGTCCCTCCGGGCACATTTCTGTGCTATCCCATTCGAAGCAGCGTGCTCACCGGCCCGCTCAGTATTGAAAACACAAAGAAGTTGGCTATGGTGTATACTATTGTGTAGTATATCGTCTTTGCCTTTAGCTGAGCGTCTCCCATTATGAATGAGATTGGCTGCACCATAAGGTTGTATGCGGCTATCGCTATCATCCCGAGGATGAATACGTCTTTTATCACGAATATGTTAACCGCTATTGACGTCCATACTGCCAGCATTGTCCTTGCAGGGACAAATATGACTATCTGTGCGTCTATTGCGCCGCTTACTATCTCTGCAACTATCTGCGAGAGTGCCCCGAAAAACATCCCCACTATTAGGCCATACTTTGCAGTCACCACAACTGTTCCGAAGGTCATTAGCTCGAATGCTGGGGGCGCCCTGAAGTAGCGCTTGTATATGATTGATATTGACGCGAGGAAGAAGAGGACTGATATTACCGCCATTCCTTCGAGTAATTCAACGCTCAGCCCAAAGACATATGCAAGGATGAGGGCTATTACAGAGAAAAAGAAATATTGCTTTTTCACGAGAATAAGCGCCCATAGCTTGTTGATGTCTTTCCCGAGCCATGTCTTTAGTTTTGCTCTCACAACAACCTGTGGATTCTGGCAGCAAGCTTTATAAATTTTTGTATGTATCCTGGGTTTGTGCTATCCGGGGTTGTTTTGAAGGCTATGTGGGAGTAAGGATGGAAGAGGGCTTTTATGACAGGAGCGGGAATTTTGTCCCTGGCAGGAGGATTGGGACAGAGTATGAGCTTGAGCCTCACGACAGGGCAGCAGTTGAGGACATAAAGAAGCAGCTGAAGAAGGGAAGGCTGGACAACGAGAAGCTGCTTGAGTGCATGGAGTTCCTTGAGAACCTGAACAGGAAGCTTTCTGACGCCATAAGGAATGAGGCTGCTGCTGGCAACGACAACTGGACTCTTAAGGCTTCCAGAGACGAGGTTGTTGAGCTTTACAGCAGGCTCAGGCAGGAGAAGGCAAGGCTTGAAGGCTAAGTCTTGTTATAGCTCCTGAACACTGAATAAAGCCTCTCTGCTTCCTCAGGATAACCTGCTTTTTTTAAATCAAAATACGCCTCCCTTACTGCAATACTGATGAAAACCCTTGATTCATCTGTAAGTTCGCCTTTAAGCCACGCAATTCTTGCATCAGTTGCCCTTCTGAATGTCTGGTAAGCGGTCTGCACGACTATGTCTACAACTGCGTTTTGCACTTGCACTTCGTACAGGAGTTTACCTGTGTAGCCTGTGTAGATTAAGCCCTGTGTCAGGCGCGAGTCAACAGCGCCTCTACACCCTTCTGAAAGGGTTCAGATTTTGGTTCAGAACCTGTTCTCAGTTGCTCTGGCGCTGCATATGCCTGTCCGGAAACCCTCAGCATGGCCTCTGCAATGGAATACGATACTGCTGGCGCACCGAGCGTGTAAAGCTGATGAAGGGCAGTCACGATATCCTTGTCTTGGCTCATTTTATGGCTGTGATGTGAAAGTTATGAGCTTGATTGAAGCAACGGACTTGGCTTCCTAGCCAAAGCCAAGGCCGCGCTGAAAGAAATCAGCGTGATTTTCTTATCCTGCCCTCCAGGTCTGTAGAGAACCCTGTGTAAAGCTTGTGCGCCTCACCAACGTAGCCTAACTCTACAAGACCCAAATAAGCTGCCCTTGCAGTTCGGTATAATCCGTCTAGTAAAACTTGCTTTTCGATTCCCGGGGGAATTGCAGCGTTTGGGTTAAGCAGCAACTCCTCTCTTTTTCTTGTTGCTGCAGTAATCCTTGCACTGTATATGCCAGCCATCAGTTCATGCCCTGCTGAGTTGTATGCTTCTATATCAACTAACTCCACCGAAGTAGGTCCTGGGGTCCCTACTGGCGGATAAAACATGCGGGGAGTTGTATAGTTTATGGCCGATGAATAGTTGGGCGGAAGCCCTTCAAGTATGTCTGATGGTGTTCGTGTGTCTGTTTCTGAAACAACCTGTTGGTACGTCCTGTTTGGTTTGTCGAAATCCATGCTTCCGATGCATTTGAAGCTCTAATTTAAAACATACCCTATTCGGATAAATACAGGCATATACTTTTCTTGCAGAAACCTTTTAATAATGGCTGCTGTCTTTTTTGCTTTGATGCAGAAAAAGGATAAGAAAGTTAAGGAAAAGCGCGCTGACAGAACTCCTGAGAGCAAGGCTGCTGAGCCTGAGAAGCCCGCTAAGGACAAGCAGCAACTCGGCCTTACGGTTAAGAAGTCTGAGGATTTTTCCGAGTGGTACACGCAGGTTGTTTCCAAGGCAGAGCTTGCGGATTACAGCGCTGTTTCGGGCTGCATGGTGTTCAGGCCTGACAGCTATGCTGTTTGGGAGCGCATCCAGTCTTTTCTTGACACAAGATTCAAGTCTTTGGGTGTGAGGAATGTTTATTTTCCCATGTTTATTCCTGAGAGCCTTTTTAAAAGGGAGTCTGAGCACGTTGCAGGCTTCAAGCCAGAGGTTGCTTGGGTGACCATGGCTGGCGACACTGAGCTTTCCGAGAGGCTTGCCATCAGGCCAACAAGCGAGACCATTATGTATGATTCTTTTGGGAAGTGGATAAGGAGCTGGAGAGACCTTCCTTTGCTGCTGAACCAGTGGTGCAGCGTTGTGAGGTGGGAGTTCAAGTATCCGAAGCCTTTTCTCAGGACAAGGGAGTTTTTGTGGCAGGAGGGGCATACTGTTCACGAGTCTAAGGATGATGCTGACAGGCAGGCCATGGCTGCGCTCAATATATATAAGGAGCTTATTGAGGATGTCTTGGCTATTCCTGTGCTTGCCGGGAAGAAGAGCGAGGCTGAGAAGTTTGCCGGAGCGCTTTACACAACTGCCCTTGAGTCTCTTATGCCTGACGGCCGCTGCCTTCAGATGGTCACCAGCCATAACCTCGGCCAGAACTTTGCGAAGGCCTTCAATATCAGGTTTCTTGGAAAGGATGGTAAGGAAGCCCTCGCTTGGCAGACAAGCTGGGGTGCCACAACAAGGCTTATAGGCGCCTTGATTATGGTTCATGGTGATGACAAGGGGCTTGTCCTGCCTCCTAAAATAGCGCCTGTGCAGGTAGTGGTAGTGCCTATTGTGTTCGGTGATGACAAGGAGGGTGTCCTTATTAAGTGCAGGGCTTTGGCGAGTCAGCTTAAGGTAGCTGGTTACTCTGTTGTTCTTGATGAGCGTTCCAATTACAGCCCTGGCTGGAAGTTCAACCAGTGGGAGCTTAAGGGTGTTCCGTTGAGGGTTGAGATAGGCCCTAAGGATGTTCAGGCAGGGAAGGCTGTTGTTGTGAGGAGGGATAGCAGGGCTAAGGAGCAGGTTGCATTCAGGGAGCTGGCAAAGAGGTGTAGTGAGCTTCTTGCGTCAATCCAGTCAGACCTTTTCGCCAAAGCCAAGAGATTCCTTGATGACAGCATAGTAGACGCAAAGGACTGGAAGGGACTTATGAAGGGCATAGAGTCCATGAAGATAGTAAAAGCTTTTTTCTGCAACAGCACAGAGTGCGAGGCCGGTATAAAGGAGTCCTCTGGCGGCGCGTCTTCCAGGGTTATTCCCTTTGATGGCAAAAAAGGGCCTTGTGTCAGGTGCGGAAAGCCAGGTGTTCTTGCGTGCTTTGGGAAGAGCTATTGAGCCAAACAGCTAAAATAGTATACAACATCGTATACTGGTGAGAATAGAAATCTTTATATATTGGCTTCGTTAAGGAAAGTTCCTTGATTTGTATATCATATAAAAAGAGGAGGTAAACAGAAAATGGCGTTTCTTAATAGGCGCGGCCAGGCCGCAATGGAGTTCTTGATGACGTATGGCTGGGCCATACTGGTTGTTCTTATCGTTATAGGCGCTTTGGCGTATTTCGGCATCCTTAGCCCGGACACGCTTCTGCCTGAGAAGTGCACGTTGCCTGTGCAGATGTCTTGTAAGGACCACAGGATAACTGATACAGTGGTTGCTGGCTCTGATTCGTTCAGGCTTGAGTTGCAGAACGGTGCAGGTAAGGATATCCTTCTCAGGAATGTCAACGTGACTTCCTCAGACGGAATAACAGCGCAAGCTTGCAACATGAGCGGTACAGTTGTTGGAAACGGAATTACAGTTAGGAACGGGCAGAGCGTATCTGTTACTGTAGGCGGGGGAACTCCTGCAGAGCAGGATGTCACCCCGGTTGGAGGTGTTGGAGAAATAATTTTGCCATGCACTCTTCTGGACACAGGCCGTGCCAAGAACAGATATGGCATAGTGGTAACTTACAGCTGGCTTGACAGCCAGGCCATCGTCCACACGTTGGATGGTGAGTTGCTGGCAAAGATAGAGAAGTAACTTTCTCTGTTCTTTCTTTTTTTCTTTTTCTTCCATTTTTTTCTTCCGAAGCCTTAAACCTTGTGTTTGTTGTGCACGATGAAAAGTTCAAAGAGGGCTCAGGCAGCAATGGAGTTCTTGGCCACTTATGGCTGGGCAATACTCATAGTCATCATAGTGATTGGCGCGCTGTCTTATTCGGGGACAATAAGCCCTGACAAGATTCTGCCGGAGAAGTGCACGCTGCCTGCCCAGTTCAGCTGCGAGGATTTCAGGATGGTCAAGACTGGTGGTGGGGGTGGGGATACTATTTACATGAAGGTCCGGAACAAGGCAAGCCGTGCAATAGCAGTGATCAAGGTCACGTTTTCGTCTGAAGCTTTGTCAGGAGTATGCGGCCAGGATTTCAGCGCGAGCCCCATAGTGCTTAGAAACACCGAGTCAGGTCTTGTTGGCGGGCTGGGATGCATACTGATTGATACTGGCAAAACAAAAAACAAGGTTAACGTCCAGATTGATTACCGCTGGCTGGACAGCTCTTTGATGCACACTGTTGATGGGGAGCTTTACGGAAAGGTTGAGAGATGACGAAGACTGTTGAGTTGCTCACTAAGCACTGGGTTTGGGTGCTTTGCCTTATGGTTTTAGTCACTGTTCTCGGCTTGTTTTTCCTGCGGCCGGAGAACCTTGTTGCTGAGCACTGCAGCATTGAGGGTTTTTCGTGCACTGCTGAGCTTGTGCATTCCTCAGGCTCCTTGTTTGTGGAGCTGCAAAACCTTTATGGCGGCGGTGTCATGGTTGAGTCTTTGAGCGCTGGAGACAGGGAGAAGTTGGCTTGCGGGGCTGTGTTTGATGATGGCTGGGGGCCTTTTGTGTCAGGCAGGCACATAAGCAGCAGGGGAAAAGAGCAGCTTGTGATAAGATGCAGCGGAATGTCTGCTGATGATATAGGGGCAGGAAACAAGAGGCTTGAGGTTGTGCTTAAGTGGTATTTTGACAACGAATCTGAGAGTTTCTCAAGGCTTTCTTCGGGAACGATTTTTTCTGTTGTCACGCCCTGAGTTCGGATTTGATGCGCGGGGAATCAAAATGTTTAAATAAGGCGGTATTCGTTACCTGCTCATGCTGAAAAAGAGGCCTGGCCAGATTTCGTTGGAGTATGCCATGGTTCTCAGCTTTGTCCTTTTGCTTATTCTTCCGGCAGGGTATTTCCTTTATACTTACACTTCTAATGTGCAGAAGCAGACGCAAGCTAACAGCCTTAACGCGATCGGAAGGGACGTTTCAAATAACGGGGAGGCTGTTTTTTACCTTGGCTATCCTTCATTGATTACTTTTGAGGAGAATATGCCTGAGGGCGTTGAGTATATGGAGATTTACAGGGACTGGAATCAGAAGGTGAGCGACCTTAACTTCTGGTTCAAGTCCTCAACAGGGCCTACTGAGCTTTCCTTCCCTTCAAGGGTCAGGATGATGGGGTTCTTTGACAAGGCTGACTTCTCGCAGGGAGTCAAGAACGTGAGGACTTTTGTTTCAAGGAACAACACCGGGCAGCCTTATGTCTTCGTGACTTTTTCAGGTGAGTGCCAGATTTCAGCTGATTATAACTCGTGTGTGCCTGTGCCGCCTTGCAATAACCCAGGGGTAACCATAGAGGACTACACTAACTGTGGGAGTTGCATCGTTGGCGGAGGGATTGACTGCTACAAGTGCGATTATAACGGCAACTGCGTGACTGATAACTATGACCTGCTTATTTGGAAGATGATGGTTTACGGGAACAGCCCTCCCACAGCTTCAATTACTGGTCCGGCAACCGCAAGAATCGGGGTCCCGGTCACCCTGACAGCAACAGCTAATGATGTTGACGGGAACCTTGACCAGGTAACGATAAGTGATTTTTGGGCGCAGTTAGCTTTGTGCCCTGCTTCTCCATGCCAGGTTTCAACTACTTTCACTGAGGCTGGTTTATACACTGTTTATGTTACTGCAAGTGACTTGACTACTAATCCATTCCCTGCTACGGTATTGAGCTGCACAGGAGACCCTAGGCCTGGAGCATTGACTACGGGAGTTGCCGATTGCGGCTACCATGATTATATTGAAATTAGTGTTACGCCTTAGGTGATGCCATGAAATCAATAATATTTGCGATTTTGATTTTGATTACGGTTATGGGCTCGGTGTCTTATGTTCTGGTTACAGAGAAGACTGAGAGCAGAACTGTTGTGTCTGCTGAGGGCAGCAGTTCAGTTCAGCCTCAGGCTCCTGAACATGAGCCGGTAAACACTTCATCAGTTCCTGAAGTTGCGGGGGAATAGGAATTGCGTTGCTCAAGGAGGGGTCAGGGCTGGAGCACTGATGCAATTATAGGCATAACTATCTTCATGGTTGCCTTAATCTTTTTTTTCTATATGCTTGGGCAGGTCAGTGACCGCAGGAAGTTTGAGGATTTGGCTTTTGAGGCAAGCTTTGTTGCGGGCGCTTTTGAAAAGTCAGACAATGCTTCCCTGAGGTTTATTGAGGCAGGGAACAAGGTTAATGTTGAGAAGCTCCTGAATGTGAGTTCGCTGGACTACCATAGCCTGAAGGTCATTACAGGGATTGATAACGATTTCTGTATTTTTTTTGAGGATAAATTCGGAAACGTGGTGGTTTTGAACGAGACGAACATGATTGTGGGTGTTGGCAGCCCGAATGTTTCAATCGGCGGGTTCAGGTGCTTCAAGGGCAATACGAGCACGTGATGGCTATGGCGAAAGGGTATTTTTTCACTCTGGATGCGTTCATTGCAGCAGGAATAATAGTTGTGGCGCTTTTCTTTGTGGCGTCATCCAACACCGCGACAGTTACTGTTCCTTATGCGTCTTTTATCAGCAGCGACACGTTGCTTTACTTGTCCAGCACGAAGATGGTTCAGGTTGATAATTCCATGGTCAATAGTCTTTTGAGGACGAGCCTTTACAATGATACAGGAGGCATTAATAACGAGACAGCGCTGCAGAGCACCATTCTGCAGGGTTTGGGCATCCTGATTATGATGGATGGGGAGAACGGGGGTACTGGGAGTGGGGGCCCTAATGACTATGTGCAGAAGGGGAGGGAGATGCTGAACCTGACTTTGGGCGGCTTCGCAAACAGGTATGGGGAAGCTATTCCTGTCCAGTACGGGCTTGAGGTCAGGGTTAATGACACTGTTTTCTTCTCGAGAAACGCGTCTTCCGGCTCAAGGAGGATTGTGGTTGCCTCCAAGTCTATTGTGGTGGGAACTTATAACGGCAGCATGTGGGGCCCGTTTCCTGTTGAGGTGGTAGCGTGGGAATGATGTTTAGGGCTAAGCAGGGTGTTTTCTTCACCATAACTATGATAGTGGTCATGGCTATCTTTGTTCTTGCGACAGCCCCGAAGGGGCATGTTACTCAGAGGGACAGCATTAGTTCTGTTAACATAAGGGTGGGGGTGGCTAATGCTTATTCTGAGAGCCTGAAGAACGCTTACCTGAAGTCTGTGGTTGAGACCTCTGCAAGGGACGCTGTCATTGCGATGGTCAGGTATATCAACGTTTCAGAGCAGTATTTCTCTGATGAGAAGGCTGTGCAGTCTGTGTTCAGGGAGGTGTTGCTTAACGGCAGCGTCACATCACCTCTGGTAGGGGCGCAGCCTGTTGATTGTTACATTCACCTTAATGGTGATTTGGCTGGCGCGCACAGGGTGATGACTGTGCCTACTGGGGCCCAGTGCATGGCTGACATGGCTGGAAGCACAGACAGGATAATGCGGGGCCGTTCACTGTTTGAGAAGCTGGCCGCAATCGAGAATGCCTCGATGGGGCTGCTGGGCATTAACACCTCTTTCAACAGGACTTTGGCGCACTACAATGTCTCGCTTTTCCAGTCAAATGAGTCAGGCCCGTGGAGCATGGGCATCAACATGACTTTTACATACACAGTCAACTCGTCTGTTGTTTTCTGGAGGGTTTCGCATAACCTATCTGCTTTTTTCCCGTTGGAAGGCATTCTTGACCCTGTCTATCTCAAGGAGTCAGGCCATCACTTTAATAAGACAATTGACCAGACTCGTGTATTGGATTGGGATACCGGTAATGACGATAGGAGGAGGAACAGGTTCATTGCCTTTGTTAATAACGAGAGCTACAGGTATAATGACAGTGCGCCCAGCTTTCTTATGAGGCTTTACGGCAACCTGAGCAATGGGGGCACATCCATAGCAGGCTCATCGTGTTGCGGTATCGAAAGCGTGGTAAACCCGAACAGGGTTTCTGTCAGTCGATGCATTCAAAAAAGTTATGTGGACTGGTGCCTTTACGGAAGCAGTTGTATTCCTGTAGGCGGTCCTGTTCCGAATGCTCCTCCTGTGCTGTGGAACTTGAGCAGGGCCCCACCACCGCAAAATAGAATATCAAGGTACGACCCGCCTGTTACGACAAATACTTTTTATGGGCTGAAGCTTAATACTCCCCAAAGCGCGTCTTACGGGCTGGTCAGCTTCCGAAGGCAGGATATGGGAAAAGATAACGGAGTCCCACAGTGTCTCTAAAAGAAGTTTTATACGAATCAGGTTATGAGTCCCTGCACGTTGAAGAGCAGCTCAGGAAGCTATCCATTGTGCAGGCTGAGGTGCAGTTCTCAAGGAATGATTCTGTGCTTGATGTCGGCTGCGGGACTGGCCTGAGCTTTGTGCTTGGCTGCAAGCTGGTTGGGATTGACAGCTCCGAGGCAATGGTAGAGCTGTGCAGGCAAAGGTTTCCTGCGGTGAATGGCTCTGCTGAAAGGCTTCCTTTTCCTGACAGGTATTTTGATGCAGTGCTGTGCCTGACCTCAATCCACCATTTTCCGGATATCAGGGGTGCTCTCGATGAGATGAGCCGAGTGTCAATGGACAGGGTCGTGATAGGCGTGATGAGGAAATCAAGGCGCTTTCAGCTTATTGACAGGCTGATACAGGAAAGGTTAGGCGTGGTTAAGGTTGTGTCTGACAGGATTGATAATCTTTATTTCTGTGTTCGCTGAAAATGCTTCCCATAAACCATTCGGACCTGAAGTTTGCGGTTACTGTTCTGGAGAGCCTTAACCCTTTTGCTTATGGGCATTTGAGGAACAGGGGCTTTGCAGCGCCTTTTTTTTATGTGCTTTCGCTTGTTTTTGCGTGCCTTTTTTTTTCTGCTGTGCTGAGCCTTTCCTTCATGCAGAATGCTCCGGGAGATGTTTCGCGAGGCTTCGCTAAGGCAGGGTTTCCGTATGAGCTTAGTGGTGATTCAGGGGGCATTGACGCCTTCGGAGTGGGTGTTGTGTTTGTCGGGGGGAAGAGCAATTCCCATTTCCTCTCTGTTGATGATGAGGGGGTGCATAGGAATAATTTGCTGTGCATGTCTTTCAGCCAGGCGTGTGGCTTTTACAGCCCTGCAAGTGTTGCACGGGAGGACGTGAACTCATTGTCTTCTGAGGGCTTTTCCAGTGTCGTTAGGTTTCTGCTTGTCCTGAGCCTGCCTTCCCTTCTCGCTGCAGCGCTTTTTCTTTACACCGCTAAGTATGTCGCTGTTGCGGTTGCGGTTTCGCTTGCTTTGCTGCTGGCCTCGAGGCTGTTCAGATTTAAGTTAAATTTAAATAGTTCTTTCTGCATTGCCTCTTATTCCCTTACAGTGGTTATTGCTCCTGAGCTTTTGGGCGGGGGGCTGGGGGTGGAG
>JACQST010000032.1 GCA_016211185.1 Candidatus Woesearchaeota archaeon | reverse complement strand
AGGATGGCGCGTGCCTTGTTATTTCCAGCAACTCGTCAAGCTTTTGCTGCGGTATCTGCCTCTTGTCGAACTTCTTTGTTGCGTATCTCTCCATGACTATCTGCTTGAATTCCATTTTTGCCTCCATGCACTATTGTCGGATGTGCGATATTGCCTTGTTTTTAAGCTTATCTGGTTTCTAAGAACAAGTTCCTTGTTTATTACTGCCTTCTGTACCTGCACCCAGCTGCTACTATGCTTGCGGCAGATGCGTAAAGGATTGCTGCGCTGAAGCCGTATCCTGTGTTGTTCTGCTGTGACTTTCTTATTATCGCCGGAGGGTTATACAGGTCGTGCGAGTCAAATGAGGGGTTTGTGCCCATCATGACTATTGCTGCCAGCCCTGCCAGTGTTGCTCCGCTTGCTGTGACTTGTGCCATTTGTGTAGTGAATAATGCGGGGAACGCAGTTAAATATTTAAAGATAGCTGTTTTCCTTGTTAATTTGTGAGTGACAAGGTTGATTAGCATGGCTGGCAGTGATAATCGTCGGCAAGGTGCCGTAATTGTTATGGGCTTTGTAGCAGGTATTGGAGCTACTCTGCTTCTTTCAGACTGCGTACTTTCGCTCAAGAGCGCTTACATGGCTGGTGATCTTGATAATAACGGTATTCAGGATATTGTTGTTGTTCAGGGGCAGGGAGCTAAGGTTCCTATGTTTGGTGTTGACAAGGGAGATGGAAGGACTTACTATTATACCGCCGGTATTATGAGGGAAATATATCCTGATAGTATTTTTGATTACGGCAGGGTTGAAAGGCTGATTATACATTACGGCAGGATTGAATAACCGCTAAAGACGATGTAATCATCATGAAAGTCTCTGACTGCACCCTTATTAAGCCGCTTTTCTGCGGCCTTGGTGACAAGGTTGTTGGCGTCGCGAGGAAGCTTCGTGATGCGAAGCAGCGCAGGGTTGTTGTTGTTGACGGTAAGGGCTTTCCTGTCGGTATTGTTTCAACCACTGACATCAACAACAGGGTTGTTGCCGAGGGCATGGATGCTGCCGCTCTGAAGGCCTGCGACATAATGACGTCTCCTTTGTTTCTTGTTTGCGACATGAATGATGAAGTGAATGATGTCTTCAGGAGGATGGTTGAGCATGAGTCTTTTTTTTGCCCGGTTGTCAAGTCTAAGAGGCTTCATGCTGTTCTCACGTATGGTGAGCTTTTGCGGGCTGTTCAGCAGGTGATGAGGGATGCCAAGGGTAAGGCTTGATTTGCCTGCAGGCCACGCTGGTAAGCGTGCGATGAACGGTGTAAAGAGCGGCCTTGAGAGCCTGTATCATGAGCTGAGGCAGGATGACAGCAGCTTTAGCAAGGATTTGGCTGCAAGGGTAAGGGATTACAGGATTCAGGATAAGGAGCTTGGCATCAGTGGTTCGATAAGAGACGTTGCAAGGAAGAATGGCTTGGACAGGGAACTGGAGAGGTATATTAGTCAGAAAGTTGTTGGCGGGTTGAAGGGCAGCGTTGCTTACGCTCTTGACCTTGTTACTTCAGTCAAGGATGGCTTGGAGGATGTTGTGGAGGTTGGTGAGCTTGCCGCTACTGCTGTGGGTGCTGCTGCTGGTGCTGGCGCAGGGGGAGTGGTTGTGCAGGTTGGCTCAAAGGCTGTGAAGGTGCCTTTGTATGTGGCTACTCAGACTGCGTATTCTGTTCTTGCAGGTATTCTTGGATATGCCTCCGGCACTTATGAGTTTACTGGGCAGGGAACCAGGAATTACTTTGTTGATGTGGCCAAGGGGTATGTTGGTGCTTTTGGCAGTGCTGTTCCTGTGTTGGGGAGCGTGTTGGAGCTGGGCACTAATCTTGATGACAAGCGCCCGAGGATTGCTGAGGCTGCTTCACGCAGGGCTGAGGTTTGGCTTGTGAACAGGCTTAGGGAGAAGAGGGGTTTGCCTTTGGTTGATGCTGGGCAGCGTGACCTTGAGTGGCTGGTAAGGTCTGGTGCAAAGCGCGTTGGGGAGGGCAGGCAGGCTCTTGCTGATTACGCTTCGAAGGTAAGGGGGCCTGTTTATGGCTCTGATGTTGGCAGTTCCCAGTACCCTGTGCTTAAGGCTGTTTAAGAAAAAGTTTTATATAGCGCTTGTTATGTTTTTGGCTTATGCGGAGAATGTTGTTTGCCTGCCTACTTTTGCTTGCGTCTGGGTGCGCTTTCAGGGAGCAGGGCTATGTTCCTGATGTTTCTGTTGGGATGGAGTATGGCGGGAAGTCTTTTTCAGGCCCGGAGTGGGCGGTTTCTGTCCCAGCAGGCAATCTCTCTGGCCCGTTAACGCTTTATATCACCAAGAACGATGATGTTGCTGTTCCTGTTGCTGTTGATGTGTCATTGGTCAGCCCTAATTCAGGGCTTGTGTGGTTTTCAGATGCGTCTGGAAGGAGGGTTGGCAACTTGAGCATTGGCGCTGTCACGCGTTTGAAGGACAGGCAGTCTGGTGTGTTCAGGGTTTTTGCAGACAGGGTTCCTGGCCAGGAATTGGCTTCTTACAGGGCGGGTGTTGTTTTCTGGTTTAATGGCTCGGTTTTGAGGAATGTTTCGCTTGTTGTGAGTGCGGGCTAGGGCAGTGAGTATGTTCCAAGAACCAGCACTCTTATTGCGGTTTGTTGGACTTTGCCTATGGCATCTTCAAGGTTTTTGCGATGGTCTGTTTGTCCTATGATCCCTTGCCCTACGACTATCTCTATGTAGCACCTTAATTGGTCTGTTCTTCCGTTCAGGTTTAGGGGCCTGGTTAGTATCTTGGTTTTCGGGTATGTGAGTTCTTTTATTATGCCTCCTATATCTTGTGGTGTCGAGTCTATTGCAATTACTACAGCGTATCCTTCCGGATGGCTTCGGAAGTATGTGTCTTCATTGCTGCGGGGTTTTACATGCAAGAAGTCAGTGTAGTTGCGGCTCCCTTTTATGTCTCCTATGTCATGGGCAAGGATTTTGAGTCCGTAAAGCCTCATCACTTCTTCAGATGCTATCGCTATCCCTGTTCCTTGGTCCATGACTTTTTTGGCTGCTGCTGCTGTGCTGTCTACAGCTTGCCATTTTGCATGAGGATAGTTTTGCTGTATCCACCCAGTTGCCTGTTGTAGTGCTTTTTCGTGAGAGTATATCTCTGCGTGTTGTTGTTTTTCTGTTCCCTTCGCTATGCCTGCATAGAGTTTTATGTGTATTCTTATGAATCCTGTTATTTCTAATCCTTCTTGTGTTATCAGGTCAAGGCAGCCTTGTACTGTTCCAACTGTTGCGTTGTTGTATGCCATGACTGCACTGCTGTTTTTATTTCTCGCAGAAGTAGCTACGTCAGCGAGGCTTTGCCGTGGTTCGAGCTTTACTATTCCTCCTGCTTGCTGTGCGATTATTGTGGCTGCCTGCTCTGTGTATGTGCCCCTGGGCCCGAGGTATGCTATAGTCATTAGTTCATCGGTCGTCATATTATATGTCAAGGTTCTTCACGAATTTTGCGTTGGTTTCTATGAATGCCCTTCTTGGCTCGACTTCGTCGCCCATAAGTATTGTGAATGTCTTGTCTGCTTCGACAGCGTCCTCTATGGTTACTTTCAGGAGTGTTCTCTTGTCAGGGTCCATTGTGGTGTCCCATAGCTGCCCGGGGTTCATCTCCCCGAGGCCTTTGTATCTCTGCACGTCCACGTTTCCAGTTGCCTTGAGGGCTTCGTTCAGCTGGTCGTCGCTGTAGTAGTATGTGTCTTTCCGGTCCTTTCTTATCCTGTAGAGCGGGGGCTGGGCTATGTATACGTTGCCTGCATCTATGAGTGGCCTCATATGCCTGAAGAAGAAAGTCAGTAGTAATGTCCTTATGTGTGCCCCGTCCACGTCTGCGTCGCACATCAGTATGAGTTTCTTGTATCTGAGCTTGTTTATGTCGAATGTTTCTCCTATGCCTGTGCCTATTGCCGTTATGAGCGTTATTATCTCATGGCTTGTGAGTATCTTGTTTATCCTGGCCTTTTCGACATTCAGTATCTTTCCTTTTAGCGGGAGGACTGCCTGGTATTCACGTTTCCTGCCAAGCTTGCATGAGCCTCCTGCTGAGTCCCCCTCGACTATGAACATCTCGCATTTGTCAGGGTCTGTGCTTGAGCAGTCCGCGAGTTTTCCTGGAAGCGAGCCTGATTCGAGGGCTCCTTTTCTCCTGACGAGTTCCTTTGCCTTTCTTGCAGCCTCCCTTGCCTTTGCCGCGTTGAGGCATTTCTCTATTATGGTTCGTGCTGTCCTTGGGTTTTCTTCGAAGAACTGCGTCAGCGCTGAGTTTACTATGGAGTCTATGAGGCCTTTGACGTCTGAGTTCCCGAGCCTTGTCTTTGTCTGGCCTTCGAACTGGGGCTCGGGGACTTTTACGGATATTACTGCGGTTAGGCCTTCCTTTACGTCTTCGCTTGTTGCCTTTTCATCAGATAGCTTGTTTTTTTCTATGTATGTGTTTACTGTCCTTGTGAGTGCTGTCCTGAATCCTGAGAGGTGGCTTCCTCCTTCTATGGTGTTTATGTTGTTTGCGAAGGAGAACACGTTTTCGAGGTAGCCTTCGTTGTACTGTATGGCTATCTCTGCCTGTATGCTGTCCTTCTCTTTTGCTATGTATATGGCTTCGTGCAGGGCTTTCTTGTTCTCGTTAAGGTAGGAGACAAAGGATTTTATGCCTCCTTCGTAGTGGAACTCTGCTGTCTTTTCGTTTCTCTCGTCTGATACTGTTATCCGCAGGGCTTTGTTCAGGAATGCCAGTTCCCTTAGCCTGCTTGTGAGTGTTTCGTTGCTGAACTCTATGCTTTCGAATATCTCCTTGTCCGGCAGGAAGGTTACTGTTGTTCCTGTTCCTTCGCCGTCGCCTTTCTTTGTGACTTCTGTGGTCGGGTTTCCTCTTTCGTATTCCTGCTTGTATACGTGCCCGTCCCTTCTTACTTCGACTGTGAGCTTTTCAGAGAGCGCGTTCACGACTGAAACCCCTACGCCGTGCAGCCCCCCGCTTACCTTGTAGGTTTTCTTGTCGAATTTTCCTCCTGCGTGGAGTTTTGTCATCACTATTTCGAGCGCGGACTTGCCGTATTTTGGCATCATGTCCACGGGGATTCCCCTTCCGTCGTCCTCTACCGTTACTGAGTTGTCTTTGTGTATGGTGACTTTTATGCTCTTGCAGAAGCCTGCTACTGCCTCGTCCACGCTGTTGTCCACTACTTCGTACACGAGCTGGTGGAGGCCTCTTGCTGAGGTGCTTCCTACATACATCCCGGGTCTTTTCCTTACCGCGTCCAGCCCGCCTAATACCTGTATGCTGCTTGCATCATATGTCATTTTGTCGTCGAGAAATTCAGTTAGAACTGAACGCAGGCGCCTTTAAATAGTTTTTGTTTGTGCCGGGCGGCTTTTAAGAAAAGGTTATGCTCTATTGCCTCAGCTCACTCAGCGCAGTATAGGAACTTTGTCCACTACCCTGAGCTTCTTTATCAAAAGGTAGCCGCTGTATTTGTCTTCCATTACCCTTTCAGCTTCCTCTATTATTACGCGCTTCTTGAATATTGGGCCGTCGCACACGAATGTGTCCGCGTAGCCTCCTTCGAATCCTATGTGGAAGCCGTATTTCTGTGAGCGCTTCCTCAGTTCTGAGAACGTGTCTTTTGTTATCTGCTTTCCGAGCCAGTCCTCGCCAAGCCCTTCTGTTGCTATTTGTGTTACCCTTATGTCATATCCCTTCTTTATCATCTGCTCCACTATTTCTTCGTGGTCGTAGCCTGCGTGGCTCGCGAATACCTCTGTTCTTAGCGGCATCAGCGCCTTTTGGAGGGACTTTAGCTGAGTTACCTGCAGCCCTACCCCTCCAAGGACAAGAGCGTCAACCTTGTTTTTTTCAACGAAGTCCTTGACTATCTGTGCCTCCTGTTTCGGGTTTGCAACGTCGCAACTCAGGAGGTGGTGTTTCAGTCCCATTGCCTCTGCCTGTGCGGGCGTGTGCTCGACTGTTGCGAAATGGTATAGGTAGCAGTCTGTTCTTGTGGGCTTGATTGAGAGAAGGTAGCTTATGTCCCATCCTTTATGCTTTGCGTAGTCAACTGCATATGTGCTGTCTTTTCCGCCTGAATACATTATTGCGACTTTCATCATTCTGTTGAAAACTTTGTTGTTTATAAAACTTTGTGTGTCATCAGTATCTCCGAAAAGGGCGCCTTCTTTGGCCGAAGTAAGGTTGTCTTAAGATTTTTCTGTTGGTTTTTTGTATGTATCCCTGCATTATTCAATCTTTTTTCCCCGTTTTGACGGTTTT
>JACQST010000030.1 GCA_016211185.1 Candidatus Woesearchaeota archaeon | reverse complement strand
GGAACAACGCTCACGCCAGGAGCGCAGCTAACGCTGAAATACAACACAGAGCTGTCCACACTCCCCCCGCAAACAACAGAAGAGCAGCTGAACATAGCAGTAGCGTATTATGACGACACACAACAAAGATGGATACCTCTCCCAACCACTCTTGACAGGGCAAACAAAAAAGCCACAGCAACAATAACAAGCCTCGGGCTCTTCACAACAATAACAACCTCCCAAGCAGAACAAAACCCCAGACAACAGCCACCACACCAAGACCTGCAGGCAACAATACAAGGACCAAGCCAAACAAAGCCAGACCAAAAAGAAAAATACGTAGCAAACGCAAAGCACCAGACAGCCCAAGGCGAATACAAAAAAATAAACAAACTCGAGATATGGGCCAAAAGACAAGACGGACAAGATATGCAGGGATGTGCTGAAAAAAAAGGAAAATGGTGCCTCCTCGACAGATACGCACAGCAATCAGAAGGCACAGCAAGAAGGGAAACCGAAACATCGCTCAAGGAAGGAAAATACACAATAGCAGTAAACGCATATGCAGAAGACAGAAAATGCTCAGGAAACCCTGAGCCAGGCTGGGAAAGCTGCGGAGTAGACAGCAAAATAGATGTTTCGGTAACAACAGGAATACAGACACCAGGAACACAGCCAAGCGCCGGAGAACCAGACCACTACCCGACATTCGCGCGCTTCGTAGATGAATATAAGCTCCCGAACGCAAAAGACATCAAGAACTGCTGCAGTACAAACGCAAGAATCTATCCGGAAATGGCCATACCTGAAGAAGGCCAAAAATCAGGATGCATAAGAATAGTATGCGAAAAAACACAGGCGGACAGCAAATACTACCTCGCAATGTACATAAAAGAGGAGATAAAAAACGACAGGCAGCAGCCAGACACAACAGGAAGATGCACAGGACTCAAAGGAAACCGTGACACGAACGACTTCCTTGCAAGGGCATGCGGAAATACATATGCAGCAAGCCCCACAACCTACAGGCCATCACAAACAGCACTCGACACATACCTCCAAACAAGATGCCCGCAACTTGCAGGAATAGGACAGTGCGCAATGCAGACAGCAGCAGAAACAGGCATATCACCCTTAATACTCCTTGCAATACCAATAAACGAAGGCGCATGCGCAACCAACACCATCTCATCAGACTCAAAATGCCCTGAAACAGGAAAACAGGTAAACAACCTCTACGGAATAAAATGCGCAAGAGGACAGGGAACAGCAGGATGCTGCAGCTACGGAACATGGGAGGAGATAGGAGGAACAAGAACAGACGTAACAGCCTCGTTCAGGGCATACAACAACAAATGCGAATCAGTAAAAGACTTCCCAGCCTTTCTCGCAAGTTCACCAAGATACGAAAAAGCCCTGAGTGCAAAAAACAACCCTGAGGAAATGATAAGGGAAATGAAAAACGCAGGCTACGCGACAGACAGCAAGTGGCCTGACAAAATCATAATGATAATGAACCAGATAAAGGCAGCAGTAGGCACAGAAACAATTCATACTTCGTCAGAAACTTCAGGAAACATCATACAGCAGCTATCACCAAACCACGGAGGCCCAATGGGAGAAATCAAAGGAGTAGTGATACACTCAACAAGAGGACTACAAGTTCCCGGAAGAGAACTACAGGCAGCAGTAAACTGGTTCATGAACCCCCAGTCAATGGTGTCTGCGCACAGAATAATAGGGGTGAACGGGGAGCAATACAAGATGGTGGAAGACGGAATAACAGCATGGCACGCAGGAGAATACAACAACAACTACCTTGGAATAGAACTCGAGCAAGGAAAACCAGAAGACCCTTACAGAGACGCACAATACCGCACAGCAGCACAAACAGTCAAGGAATGGTCAAGAAAATACGGCTTCCCCCTAACCCGGAACCAGAACACAAAAACAGTTCTAGGACACGACGAGACAACACAAGGAATAAGCATAGGAAAGACAGACCCAGGAAGGAAGTTCAACTGGAACAAATTCATGAGCCTACTAACCGAACAGGAAAACACAAGGTAGGCTTAAACTACTAGAGACATCTTACTTTAGAACGAAAGACACTCCTCGAGACTTATCCACATCAATAGGAAGCCTTGATGCGCGCACAATAGACTGAATGCCTGCCTCGTCAAAAGAAGGCATATAATGAGCTAAAGTCCTCTGCGCAGCAGCCAGACGATGAGTGAGGCCATGCCCTTCCGAGTTACTACTCACAAGACCGCGCACATATTCGAGATAAACCCCATTGACAACATTTTCAACCCTCCCATAATCCACTTCAGTGAAAACAGGAACAACCTTCAAACCAGGTCTGACACCACGCTCATTAAGGTGAAGCCCTGTTACGCCAGAGACATAACCCCACAAGGCTTCCCAGCGCTCAGGCACATAACGCATGTTCTTCCCCATAACTTCAGGATTCAAATCATTAATACCCCTTATCCCCGCAGAAACAAGCGCTGCCCGAGTCTCAGCCATGCAACCAGAAACATCCAAGCGAAAACCGTGAGCCTCAAACATTATTGTGACGTAACCAGAAGCGTCGCCCAGAAAGCCACCAATCCCTGCACCTTCGTAGGCTGATATGTCCTGGCCGCCAAGCCACAAGAAAGAAGGCTTTCGCGGCACCTCTTTCAAATCCTTCAGGCCATCAGGCCGCTCAGCAACATACACATCAAGAGTCGGAAACCTTTCAGAAAGCCCATCCTTGACCTTCCCAACAAGGGCGGGGTCAGAAGGGTTGTAGTAGACAAAGCGCTCAATCTGACCAGCCATAAACACAAGCGAACAGGATGAATATAAAAAAGTTGTTGCGAAAAAGCAAGGAAACCCCCTGAGCCTAACCAGACAAGCCCATGAGTTCCAGAATCCTATCTATCTTCTCTTCTGTAGCGCCCAGCACGACTATAAACTCGCTAAGCTCTTCCTTCATAGAACTAATATCAGCGCCTTTCGCGCCTTTCCCAACCTCGGAAGAAAGCTTTTTCACTATACCAACAGCTGCTACAAGGCCTGAACCAACCTCCTTGTGCAGCCCCCACAAAGCAGGGGAGTTACTGTCATTATTGCTCGGTTTCCAGCCCTTAACTCCAAAAACCTTCTCCACAACAAGTATTCTTTCATCCAAATCTTTTAACTTCCTCGGAAATGACTCAAACCCCCTACCAGAGGCCAGAAAATCCTTCAAGCCTTCAGCAATATTGACACACTGAATCAGGTTCATCTTGCACTCAGCCAAACTATGCTTTAGATTATCCATGCGCCAAATCCATTGGCGAGTGTTTATATTTCTTTTGCTTGCCGGACGGATAGGTTCCATGCACAAACCAAAACATATAAATAATAACCAGCAAAGAAAACAGAAGCATGTTCAAGCTTTCTTATGACGAAATAACAGCAAGAATAACAGAGAAAACAGGCATAAGCAGAGAGGAGATAGACTCAAAAGTCGATCAGAAGGTCCAGCAGCTGTCAGGCCTCGTAAGCAGGGAAGGCGCAGCCCACATACTGGCCAACGAGTTCGGTATAAGGCTCTTCGAACAACTCTCAGGAAGACTGCAGATAAAAAATGTCATATCAGGGATGGGAAATGTCGAGATACTCGGCAAGGTAGTAAACATATACGGAACAAAAACATTCAACAGCAACGGAAGGGAAGGCAAAGTCGCGTCAATGGTTGTTGCAGACGAGACAGGCCAGATACGAGTCGTGCTGTGGAACGAGCAGGCAGACAACGCAGACAAGCTCAAGACAGGCGACATAATCAAGATAAAGGGAGGCTACGCAAGGAGCAAGAACAACGGAAACGAAATACACACAAACGACAAGAGCAGGGTAACAATAAACCCTGAAGGAGAAACAATAAACCTACCCACATCAGTCCAGCCCGCAAGAAAAAAACTCTCCGAGCTGCAAGGCAATGAAAGCTCAGTCGAAGTTCTTGCAACAATAGTGCAGGCATTCGAGCCAAGATACTTTGAAGTGTGCAAATGCGGCAAAAGGGCAAAGCCCTCGGACAACGGGGCAACATGCGACTTCCACGGCACAGTCAAGCCCGAATACTCCTACGTTATGAACGCATTCATAGACGACGGCACAGACAGCCTCAGGGCAGTCTTCTTCAGGGAGCAGGCACAAAAACTCCTCGGAAAAACCCATGAAGACATGCTGTCATACAAAGACCAGCCAGAGCTATTCGAAACCGCGAGAAACGACCTTCTTGGAGCAAACGTAAAGATAACAGGCCGGGCCACAAGAAACGAGATGTTCGACAGGATAGAGTTCATAGCCCAGCAGCTAACCCTCAACCCAGACCCGAACGAGGAGATAGCTCGGCTTGAGCAGGAGATGAAGGAGCTCAGAACTGAAAAATCCCTTTAAAAATTCTGCGCGCTCCACAGGACACTGGACAGACACGCGTAAGGTATATAAACCAGCCATGGTTTAGAAAGGCTACTCCGCTTTTACGGCGAAACAGCCGCAAAAGTTGAAAAAAAATCCGAAAAGGAAGGAGGGCAAAATGGAACAAAAAACAAATGCAGCAGGCAAAAGGCTGCCTGAAAAAAAGTTCAGGGCAGGAGCTGTCACTGCAACCATCTGGAAGAACGACACAGAAAGGGGAAGCTACGCAACAGTCAACATGGAGCGGAGCTACAAGGACGGCGACACATGGAAATCAACAAGTTCTCTAAGGCTGAATGACCTGCCAAAAGCAGCACTTGTCCTAAACAAGGCATACGAATACCTTCTGATGCAGGACAAGAATCCTGAAGAAAAAAACAGGCAAGCACTGATAGAAGAGATAATGTGACAACACTATGACAAAAAGGTGATATGCTCATGGCCAAAAAAAGAATAGACTCTATGACAGAAGAGACAACAGAGGAACCTGCAGACATACCAATAACTGCAAAGCTGGCTGAGCTCATGCAGCTACCCGGAGTTGGAGCTGCCTCTGCAGAAAAGCTTGCCGCCGGAGGATTTGACACAGCCATGAGCATAGCCGTAGCCACGCCCGGAGAGATAATAGAACTAACAGGAATGAATGAACTCACTGCCCGCAAAGCAATACAGGCAGCAAGGGAAAAACTCGAGATGGGCTTTGAAAGCGCAGATGAAGTCCTCAAGAAAAGGGAGCTGATAGAAAGGATAACCACAAAAAGCAACTCACTCAACAACCTCCTCGGCGGAGGATTTGAGACAGGAGCAATCACAGAGGCGTTTGGCGCTTATGGTTCTGGGAAAACACAGCTAGCCCACACTCTCTGCGTGAACGTGCAGAAAAACAACCCGGAAAACATCGCGGTGTTCATAGACACAGAATCAACCTTCAGGCCGGAAAGGATAAAGCAACTTATCCCGGAAGGAATGGATGCAGACAAGGTGCTGAAAAACATAAAGGTTGCAAGAGCATTCAACTCAGACCACCAGATGCTCCTTGCAGAAAAGGTCGAAGACCTAATAAAGAAAGGGCTTAACGTAAAGCTTGTAGTTGTTGACTCACTAACAGCCCACTTCAGGGCAGAATTTGTGGGCAGGGGAACACTCGCTGACAGGCAGCAGAAGCTGAACAAGCACATGCACGCCCTCATGAAGCTCGCCACAACACACAACCTGTGCGTTTATGTCACAAACCAGGTCATGGCCAAGCCTGACGTGTTCTTCGGAGACCCCACAGAAGCAATCGGAGGGCACATAGTCAGCCACAACAGCACATACAGGATGTACCTCAGAAGGGGAAAGAAAGGCTCAAGGGTTGCAAAGCTGGTTGACAGCCCAAACCTGCCAGAAGGAGAAGCAAGCTTCTACGTCGATGAGCAAGGGATAAGGGATTTGTGATTATTATGAAACCCTTTCAGGTGCAAACGGCAGCAAGCAAATCGGGGGAACCCCCTTCGATTATTCAAGGACCAAAGATATTCCTAAGCGGACTGATTGTGTGGGGACTCATAGTCTTTTTAGTAGGAGGGTACACCCTTAATAGAAACTATGGGGCATTAGACGACCCACTAGGCGGACTTTTTCAGGTAATAGAATTACTTTACATTTTTTTGCTGGGTATTCCGCTGATTATTGTTTTTTCCATAGCATTCGTCAAAAACAGGAACGAACCAAACTCGGTTAAAAGAGTGGCAAAAAGCCTTAATGCAGCGGCAATAGCTCTCATTATCACCGCAGCAATCTTGCTATATTTAATTCTCTCGGGAAAAGGTTGATAAGTGACCACATGAAAAACAGTAAAATCACTTTTCCCTTAGACTATATTTTCCTTACCTCAACAAGGCCGTGCTTCTTCAGGCTGTGAAGGGCCTTGACAAAATGCTCAGGCTCATAAACCCCCCTGTCCTGCCTGTAAAGCCTGTACACTGTGTTTATGTCTGCTCCGGAATTATCCCTGACTACTCTTGAAATCCGCTGCTTCTCTGAGACATGAAGAGAGATTTCTTCAGAGAAAGGCCTTGAAAGGCTCTCCCTTATTATGGAAGGGCTTCTCAGGATATGCGCAGGGCGCAGTGGCTGGTGGCTAACAACCAAGGTCTTTGCAGACCCCCGCTTGGTGTCAACAGCTAAGCGAAGCATCCTTGAATGGCGCCGGACACCCATTATGAAGAGCGCTATACCGAAGAAGGAGAAAACAAGAAGGCCGACAGAGCTGAAAATATATGCCAGTGACAAAGAAGCAAGTATCAAGAGCATGCCGAGGCTCATCATGTTGCTGCCTGAAGCCTCAAGCTCCTTTGCCTCCTCTATCTTGTCATGCATGTAATAAAAGTAGCCCAGATCAAAATCCGCCATGCCCCCTGGCTACAAACCAGACTATAAAAAACTGCCTTTAAAAAACCTATTGAACCTACACAGTAGTAAAAAGAAAACATTTAAATAGTGGGCTCTGCCAAAAAACCACGTCTCGGAATACTATAATAAAACAAAAAAGAAAACAGGAGGAAAGGTTCATGCATAGGG
>JACQST010000038.1 GCA_016211185.1 Candidatus Woesearchaeota archaeon | reverse complement strand
TTTATATATTTTTCCATTTTTCATTATTTGTAGGGGTATAAAAACAACTAATCAATGATAAGAACGCCGGGGGTTTGTTTATTTCAAGTATCCTCCTATTCCTTCTATGCCCTGATTTTCTTCTTCTGGCTCATTAAAAGTTTTGAAATTAAAGAGATTAACTATTATCCTAGTCGATGCCGAGTTCTTTCAGAGCCTTTGAAATTTCAGCTTCCATTATGTCAAACTTTCTTGGGTCAAGAAAATCCTTTTCCTCAAGCTCCTTCCTCAGCTTGGAATTTAGCTGGGTCCTTATCGCTGCCTTGTCATTTCTGTTCCAGTTGTGCCTGAGCATTACGTTTTCTGCCTCCTTAAGTATCGTCTCCGCATCTCGTGCATATTTTCCTGCATAGAACTCCTCCTTGTTTACAATGCTTCCTATCCTGTGCCTGAGTGCCCTTGACATTAAGTTGGTTAGTTCCTGGATATCCTTATTTTTCCCCATGATTCAGCAGCTCTTCTATTAAAGCAAGCTTTTCCCTTATCAGCTTCCTGAGAAGATTAACTGAGCCTTGCTCAATTTCCTCATTATTCCCTGCCTTCTTGTATAAATGTAGGTTCATCAGGGCTTTCATTTCCCTGTTTATTTCTGAGGCGTCCAGTGATTTGTTTTTAAGGAACCTTTCAATTGTGATCAGTCTCCTCAAGGAGTCAAAGTAAGGCCTGCTGCCAAGTCTTATCTCGAGCAGGTCGTGGGGCATCATAAGCAGGAACCTGATGTGCTTCCTGTCGACATAAGTTTCTCGGGGAACCTCAGCTTTGTGGCTGGACACAAAGCTTGTGAACATCGTCCTGGTCAGGGGGCACATTTTAAGCAGCCTGTCAAAGTGGCCTTTATCAAGGAAAAGCAGGTGGAATTTCAGGTTAAATTTTTCAGAGAGGCAGTAATTCACTAATTTTTCAGAGGGCTTTTTTTCTCCAAACAGCAAAACCAAGTCAATGTCATTATAGCCTGTTTTCTCCCTGAGGAAGGAGCCGACCACAAAAATGGAAACTGGATTTACCGTTTTCTCCAGAAAGGAGAATACATCCCTGATGAGCCCTTCCTTGAATTCACTCAGTTTTTGGAGGCCCTTTGAATAGTGCAGCCTGACCCCTTTCCTTACTAGCCTTACCTCAACTTCGTCCCCCGGCTCTATCAGCCCATGCATTGATTTTGGGACATAAATCTGGCTGAATCTTGTCCCTCGTGAAACCGCCTTGCGGAAGGCTACCATAGTACGTACTTTATACGTATTTATATTTAAAGTTTTCCCCTTGAGATTGTTTATATCTTTTTCCAATAGGGCAAGAAACAGGGCTTAATAAAGGGAAACATATGCCACATTATTGGATGTGGCAATGCTCCCATACTGCCTTACGCCGAGGGGGAGATTTGAACTCCCGTGTGCTTTCGCACAGTGGATGTTTGTAGGCCATGCATGGAAATCATGGTGCACAGGGCACAATAGCAATCCACCGCAATGGCCGGGCTATGCGACCTCGGCACATTGGAGAAGGGTGCTGAAGCCTTTTTTATAGTTTTTCATAAGCGAGCTTATAGGCCTGCTTGCTGATTTCGGGGTTAAATCACCAGTCACTTATGAGGATTACCTTGAGAGGCTGAAGAACATTTGAACTACACACTGACCAAAACCACACCGGCAACGGCCACAAGCGTGCCGACCCATATCTCCTTTGTAACTGACTCAAGGTGCCTTATGAAGAGCTGCACAAAAACAAGCGCAAACAAAGGCGTTGTCTGGACAAGCGGCCCTACGACACTAACATCGCCTGAAGAAAGCGCCATGAAGTTAAGGACAAACCCTGCGCTTGTCAGGAGCCCTGAAAAAACATAAAACCTTATCCCGGGGTCCCCTGGAGCTATCTTCCTGCTGTTACCGGTGAAGCTGATAACCAAGGAGGCCATAACGAAGGCAACAAACGCAGTAACAAACCCTGCCATCACAGGCGAATCAACCACCTCAAGCCCATACTTCCTCGCAGGCATAGCAATGCCAACAAGCACAGCAGCTCCAAAAGCAAATGCCATGTCCTTCGGGTTGGTGTCAAGCTCCCTTCTTGAAGCGAAGAACACCCCCGCGATTATAAGAAAGGTTCCTGCAACTATGCTGAACGTGAGGTGCTCACCAAGCAGGGCAACAGCTATTGCAGTTGATATAACGGGGGAGATAACAGATATAGGGCCTGTTCTTGCAATGCCAACCCTCTCAAGACTTGTATACCGCAGCATCCTTGAAAGACCTGGTGCGATTATTCCAGCTACGCCAAAAACAGCCACTGCCTTCAAAGTGAGCAGCAGCGTCAGCGGCACAAACGCAAGAACCATCGCAAACATGACTACTGAATTAGTCAGCAGCGAAAAGAACAGGCTTGCGTGCGGGTTTGAGCCGTGAAGACCCCTCCTTATCAGGACATTCGCAGCTCCATAACAAGCAGCCGCAGATAGTGCCATAACCGAATTCATTGCCATTTTGGAAAAAAGCTTGATATAAAAATGCCATGGCTTCAGGCCAAGGCGTTTTTATTAGTAAACATTTATAAATTGTTGCCGTATCCCGAAACCCATAGCGGGGTAGGGCAGCCAGGAGACTTATTGCCTGATTGCCCGATGGGCTCATAACCCATAGAATGATGCGCGCCTTGCGCATTATGTGGTTGTCGTAGGTTCAAAGCATGGTCTTTTAGGACCGCGTGAAAGTCCTGCCCCCGCTACCTCTTCTCATGCATAGACCTTTTGAAAGAATAAGCAACATTTAAAAATCGTGATGAGCCAATACTTTGATGGTTCTCACCTGTGGCATAGACGAAGCTGGCAGAGGCCCCATCCTGGGCCCAATGGTGATGGCCGGAGTAGTTCTGGATGAGCAGGCAGCAGGAGAGCTTAAGCTACTGGGCGTAAAGGACTCGAAACTTCTCACAATAAGCAGGATGAGGGAACTATACGGCAAGATAACAGGGCTCTCAGCCAGGCACATGATAACAGTCATACCGGCAGAAGAGATAGACTCAGCCCTTGAATCATCCACCCTTAACCTGAACTGGCTGGAAGCACAGAAGACCGCACACATAATCAGCCAGCTGAAACCGGACAAGGCGATAATAGACAGCCCAAGCGTGAACCTTGCCAGCTACAAAAGCTACCTGGCGCGGCTACTGCAAGACAGCAGAACCGAGCTGATAGTTGAGCACAAGGCAGACCTCAACCACGTTGAGTGCGGCGCAGCATCAATACTTGCGAAGGTAACCAGGGAAAACGAAATAGAAAAGATTAAAAACCAAATAGGCAACAACTTTGGCTCAGGCTACTTAACAGACCCCCTTACCAAGGCCTTTTTAGATGATAACTTCGACAAGCACCCAGCGGTCTTCAGGAAGAGCTGGATACCATACAAGAGAGCTGCAGAGACAAAGGCTCAGAGAACCCTTGAAGCTTTTACAGAGGTGAGCAAGAATGGCAAATAACGACGATGAGAAGTACGCCGGAGAAGACCGCGAACCAGACATCTATGACGAAGAAATGGATGAGATGGAGGAAGAGGATGAGCTGAGCCCCGAAGAGGAAGGGTTCATACAGGGATATGAGGAAGGCGAAAAGATGTCCAAGTGCCCGAAGTGCGGCAAGGTGATAGTGGAGGACTTCGTGGAAAAGGAAATCGAGGGAGAGATATACAGGTTCTGCTCAAACCACTGCGCTGAAACATACAAGGCTCAGTAAGAAAAGAGGCCAAAACCGTTTATGCCCGACTTGCAGTTTGCCAACCCCCCAGGCTGGTATGCACTAGCAAGCATACTTGCACTTGTCCTGCTCTACTTGATGAGGCCGAAGCCTCAGGAAAAAAGCATACCCTCCCTGATGTTCTTCATGCTTGAAAAGGGCTTCAACAAGAAAACAGCATTCTTCAGGAAGTTCTTCAACAGCCTGCTCTTCTTCATACAGTTGCTTGCCCTGGCCTTACTGTCGGTTTCTGCCACACTGCCGTTCACAACACTAATCGGGGAGCAGGCCATCGAGAAGACGATAATAGTCCTTGACACGTCAGCGAGCATGCAGACAGGAAGCAGGATGAGCCAGGCAACAGAAGCCGCACGGTCAAGGCTACACGGAACAGTAACAGTGATACTGGCACAAAACACACCCCTTCTTGTGCTTGAAGACGGCACAACAGAAGAGGCGGAAAAGGTGCTCACGGCAGCCACACCCAGCGACACAGCCACGAACATAGGAGACGCAATGCTGCTTGCAGGGGACCTTGTCAAGGACAAGCTTGGAAAGGTATACGTGATAAGCGACTTCATCAACACCGAAGGGCCAGACCTGATAGCATCAAAAAGAATCCTGGCATCAAAAGGCGTAAGCTCAGAGTTCATAAGCGTGTCCGGACACGCAGCAAACGCAGGCATAACAGACCTTGTCCTTGGAAAAACAACAACAAAGGCCATAGTAAAGAACTACAACCCAAAGGACATAACGGCAACCCTCAGCATAATAGGAGAGGAAGGCACAAAGCACATACAGAAAACAGTGCTGCCCAAATCCATTGAAACCTACGAGTTTGACACGCCATCTGGATACACCGAGATCCGGCTCCAGGAAAAGGACGACTTCGATGTAGACAACCACGCATACATAAGCGCACCCGGACTCAAGAGGATAAAAGTGCTGCTGGTGACTAACTCTGACAGGAGCTACCTGAAAACAGCACTGCAGGCATCCAAAGACATACAGCTGTCAATAGCAGAACCGCCAGTAATACCCAATCTCGAATACGACGTAATAATAATGCACAGTTTCTCACCAAACCTCGTCCTGCCGGACTTCTACCAGGAAGCGCTCAGGAAAACGAAAAACGGAACATCAATAATAATAACAGCACAGGAAGGCATAGGCACACTTCCCGCAGACATAATGCCTGTCCATGTGCGAGAGCCGAGAAACAACACCAAAATCACAACAACCATAACAAACAGGTTCACTACAGACGTTGACTTTGGGACAGCGTTCAGATACTACAACGCAACGCCGAAGAAAGGCACAGCAGTCATAGCAGAGGCAGGCACCGCAGCAATGCTCGCATTAAGAGACGAGGGCAGGGGCAAGATAATATACTCAGGAATAATAGACGACTACAGCGACTTCAAGACAACAGTCTATTACCCAATATTCTGGAGCAAGCTCATAAACTTCCTCACAGAAACAGACGACCTAAACGACTACAACTACAGGACAGGAAAGATATACGCGGACCAGACAGGGATAAAGCAGTATATGGACAAGGCAGGCTTCTACGCCTCGGGAAACAAGAAGGTTGCAGCAAGCCTGCTCAACGAAAAGGAATCTGACGTGGCAAAAACAGACATGCCCCTGCTCAACGAGGAAAAACTCATCTCAGCAAGGCAGGGCACAGAGAAAAGAGACATGAAATTCGAGCAATACATGATAGCCGCGGGAATAGCGATACTGCTGGCAGAGCTGCTATACATAAAAAGAAGGGGAGACCTGTGATAGCATTCAAGCACCCGCAACTGCTTTACGCAATACCCGCAGCAGCAATAATCCTGTTCTTCATAATAAGAAGAGACTTTGTCAGGTTTGAGGACTACAGGCAACAGGCCGAATTCAGAAAAACAAGGGCGCGAAAAAGGATAATAGTCTACTTCACAAGGCTCCTGACGATATCGCTGCTAATAGCAGCACTAGCCCAGCCATTCGATCTGCGGCAGCAAACCATACCAGGAAACCCATCCCTAACAATACTCGCGGACAACTCAGACTCGACAAGAATGTTCGACATGACAGCAACCCAAGCCATAGCTTCAGAGGCATCAAATCAGTTCCCAGTAAACCTGAAAACGCTCGCAGAAGGAAACAGGTCAGCGATAGGGGATTCAATACTTGCGAACATACAAGGAGACGACAGCGTGCTCCTATTGACAGACGGAAACAACAACTTCGGAAGGGCGCTAGGAGACGTAATGCTGCTCGCGTCATCACTTAACACGACAATAAGCGCAGTAAGGCTGAAACAGACATCTTCCGACGCCCTTGTCACGATAGAAGGCCCGCACGAAACAACAGCAGACGTAGAAAACAACTTCGAAGTCTCAGTCAAGCAGACAGGCACCCTGAAGCCTTACAAACTCACCCTTACAATAGATGGAGAAGCGGCACTTGAGCAGGACATAACTGAAAGCAAGCGGCTCCAGTTCACAAAAATGCTTGAAGAAGGCTACCACCAGATGGCAGCCCAGATAACCGCACAGGATGAATTCCCCGAAAACAACAGGTTCCTCAAGACAATAAAAGTCCAGCCAAAACCAAAACTGCTGTTTGTGACAACAAGGGATTCGCCCCTAAGCACAATACTCAACAGCATATACGATGTAACAACCACCCACACAACGCCAGACGACATATCAGGCTACGCGGCAGTAATAATAAATGACCAAAAAGCAGACACGCTGCCAACAGCACAGCTCGCAGAATACGCCCTCGAAGGAAACGGAATACTCGTGATAGGAGGGAAAAAATCCTTTGACAAGGACAACTACAAATCATCAGCATACAAGCCTTATGAAGCCCTGCTTCCAGTAACTGTCGGAACAGGAAAAGAAGAGCCAAAAAAAGACGTCAACGTAGTGCTGCTCATAGATGTCTCAGGAAGCACATCCAGCTCATTCAAACAGGCAAGCAGTAACACAGTTGAGGAAGTGGAGAAGGCACTCGCAATCTCAGTTCTCAAAGAGCTGAAAGACACAGACAACGTAGGAGTAATAGCATTCGAGTCCCAGCCGCACAAGATAACAGACCTCGCAAAGCCGGACAAGAAAGCACTTGAAGACAAGATAGCCAGGCTGGCATACGGAAGGGGAACAGACATAGCAGCAGGCCTCTCAGCAGCAATAGACATGCTCACACAAGCCCACGGAAGCAAAAACATAATCCTCATATCAGACGGAATAACAGGCGGCCCGCCACCAGAAGACGTAAGGATGGCATCACTCGCAGCAGCATCAGGAATAAAGCTCTACACGATAGGCGTGGGTGAAAGGACAGACCGGACACACATGCAGGACATGGCAACAGCAGGCAGAGGGACATACTTTGAGCCAACAGAAACCCAGAAGATAAAGATAGTCCTTGGCGAATCAGAAAAGGCAAACAACACATACTCAATAGAAACCATAAACACCTACCACTTCATAACAAAAAGCATCTCTCTGAAAGCAGCAGTTACAGGCTACAACTTCGTAATACCCAAGTCACAGGCACAGCTCCTCATAACCACAACAGGAAACGAGCCCATACTAACCGCCTGGAGGTTCGGGCTCGGAAGGATAGCGACGCTCTCAACAGACGACGGAGCCGCATGGAACGCGGAGATGCTAAAAAAACAGAACTCAGCAGTCCTCACAAGAACAATAAACTGGGTAATAGGAGACCTCAGCAGGAACAAGCAGTTCGACGTCCAAATGAGAGACGCATACCTCGGGGAAGAAGTAGAGATAAGCATAATATCCAAGACCATGCCGGCAAGCCCTGAGCTCAACTTCACCAAGACAGGAGAACGGCTCTATAAAGCCACATACAAGCCACAGGAACCCGGGTTCTACAGGTTCTTTGACGCAATCGTAGCAGTCAACAACCAAAAGGAAACAAGCATGAGCGGCCCAAACCCGGAGCTTGAGAAGCTCGTGGCAATAACAAACGGCCAAATGTTCGAACCCCACGAAACACAGCAGATAATCGAAAAGGCAAAACACGATGCAAAACGCATAAAGACAGACAGCAAAAGCTACTCATGGATACTGACAATAGCCGCTCTGGCAGCATTCCTTGCCGAGATAGCAGCCAGGCGAGCAATTGAAACGAAAAGAATAAATAAGCAGTAAAGGACACAAACCACTGAGCAAAAAGGAAAAAATGGCATACATCAGAAAGAACGTAAACCTGTTCCTAATCATGCTTACGATAGTAACCCTCGGCATAATGGCCGGGCTAACAACATACTACCAGGTAACATACAAAAACGTCTCACTAAGCTACGCAGAAAAACTCGACCTCGCGAACCAGCTCAACTACAACCTCTCAGTCCAAAGAGGACAGCTATCAGAAGCAAACAGGGAACTCAAGCTCAAGACAGAAGTAAAGGAACAATTTGACGTGCTATACACAAACGTCACAGACTACAGCGAACGCGTATCGCTGGAACTCGCCCAGACAAAAACCGAACTGATACAGACACTCTCAGAGCTCAGGCAGAAAGAAGCAGAGCTGCAAACAGCAGAATCAGAGCTAACATCAACAAAAGGAGCCCTCAAGACCCAGCAGGACTACTCAAAAGACCTCGAAATACAGGTATCCAGCCTAAGAAGCCAGGTCTGCTCGCTAAGGCAGAGGCTCAACGAGACCTGCTAAAATGAGGCAAATAACATACGCGGTCAGGGAACTGAAAACAGCTCTGGCAAAGATATACGTGTTCGAAACAGCAATAAACAGCCTAATCGCTTTTTTGTCAGCCTACTTCATACTCTCAATCCTTAACCTCCCAAAAGTGCTCGCGGTCTCAATAACGCTTGCCTACATAATAATAGAAACAGGCAAAAAAGTAACAACAAACAAGATACTACAGGCAGAGGCAACCTACCCAAGAATGAGGGAAAAGCTCCGCACAGCAGCAGAATACGCAAAAGTGGAGAACCCTGTCGTAAACGAGCTGCACCAAGAAGTCATATCAGAGCTCACAAAAGTGGAGGAAGCAGAATTCGTGGACGAAAGGAAGCTGCTCGCCAAGACCTGCCTCGCAGGGCTCCTCTGTTTCCTGATACTTCTGTTCGCGCCGGTGTCAATCAGCCTGAAATTCATCGAGCCCGCAATAGAAAAAGCAACAAACGGCACAGAGATAAACATAACCTTCATCCCAGGAGAAGACAAGACACCCACCATATCAATAGGAGGCAAGAAAGGAGGGGCAAAGGTAACAAGCGACAAAGACATCCTCGGAGCACCCAAGATAGCAAAGCTCGGAGACGAAGAGCTCAAACTCATGCTCAAGCCATCAGGAGACAAAATCAGCCTTAGAGACGTAAAGGAGGTAGAGGCAAGAGACTTCACAGAACAATACCCTGACGAAGTAGCTGCGGTAACAACAGCAACATACGAAGAGAGGATACCAAAAGAGCAGCAAGAAATAGTCAAGAACTACTTCGCGTCAATAGCGCAAAGTTAATCACACTTAAAAAAAGGAGGTTGGCAAATATGCAGGCTTACAAGAAAACGTTTGAGGACATAAAGGCCGAGATAAGCAAGGTGATAGTAGGACAGGATGAGACCATAGAGCAGATACTCGTTGCCCTACTATGCGACAGCCACGCCCTAATCGAGGGATACCCCGGGCTGGCAAAAACGACAATGGTAAGGACCATAGCCAGACTCATGGAATTAAAGTTCAGCAGGATACAGAACACCCCGGACCTGATGCCCTCAGACATAACAGGCACATACCTGATAGAGGAAACAGCAGGGAAAAAGGAATTCAGGTTCCAGCCAGGCCCCGTATTCGCCAACGTTGTCCTTGCGGACGAGATAAACAGGGCAACGCCCAAGACCCAGTCTGCTTTGCTTGAGGCCATGCAGGAGAAACAGGTGACAGTGGGGAACTCAACGTTCAAGCTTGACGAGCCGTTCTTTGTATTAGCTACTATGAACCCCATAGAGCAAGAGGGCACGTACATCTTGCCAGAAGCCCAGTCAGACAGGTTCCTTCTCAAGATAAAGGTGACATATCCAAACTACCAGGAAGAGATGGAGATAATAAACAGGTATGGGGCAGAGCTAAAGGACAGGAGGGTTAAAGTAGTGCTGAACAAGGAGCAGCTTGTCTCACTGCAGCAGCTCACCAGACAGGTTCCAATAGCCTCAGACCTAAAGGAAAGAATAGTGAAAATAATAACAAAGACAAGGGGCTTTGACCTGTTCAGCTATGGAGCCTCGCCGAGGGCAACAGTCGGCCTCATACTGGCGTCAAAGGCCCGGGCGCTGATAGCAGGAAGAAACCACGTAGCAACAGAAGACGTATTAAAAATGGCATACCCCGTGCTGAGGCACCGCGTAATACTGAACTTCGAAGCAGAAAGAAAAGGCATGAACACAGACGACGCAATAACTCAGCTGCTTGACAGAACTAAATGAACAAAAAATGATTGTAGCATGATAACAACAGAATACCTGGCAGGACTGGCAAGGTTCAACCTTGTAGTGAGGAAAAGGGTAACCTCAAAATATGCAGGAGCAAGGCCCAGCCTGCTGACAGGCAAAGGAACAACCATAAAAGACCACAGGGTTTACGTGCCTGGCGACGAGATAAAGCTGATAGACTGGAACGTCTACGCAAGGACAGAAAACCTATACATAAAAAGGCATGAGGAAGAAAGAAACCTTACTGTTCACGTCATAATAGACAGCAGCGCCAGCATGAACTACGGCAAGCCCACAAAGTTCGAATACGCATCAATGCTGGGCATAGGGTTCGCATACCTCGCAATGAGGGGAAACGAAAGGTTTCAATACGCCACCTTCTCAGACACGCTCAGGGTATTCCAGCCAAAAAGAGGTCTCAGCCACCTCGCAACAATGGTAGAGCTCCTGAACAACACCAAGCCCTCAGGCACCTCTGACTTCGCGAAGTCAATCTTCAGCTACAGGAAAACAATGGGCACAAGGTCAATAGCCATAATACTCTCAGACTTCCTCTACGAGCCTGAAGGCGTAAAGGAGGCAACATACCACCTCGGCAATAACGACGTCAAGCTCATACAGGTATTAGACCCTTCAGAGAGCAAGCTCGGAATAGAAGGGGATGTCAAGCTAAAAGACCTTGAAACCAACCAGGCAATAAGGACATACATAAGCTCCAGGCTCAAATCAGAATACCAGAGAAAGCTTGAAGCCCACATAAGCCAGCTAAAGAAGCTCGGCACACAAACAAAAACAGACTTCCACACAATAACCACAGACACGCCAATATTTGATGCGTTTTATGAGATACTTAACTGATTTATTACCCAAGTTTGACAGATGAGTAGAAATAGGCCTTAGTGTTGTTTGAGTTTATGTCACAACAAACCACACTAAGAC
>JACQST010000033.1 GCA_016211185.1 Candidatus Woesearchaeota archaeon | reverse complement strand
TTCGAATCCCGCTGGGCCCATACATTTTTTTTGGTAATAACCTTTAAATAAAAATAGCTTCAGGACAAAAACCACTGATACTAAATGAGTGAAAACACCGAAAACGAGGAGAAATTCGGCCTTTTTTGGGCAGACCAGCTCGCGAACAGGATAATAACGAGAGAGAAGTTCAGGTATGTCGACAGAAAAATAGAGAAGTTCAATGAGTTCACAGTAAAGACCTCCGCATCTATATCCGGCGTGCTGCACATAGGAAGGCTCAGCGACACAGTAAGGGGAGCAACAGCATACAGGGCGCTCACAGGAGCAGGGGTCAGGGCTAGGCTGATATGGGTGGCAGAGGACATGGACCCCTTGCGAAAAGTCCCTGAAGGAGTGCCTGAAAGCTACAGCAAGTACATAGGGTTCGCGGTAACAGACATACCTGACCCTGAGTCCTGCCACGAGAGCTATGCAGAGCACCACAAGTCAAGGTATTTTGAGGTGCTTGACAGGTTTGTATCAGTCAGCATGGAGCGATACTCGACAAGGGCAGAGTACAGGAAAGGCAGCTTCAGGCCGTATATCAGGAAGCTGCTTGAAAAGGTCGAGTATGTCAAGGACATACAGGACAAGTATAGGACAAACCCGCTCAAGAAGAACTGGTGCCCGTGGACGCCAATATGTGAGAACTGCGGGAAAATAGTAACGGCACAAGTCACCAGGATAGAGGATGGCATTGTGCACTACACATGCAAGGACTACCTTTTCGAATCAACAGTTGCAGAAGGCTGCAGCCACAGGGGAGAGGACAACCCTGACAAGGGGAACGGGAAGCTGCTGTGGAAGGGCGAGTGGGCTGCAGAGTGGGCGTTCTGGAAGGTATGCTGCGAGGGGGCAGGCAAGGAATATATAGTTCCGAACAGCGCGTTCTGGGTCAATGCGGAAATAGCAGAGCGCATATTCGGTTTCCCGTCGCCTGAGCCGCTCTTCTATGAGCACTTGATGATAAAAGGGGTGAAGATGTCAGCGTCTCTTGGAAACGTGATTTACCCGGGTGACTGGCTTGAAGTAGCCAGCCCGCAACTGTTATCCTTTTTCTATAACAAGAGGCTCATGAAGACAAGAAGCTTCTCGTGGCAGGACATGCCGCAGCTATATGATGAGTATGACGAGGCAGCGAAGGTATACTTTGGCCTGAAGAAAACAGACAACGAGAAGGAAGACAGGCACATAAAGAGGCTTTATGAGCTGTCAAACAAGAAGGAAAGCCCTGAGCCATGCATAAGCATGAGCTTCAGCCACGCGGTAATGATAAGCCAGCTGTTCACGACACGGGAGGGCATCGTAAGGAGCCTCACCAAGACAGGGCATTATGACGAGCGCATTGAAGAGCTGCTCATTGCAAGGGTAGGGAAGGCAAAGAAATGGGTGCAGAGATACGCCCCGGAAGCAGAAAGGTTTGAGCTGCAGGAAAAGCCAAAAGCAGAGCTTGGCGAAAAGCAGAGAAACGCGTTAGGCATTGTGTCTGAAGCTCTGAAGAGAAAAGAGCACGATGAGAAAGGGCTCTCACAGGAATTCTACGCCGCATGCAAATCAGCCGGGCTTGAGCCCAAGGAGTTCTTCAGGGCAGCATACATGGTGCTGCTGAACAGGGATAGAGGGCCAAGGCTCGCTCCATTCGTGCTTGCGCTCGGCGACAAGGCAACAAGGCTGTTTGAGGAAGCAGCCCAGCGGCAAGCCAAATAAAAAGTAGAGCTAAGTGACCGCTATTGTGCCAGTAAATCCTGGGTTTATGTGGTCATGGTAAGCCCATTTCCCAGGAACATTGAAAACAAAAGAAAAGGACTCACCCGTAGAAAGCCCCCTGCACGCATCAAACCTGCTCTTGATGCAGCCTCCAGGTTCAGGATAATCGCCATGAGTTGGATGAACATCAGAGGCAGGCCAGTGCTTGCCCGAATCCCTGTTCACGAACATGACTGTATCACCTCTTTTTACGGATAGGGAATCAGGACTAAGGCCTGAAGAGGAAACCTCAACAACATGTACTTTGGGGCCTGTGGGTTCCTGGGAAGCGTTGGTTGTCTGGTTAGACTGGTTTGCTGGCTGGAATTGCGCATTCTCCTTGCACCCGGCAACTATCAGTAGGGAGACAACAGCCACGAGTGCAAAAAAGTATGAGCGTCTCATGGCAGGCAAAACAGCTCTGCACTTTTTAAACTGTTCGATTAGCTTTTTCGCCCATTAGAAACCTTTAAATACAGGCTGTTTTTCTCCTTTCGGCAATGGCTCTTCAATCTTTCTGCTGCCTTCACAGGCAGGGCAACAAGGTTGCAGGAGTCACAGCTATAAAAAAGATGCCTCCATCAGGTTACCTGCCCTGGTAGTGTAGTCTGGCCTATCATGAAGCCCTGTCAACTTTGGGCGGAACGGCTTCGACCCGGGTTCAAAAAGAGCGAGCTTAACGGTTGGCTGCTGGAAGTCCCGGCCAGGGCGCTCTCCAATCATGGGCCGGTAGCGCAGCCTGGAAACAAGCCTGGGCAATAGCGCGTCTGCCTTTTAAGCAGACGGTCGCGGGTTCGAAACACAAGACGAGATTCCCGTCCGGCCCATCCTTTAAAGGCGAAAGCCAATCAAGGGGAAAAAAGAAAAAATGTCTAACAAGCTGGATGTAAAGAAGCACGCCCTGGTGCCAAAGCACCAAAAGCTCGGCGAAAAGGAAAAGGAAGCGCTTCTTGAGCGGTACAGCATATCTGTTTCTGAGCTTCCAAAAATACTTGGCAAGGACCCTGCGCTTTCAGGTCTCGGAGCCAAGCAGGGCGACGTAGTCAGGATAACAAGAGCCAGCCCGACTTCAGGAAAAGCTGTCTTTTACAGGGTGGTTGTCAATGGTTGATTACCCTCTGCTGATGAGGAAATACTTTGAGGAGCAGTCCTTCATAAAGTCAGACATAGAGTCTTTCAACAACTTCATAGAAGTCGAGCTCCCCAGGATAATTGAGGAAAACAGGGAGATAGAGCCCACAATAATCCCTCCAAACGTTGACGAGTTCAAGATACGGTTCGACAAGGTAAGGGTAACCAAGCCGGAGATAACAGAAGCTGACGGGAGCAAGAGGAAAATCTACCCTATCGAGGCCCGCTTGAGAAAGATAACCTACGCTGCACCAATATACATAACAGTGAGTGCACATATAAACGGGGCTCAGCGCGAATCCTTCGAAACCCAGATAGGAAACCTCCCGATAATGCTTAGGTCGAAGCAATGCCACCTGTATAAGTTAAGCAATGAGGAGCTTGTCCAGCAGGGGGAGGACCCTGACGACCCAGGTGGATATTTCATAATAAACGGTACTGAAAAAGTCCTTGTAAAGGTTGAGGACCTCGCATCCAACAGGTTCATAACAGACGCTGACGCAACAGGGCCCAGCAAGGTAGTCGGAAAGATATTTTCAGAATACGGCTCGTACAAGATACCCCACAGCCTCGAACGGCTAAGGGACGGGATATTTTACCTGACATTCACAAGGGTAAGGAGGATACCTGTCACGGTTGTAATAAAGGCCCTCGGGCTTACAAGGGATGAGGACATAATGCGCTTCATATCCCCCGACAGGAGGCTGGATGAGGTCATAGTTAACCTGATTGAAGCAGCAGAAGTCAAGGCAGAGGAAGACGCTGTTGACTACATAGCAAAGCGCGTAGGCATAACCCAGTCAAAGGAAATAAGGATTGAGAGAGCCCGAGAAATACTTGACAAATACCTGCTGCCGCATCTAGGAACATCGCCAAGGGACAGGGTAGCTAAGGCATACAATCTGTGCAAGCTTCTCAAGAAGCTCATACTGACGATAAGGGGCGAGCTTGAAATAGATGACAAGGACAACTATTCGAACAAGAGGCTCAAGCTCAGCGGAGACCTGCTCGCAGACCTTGTCCGCGTCAACATGAAGGTGCTGATAAGCGACCTGCTGTACAACTTCCAAAGGATAGTGAAGAGAGGCAAGTTCCCGACCATAAAGGTGATTATAAGGGAAAAGCTGCTCACCTCAAGGATATACAGCTCGATGTCAACAGGCGCATGGACAGGTGGCAGGAAGGGAATCAGCCAGAGGATACAGAGGCTTAACTTCCTCGAAACAATGTCCCATCTTCAGAGGGTAGTCAGCCCCCTGTCCGCGACCCAGGAAAACTTCGAGGCAAGGGAACTGCACTCAACCCATCTCGGCAGGCTGTGCCCTATAGAGACGCCTGAAGGAACAAATATCGGGCTGAAGAAAAACCTTTCACTGCTCGCAACAGTAACCCAGGACACAAACGAGGAGGAAGTTCTCAAGTCGCTCAGGCTTCTTGGAATGAAGACAGTCTCAAGGTGAAAAAATGGCCGAGATATACGTAAGCGGAAAATTCACAGGCACAATAGACAACCCCGTAGAGTTCGTCCAGAAGCTTCGCGAGGAGCGCAGGAAAGGGCTTGTGCCCGAGAACATCAATGTAGCATATGATGAAGACGCAGACGAAGTGCACGTTGAGGCGTCAAGGGGAAGGCTCAGGAGGCCGCTCATAGTTGTCCGCAGCCAGAAGCCAATGCTGACTGAGGAGCACGTAAAGCAGCTGGAGAAGCGGGAAATAACATGGTCAGATCTTGTCCGGCAGGGAGTCATCGAATACCTTGACGCAGCCGAAGAGGACAACGCGCTCATAGCATTCTTCGAGCACGAACTGACACCGAGGCACACACACCTTGAGATAACGCCGCTTGCCATATTCGGGCTCATAACCTCTCTTGTCCCGTACGCAAACTTCAACTCGGCGCAGAAGGTCAACACAGGCTCAAAGAACCAGAAGCAGGCAATGGGGCTTTACTCCGCCAACTACCATATAAGGATGGATATGGACGTTAACGTGCTCCACTACCCGCAAACCCCTGTTGTTAGGTCAGTCATCCATGAAATAAGCTCATACGACAAGCACCCAGCAGGGCAAAACCTCGTTGTGGCAGTATTGAGCTACAAGGGCTACAACATGGAGGACGCCATAATAATAAACAAGGCCTCGATCGAGGCAGGCCTCGGTAGGGGAACATACTATAGGCCGATGGTTGCGGAAGAGTTGAGGTATAGCGGAGGCCTTGTTGATGAGATATCCATACCAAACAAGGACGTGAAGGGCTACAAGAGCGAGAAGGACTACCGCTACCTTGAGGATGACGGGATAATATACCCTGAGGCAAAGGTCAGGGAAGCAGATGTGATAATAGGAAAAACCTCGCCTCCGCGATTCCTGAGTGGCATGGACCAGTATAGGCTCGCCAGCGACACGAGAAGGGAAAGCTCAGTGACAATGAAGCACGGCGAGGAGGGAATAGTTGACCTTATACTCATAACAGAAAACGCTGAGGGAAACAAGCTCGTGC
Organism: Candidatus Woesearchaeota archaeon; assembly: GCA_016211185.1. Classification (GTDB taxonomy): domain Archaea; phylum Nanobdellota; class Nanobdellia; order Woesearchaeales; family UBA10216; genus JACQST01. The sequence goes on along the minus strand of JACQST010000033.1, from coordinate 7,542 downwards.
AGGTCAAAATCAGGGATGAGAGAATCCCCGAAGTGGGTGACAAGTTCACTTCAAGGCATGGCCAGAAGGGAGTCATAGGGCTTGTAGTTCCCTATACAGACATGCCGTTCACAGCATCGGGAATAGTGCCTGACATAATATTCAGCCCGCACGGCATACCCAGCAGGATGACAATGGCACACCTGATTGAGCTCCTTGGGGGAAAGGTAGGGGCGCTGTCAGGAAGGTATGTCGATGGAACACTCTTCGATTCAGAGCCAGAGGAAGCGCTCAGGAAAGAGCTTCTGTCAATGGGGTTCAGGGACAACGGAGTCGAAACAATGTATAACGGCGAAACGGGCGAAAGGCTCCCGATACGAATATTCATAGGTGATATGTACTATTTGAGGCTGAAGCACATGGTTGCCAACAAGCTGCATTCAAGGGCAAGAGGCCCCATACAGCTGCTCACAAGGCAGCCCACAGAGGGAAGGGCGAAGGAAGGTGGGTTAAGGCTTGGAGAGATGGAGAAGGACACGTTCATAGCGCACGGCGCATCATTGCTGCTGAAAGAGCGCTTTGACTCTGACAGGACAATAGTCCCGGTATGCGAAAGCTGCGGACTAATCGCAATACATGACGATTACAAAAAAAAGGACTACTGCACAGTATGCGGCGACTCGGTCGAGATAAACTACATAGAGATAAGCTACGCGTTCAAGCTCATACTTGACGAGTTCAAGAGCATGTGCATATACCCGAAAATCCAGATGAAGGGAAAGTACTGAGCAAAAAACAACAATAGAATTGCAAAAATGGAGCCTGACGAAAGAGAGGAGAGGGAAGAACCAGAAGAGAAATACGAGCCAGAGGCAGTTGCTGAAGAGCCTGAAGCCGAAGAGATAAAAGCCGAGGCAGCCCAGCCTGCTCCGGCTGAAAAACCGATGTTTGACCCGGATGCAGAACGCCCTGTATACAAGCAGGTAAGCTCATTGGAATTCGGTGTGCTCAGCCCCAAGCTTCTCAAGAAAATGGCCTCAACAAAGATAGTCACGCCTGAGCTTTATGACAAGGAGGGCTACCCTGTGGATGGCGGCCTGATGGACATAAGGATGGGAGTCATAGACCCGGGGCTCAGATGCAAGACGTGCGGAAGCAAGCTCAAGGAATGCGTCGGTCACTTCGGATATATAGCACTCGCGCGGCCAATCATGCACCTGCATTATATAGGGCTTGTTCTGACGCTCCTCAGGTGCATGTGTAGGGACTGCGGCAGGATACTTGTAGAGCAGGAAAAAATCGACAAATACGGGGAAAAGCTCAAGCAGTTCGGAAAGGAGAAAGGCGAAGAGTTGATGAGAAAGAAGATAAAAGACGTAATATCAAGGACGCTTGCAAGGAACGCAGGCAAATGCCCTCACTGCAAGGCAAAGCAGCACAAAATCACCATAGAGAAGCCCACCACTTTCTTCGAAGCAGAAAAAAGGATAACGCCAATCGAGATAAGGACAAGGCTTGAAAAGCTGACTGATGCAGACACAGAGCTGTTCGGAATAAACCCGAAGTCAGCAAGGCCTGAATGGATGGTTTTGACAGTGCTGCCTATTCCGCCAGTTACCATGCGGCCGTCAATCACGCTCGAAACAGGCGAGAGGAGCGAGGATGACCTTACGCACAAGCTTGGTGACATAGTAAGGATAAACCAGAGGCTGTTTGAAAACATCAATGCAGGCGCCCCTGAGATAATTATAGAGGACCTGTGGGACCTGCTCCAGTACCACATAACAACATTCTTCGACAACGAAGTAGCGCAGCTCCCGCCGGCAAGGCACAGGTCAGGCCAGCCGCTGAAGACGCTCTCGGAGAGGATAAAGAGCAAGGAAGGGAGGATAAGGCACAATCTCGTCGGAAAGAGGACAAACTTTTCAGCGAGGACGGTAATAAGCCCTGACCCTATGCTCCACATAAACGAGGTGGGCGTTCCGGAAATCATGGCGCTGAAGCTCTCTGTGCCTGAAAAGGTAACAGGGTGGAACATCGGCTACCTGAAGAAATTCGTCGAGCGCGGCCCGAAAAAATACCCCGGCGCAAACTACATAGTCAGGCCAGATGGAAAGAAGAAAAAGCTTACAGAGGAGACCATAGAGCAGGCAGTCGAAGAGCCGCAGCCTGGATACATAGTGGAGCGCCACCTGATGGACGGCGATATAGCGATATTCAACAGGCAGCCGTCACTTCACAGGATGAGCATGATGGCGCACAAGGTAAGAGTCCTGCCATACAAGACTCTGAGGCTGAATCCTGCTGTCTGCTTTCCTTATAATGCAGATTTCGATGGGGATGAAATGAACCTGCACATACCCCAGACAGATGAGGCAATAGCTGAAGCCAAGACACTGATGCTGGTCCAGACGCAGCTAATCAGCCCAAGATACGGGCTCGCTGTAATAGGAAGCGTGCAGGACGCAATCTCAGGCAATTATCTCCTAACGCAGAAGGGTTTCTCCCTGAGCAGGGAATCAGCAATAGACCTGCTGGCACAGGCAGACATATCAGAGATAGCAAAGCTCCCGAAAAGGGAGGCAATCACGGGCAAGGAGATATTCAGCGTCTTGCTGCCAGATGACTTTAGCTTCAGCGGAAGGTCAAAATCAGCAGAAGAGCCTGATGTGGTAATCGAGAAAGGGAAGCTCATCTCAGGAATAATGGACAAGAATAACCTTGGCGAAGGCACAGGAATGCTCCTCAGGAACATACACAAGAAATACGGGGAGGAAAGGACAATCGATTTCATAGGCAATGTCTTCAGGCTCGGCATAGCAGTGCTTATTAAAAGAGGGTTCACGACTACAGTTTCTGACACTGACTTGCAGGGGCCGGTTGATGCGGAGATAAAAAGGCTCCTGGACAACACGGCAAAGGACGTCGATGCGCTCATAGCATCGTACAAGGAAGGCACATTCGAGGCATTTCCGGGCAGGACGCTCAGGGAAACACTCGAGCTCAGGATAATGGAGGTCCTGAACAGGGCGAGAAACGAGGCAGGCATAACAGTCGCGAGGAACTCTGACAAGACCAGCCACACAATGATAATGGCCCTTTCAGGAGCGAGGGGAACAACAATAAACCTCGCCCAGATGGCAGCAACAGTGGGGCAGCAGGCACTCAGGGGAAAGCGCATCGAGAAAGGCTACAGGCACAGAACACTGAGTTGCTTCGAAAAAAACGACATGGGCCCGGAGGCACATGGATTCATCAGGAGCTGCTTCAAGAAAGGCCTCACGCCGGCAGAGTTTTTCTTCCAGGCAATGGTGGGAAGGGACTCGCTCATGGATACAGCGCTCAGGACGCCAAAATCCGGATACCTTTACAGGAGGCTGGCAAACGCGCTGCAGGACCTCAAGGTGGACTACGACCTGACGGTCAGGGATGCATCGCAAAGGATAATCCAGTTCATGTACGGGGAGGACGGTATAGACGTATCAAAATCAGAAGGCGGAAAGCTCAACATAAATAGGATAGTCAGCGAAACGCTGAGCGAGGAATGAGAAAATGGCCGTAGAGGACGTTATAAGAAAATACGAGGACAGGCTCCCGGAAAGCATAATCTCAGAGCTTATGGAGCTCCTGCCCAGAAAGGTATCAGAGGCAAAGGCAAGGGAAATAATGGAAAGGGTCGAGGCAGAATACAGGCAGATGCTCGCAGAGCCAGGTGAAAGTGTTGGCCTTGTCTCAGCAGAATCGATAGGTGAGCCCGGAACGCAGATGACCCTGAACACGTTCCACTTTGCAGGGGTCGCTGAGATGAACATAACAACAGGCCTGCCAAGGATAATCGAGATACTTGACGGGAGAAGGAAAATCACGACACCGATGATGGCGATATATCTTAAAAAGCCATACAGCCAGGGGAAAGACATAAAGAAGATAGCGCTGTACATAAGGGAGACAAAGCTCGCGGACATAGCCTCGGAGGTATCGCTGAACCTTGCAGAGTCAAAGATAGAGGTGACAGTTGACAACGAAAAGGCCAGGGAAAGAAACCTTAACGAAGCCAAGCTCCTCAAGTCACTCAAGGCTGCAAACAAGAACCTCATCGTGGATGCAAAAAAAGGCAGCATATTAGTGTTTAAGACCAAAAGCAAGGACGAAAACACAAACGGCATCTACAAGATGAAGGAAAAGATTAAGCAAAGCTACGTGAGAGGCATACGCGGCATAAAGCAGGTTCTCCCTGTAAAGAAGGACGGCGAGTTCATGATAATAACAGCCGGCACCAACCTTAAGAAAGTCCTGAGTCTTCCATTCGTGGACGAAACAAGGACAACCACAAACGACCTGTTCGAAATAGAGGAGGCCCTGGGAATAGAGGCCGCAAGGCAGGCCCTTATAAACGAGGTGTATAAGGTGATAGAAAATCAGGGGCTTAATGTGGACATAAGGCACCTGATGCTGGTGGCAGACACAATCTGCTTCAACGGAAAGCTCAAGGGGATAACTAGGTACGGGGTGGTCAGGGAAAAGGCCAGTGTCCTCGCAAGAGCATCATTCGAAACCCCCATCCGGCACATAGTCAACGCAAGCCTTACAGGGGAAGTCGATAAGCTCAATTCAGTAGTGGAAAACGTCATGCTGAACCAGCCTGTACCGCTTGGGACAGGGCTGACAAGGCTTGTAGCAAAGCCTAAGAGGCAATGAAATTGGAAGACGTAATATCAGAGATAAAACGCGCAATAGCAGACCACAAGGCAGTCATAGGCACAAAGGAAACCATGGCAGGCCTCAAGTTGGGGCGTATGAGAAAGGTGCTCATAACCTCTAACTGCCCGGAAAAGGTCAGGAAAGACGTAGTATACTACGGTAGGCTCGCAGGGTGCGCAGTTGAACCAATCAGCATGCCGAATGACGAGCTCGGGGTTCTCTGTAGAAAGCCCTTCTCCATATCAGTCCTCGGCCTCAGGGAGTAAGATGTCCAGGCCCAAGATAATATATGACGCAACCCTCATCAAGCTCATCTCGCTCTTTGAGGCAATAACCGGTGCGCAGGTAAAGGACTGTTTCGTATCAAGGGAAACCCTCCACTTCGTAGTCGACCCTGAGCACATGGGCCGCGCAATAGGTAAGGACGGCAAGAACGCCAAGAAGGCAGAAGCAGTGATGAAAAGAAAGATAAAAGTCCTGGAATACAGCCCTGATTTGGCAACATTTATAAAGAACATGGTTTATCCCCTCACCACAAGGGAAATAACAGTAAGGGACAGCCACGTCATAATAGCAGGCCCTGATACAAAGACAAAAGCCCTCCTCATAGGAAGAAACTCAGCTAACATTAACGCATACAAGGACATAATAAGGCGCTATTTTGACATAGCAGACCTTAAGGTAGTATAGCAGATTTCAAGGTAATATATTTCAAGGTAATATAAATGGCAAAGAAATCACACGGACTCAACTCGGGAAAAAGCCTGAAGCAGAAAAGGGCAAGGTTCAGGTGGTCATCAGAGCGCTACACAAAGAGAATGCTTGACCTGAAGAGAAGATCAGACCCGCTTGAAGGCGCATCTCAAGCCAAGGGGCTTGTGCTTGAAAAAATAGAGATAGAAGCAAAGCAGCCAAACTCGGCAATGAGGAAGGCAGTAAGAGTCCAACTCATAAAAAACGGAAGACAAGTAACAGCATTTGCCCCTGGAGACGGCGCAATAAAGATGATAGACGAGCATGACGAAGTAATCATAGAATGCATCGGCGGAAACAAGGGGCGGGCAAAAGGCGACATACCAGGCGTAAGGTGGCAGGTAATCAAGGTCAACGACCAGTCGCTAAGGGCACTGCTCGCAGGCAGGATAGAAAAGGCAAGAAAATAGATAGATTTTTTCTTTGCAAAAGATTTTTAAGCGCCATAATTCTGGTTTAGCTGATGAAGCCACTGCAAATCGCAAAGCTCGTCATTTATTTCTTAATAGCAATTGTCCTCACAGTCCTTGAAGACGTGCCCCCGGTTATACTTATCATTCTCGCGGCAGGGTTCACAGTATATGGGTTGTGGGGGCTGCTGTCCAGGAACTACTACAGGCTTCCGCTATACCTTGCGGCAGTGGGATGCCTCGCGCTCATGTTCTTAGGATACAAAAACACCTTCGTTGTTGCAGCAATGCTGTTCGTGCTGATGCTTGACGTGTTCATGCAATAGGCCTAAGGACAAAGCTCCTTTTCCAGCAAAAAAACCTTCGGTGCAGCCTCATCAATGCTTGCCGTGTATTGCGGATACCGCTTCTTCAGGTCAGCGAGCCTCGTTTTTAGCGAAACAACCCTGTCATGCATAACCCTCTTGTCAGCGTAAAAAACCAGCTTCTCAACAATTGTCCGGGGAGCGTCCTTTGAAAGTATGTAGTGAAGCGGATGCCTTCTTATGGGCGCGGCAAGCTCAGAAAAGCCATGCCTCGCAACTATCGAGGCCCCAATCTCTTCATGCCTGCCGCCGTCATTTACCGCCTGCATCTTGCCTATGTCGTGGAGAATGCATGCTGCATCCAGCAGCGCAAAGTCTATCCTTCTGCCTTTCTCTGCAAGCTTCCCGGCAACTCCAAGCGCAACCCTGCTCACAGCAAGGCTGTGGCTTATGATGTTCTTGGGCACGTTATGGTGCCACAGAAGCTCAAGGCACTGCCTTCTTGAAGGTATGGCCATGCGCATTAATCCGCACGCGGTTTTATAAAGCCTTCTGCCAAGTTGCCAAGTCTATACAAGCATATGTGCAAATTTAATAAGGAGATTGTCCTCCAGCATATTTCAGAGGGGGTTGATATGACTTCGAATGGTAAAATAAGCGCAGCTCCTGTGGTGAGAAGGCCTCACTTTGAAGTGAGGGTTTACGGGGGTAGCGGGATTTCTTTAGTGCATCCTAATGGTGGTATGGTTCTTGGAGCTTCCATGGTTGGAGTAAATGATTACATAACACGTTTAGTTACCGCAAACCCCGATTCTTCTGTGCGCATAGTATCTTATGGTTTGGGTAGTGGTCTAGAAGAGAGAATCGAGTCAAATCTTTACGCGCTGCCTGAACCGCACATCAACAGAATATGCGACGGAACACTGGTCGCAGGCGGTATTCAGTACAAGCACTATTGAGCAAAACAATCTGCCCAGCTGATACAGGGTTGTTGGTTGGAAAACCGCATCTTGAATCAATTCTTCACGCATATGTACCAGAGTTGGTAGTTAAAATCCCCTAAAGAAGGATAATACGGGTCATATCCCGTTTGTCTTCTATCCGATCCACCAGGGCATCCGATATCATATTTTCTGTACAGCGGATTAACGGTACAAAGTCCTTGATCTACGCAGGTAGCACTTCCCCAAGCAGTGCAAGAAAAGCCACACGTACTCCCCCCCCCAAAATACGCCCCATATATTTCTCCACCCCCAACAACTCCGTTTCCCGCAACAGAGTTGACGTAGGTTGTTGTTGCATAGTTCTGGCTTGTGACCCAACTCTGTGTTGCGTATGTGCTGTCAGCATATCCTTTAGTCATAGCGTCTGCTGCTGCTGTTGGTGCTGCGAGG
>JACQST010000029.1 GCA_016211185.1 Candidatus Woesearchaeota archaeon | reverse complement strand
CTTCTGAGGAATTCTATCCTGTCCTCTATCTTGAGGACGTCTGTGTATCCCTGGAGCGCAATGCTGAAAGCGAATGGTGAAGGTGTCTGGGTGGAGACGTGCTTTATTTTTATTCTTCCTGCTTCTATGTCCTTTAGCACTGCTTTGGTGCTTTCTATATCCATTAAGTCCTGGAACACTTCTCTCCTTGCCTCCTTCAGTATTGGAAAGTTGTTTGATATCCTCCTGACAGCGCTCATCAGTATCATTGAGCTTGTCTGCTGCCTTCCGACGTTTTTCCTTCTGCCCATGTACTCTCTCAGTATCATTAGTGCCCTGCCTGCGCAGTGCCTGAACCTTCTTCTTAATACCTCTGTCTTGTCTATTGCGTTCTCAAGCACTAAGTCGAGCTTGTCTGATTTCAGGAGGCTGAATGCTCCCATTACGTTGACGCCTTTCTCGTATGAGAGGTAAAACCCGTTGTCATTTATGCCTATCTCGACGTCTTTGTGCTGGGTTCTGCCTATGGCGAATGCCACTGCCCTGCTGAGGCAGTCGTTCACCCTTCTTCCGAACAGTGTGTGGAACACTGCGTAGCTCTTGCTCTTGTCTGTGTAGGTTTCTATTACTATTTTCTTGTCGTGGGGTATCTCTGCATAAAGGTATTGCTCCCTGAAGTATTCATATATGGAGTTTGCCGCGTTCTCGTCGACATACAAAAACTCGTTTATGAATGCTATTATCTCTTCCTTTTTCCTGTTCAGCCGGAGTTTTTCCTCGATAAGCCTTCTGAAGCGGCCTATTTCGAGCGCGAGGTCAAAGCTTAAGGGCAGCATCTCTGAGAACCAGCTCGGGATAGTTGGCTGCCTGTATGCAGACGCTTTCACGTACGCCACCATGCCTTTGCTGTGCAGGAACTCGTATCTTGCTCCTCCGAGGACGAATATGTCTCCTCTTTTCAGCCTCTCAAGGAACGCCTCGTCTATCTTCCCGATTACTTGTTCGCCAATCTTGACTGTCACGTAGCTTTCGTCAGGTATGGTTCCTATGTTGGTCATGTATATGACCCTGCTCATCTTTCCCCTGCGGCCTATCATTCCTGTTTCTTCATCGTGCCATATCTTTGCATATATGTTGCGCTCCTCGAGCGAGATGTATTTTCCGCTTAGGTAGTCAAGGATTTCCTTGTAGTCCTTGTACTCAAGATTTCGGAACGGATAGGCTTTCTTTATCATGCTGAGCAGTTCCTTTTCATGTATCTTCCCGCTTATTGCTATCCCGAATATCTGCTGTGCAAGCACGTCAAGGCAGTTCTCAGGTATGTGTATGCGGTCTATCTTTTTCTCGACTGCTGATTTCAGCAGCACTGCGCATTCGACAAGGTCATCCCTGTCAAGCACTATGATCCTTCCCTTGGAGGTTTCGTGCAGCTTGTGGCCGCTTCTTCCTATCCTTTGTATTGCTCGCGCGACAGATTTTGGGCTGCCGAGCAGCAAGACTAAATCTATGTATCCTATGTCTATGCCGAGCTCAAGGGATGTGCTGGTTACCACCGCTTTGAGCTTGCCTTCCCTCAGTGCTGATTCGAGTGAGTGCCTGTGGAACTTTGACAGCGAGCCGTGGTGTGCGCCTATGCTTTCCTCTTCTGCCATGTATTTCTTTGGGAAGCGCTCTTTCAGGTGGTGGACTACTCTCTCTGTAGCTGACCTCGTGTTAGTGAATATGAGTGTTGTCCTGTGGCTCTGTATCAGGTCGTCAATGAGCCTATACATATCCGAGTGCATCTTCCCATGCTCTGTGTCTATTAGGTCAGGGACAGGGCTTAACACCTTCAGCTCCATCTTCTTGACGAACTGCACGTCCACAATGATGCAGCTTCTTGGCTCGTTTCCTTCCATGCCTACAAGGAACTTTGCTATTTCCCCTATTGGAGCTATTGTTGCGCTTAACCCGACCCTGCACATCGCAGGGCTTAGAGATTGCAGTCTCTCAAGGCTGAGTGAAAGGTGTGTGCCTCTCTTGTTCTCAGCCAGTGCGTGGACTTCGTCAACTATTACCCATTCCACTTCGCGTATGTGGCTTATGAATTTGGATGAGCTCAGGACTATCGCGAGGCTTTCAGGCGTTGTTATTAATATGTGCGGCGGCTTTTTAAGCATCCTGGATTTTTCTGATGCTGTTGTGTCTCCTGTCCTTACCCCGACTCGTATCCCGAGGTCTTTTCCAGCTATGTTGCTTATCTGTTTTAAGGGCTCCACGAGGTTAACTGAGATGTCCTGGTTCAGGGCTTTTAAAGGAGAGACGTATATGCAGTAAACCTTGTCCTTGAGCACCCCCTTTTCTGCCGAGTCAACCAGCTCATTTATTACTGATAAGAACCCTGTCAAGGTCTTGGTTGCCCCTGTGGGTGCGGACACGAGCACGTTGTTTCTGCTGTGTATTTCAAGCACCCCGAAGAGCTGTGGCAGGCTGAACACCTTGAACCTTTTGAAGAACCATTTCTTTACGGTTGGGTTGAGGATTTTGTCTATTGCTTCTGCTGGCTCAGGAGATTCCTTGAATGCAATCATGCCTCCGGAAAGCCCGGGTGGTTTTTAAACATGACTGTGAAAAGCCCCCTTCATGGGGCTTTTCAGGGTTTGCCAAATATCAGCACTCATAAAAGAACCAAAAAGTTTATAT
>JACQST010000031.1 GCA_016211185.1 Candidatus Woesearchaeota archaeon | reverse complement strand
GGGGGTGGAGCTTGCGGGCGCAGAGTGGCTGGTGTTCGCTGTTTTGCTTGTTTCAGCTTCGCTTTTGAGCAGCGGGAAGATTGAAGGTGAGAAGCATGGGCGTGGAAGAGATTCAAAAGATTAACAACCTTGCAAAGGAGCTTATGAAGCATCAGCTTGCGAGTTCTTCTGAGGAGGCTTATGTGAAGGCTGAGCTGATGGTGAAGGGCGAGGCTCCCAAGGTTACCCGGGAGGATGAGGTTAACCGGGAGCTTAGGACTCTGGGCATGAACATGAACTCGCTTTACAATGAGCTTGTCAAGCTCCAGCATGAGTTCAAGTCTTTTAGGGAGGAGTTTTCTGACATAAAGAGACGTGTGGAGAATATGATTCCTGTTCAGCAGGCCCAACAAGCCCAACAGGCTGCGCCTGCGGAACGCACAGGGGAAAGGGAGCCTCAGCAGCCTACTCACACAGAGACTGCAAGCCAGCCTTCTGACAAGAAGCAGACTGTGCGTCCAAGGACTGGGGACTATTCGGAGAAGGATGTTGCTGTTGAGAAGTTCTTTTACTTCGGGAACAACAGGAAATAGTTATCCTCATCTCGTCTTCTAAGCAGATTAGTGAACACGCTTCAGTGGCTAAAACTATGAAAAAATTTATATACTACTGGACAGAACTAACAAAATCGGGTAATGGGGGTATGCATATGAAGGCCAATAAGCTTTTCGTGTTCACGCTTTTCCTTTTTGTCCTGCCCTTGGCGGCAGCCACTCCTGTGCTGAACAGCATAGGCGGTAAGTCTGTCAGCGAGGGAAGCACATTGTCATTTAACATCTCCACTTCTAATTCGAACATAAACTCCACTGTTTTCGCGTTTTCCTCAACGCCTGCGATGGCTGGCGCTGCCCTGTCAAAGGTGAATAATTCTCTGGCATCGTTCACATGGACTCCGGGCTTCACAAGCTCTGGCTCCTATGTGGCTAACTTCACAGTAAATGATACTGGTGCGAACACGTCTTCCTCCGCAGGCGAGGTTGTTACCATAACTGTGAATGATGTGCCTGCCGGGCTCACGACTTCGAGCCTTGTTCTGGGCAGCAGGTCGCAGCAGAGGAGCAACCCCCGCTCAAATGATGATTCAGACATCAATATCCTTGTTACTGGCACAGTCACAGTCACAAACACAGGCATTGAGCCTGTCAGCGGGCTTAATGTCTCGTCTATTGTGCCCACAGGAGGGTTTAGTTCGTCTGCAATCAATATGAGCCTCTCAAGCGTCTCTCAGGCAAGCATAAACAGGACAGAGTCTGCTACGCTGGTTTTCACGGCAAGGGTTCCTGATGACCTTGACGCTGTTGACAGCAGCAGCCTTGCTGAGAAGGCGTTCCAGGTTGCAACAGTCAGCATCCGGGGAAACCTCCAGACAGGAGGCACTATAACGCAGAGCTTCCCTGTCACGATGCAGGCAAAGAACAATCTCAACATAAAGGACGTCAAGGTCACTGTTGATGGGGATACAGAAGACGTAACTGATGGAGATGATGTAAAGGACGTGAGGCCTGGCTCAAAGGTATCGATAGAGCTTGAGGTGGAGAACCGGTTCAACAAGGATGATGATGTTGACCTTGTTGATGTTGAGGTCGATGTGACAAATGACGACCTTGATGTCGATGAGGACGAGTCTATGGGCGATATTGGGCCGAAGAAGACAAAGAAGACAGTCATTACGTTTGAGGTTCCTGATGATGCTGACAGGGATGATTATGATATAGAAATCAGGGTTGAGGCAGATGATGACAACGGTGCGAGGCATGGCGAAGTCCTCAGGTTCTCACTTGAGGTTGAGAGGGAGGAGCACGAAATCTCATTTAAGAGGGCTGAAGTGTCTCCTGAGTCAGTGAGCTGCGAGCAGAGAGTCCAGTTAAGGGTTGACATAAGCAACACTGGGCAGAATGATGAGGAGGATGTCTTCATAAGGGTTGCGAGCCCTGACCTTTCGTTCGGGGACGTTGCAGGCCCGTTTGAGCTTGATGAGGATGATTCAAGGGTTTACAATGCAGACATCCCGCTGCCTGCAAACATGAGCCCAGGTGTCAAGAGAATCGGCCTCGAATCCTATTATGATGGCGACCAGCTTAGCAAGAAGGATGTTGTGCTTCTGAGGGTTTCAAGGTGTTCTGAGCAGGGCACTTCTGCTCCGCCAGTCACAGCTCCGCCACAGAGGCCTGTTGAAGTGGTTCAGCAGCCGAGGCCAAGCAGCCCTGTTGTTGCCCAGCCTGCTGTTGAAGAGAAAGGGCTTCTTGAGAGGTTTTCTGAGTCGCCTTACTACGTGCCTGTGCTTATAGGCGCAAACGTTGTTGTGCTGCTTGCAGGCGTGTTCCTTGTAGGCAGCCTGCTTAAGAAGTAAATGTGGGCAGGAAGCTTTTTTTATTTGTTCCTCTGGACTATTAGCTGCTGCATTGCTGTCACGAATTCCTGTGCTTCAGTGAGCAGTGCATCGTATTCTTTTCCTGATATCTCCTTGATGTCCCTGTAGATTATCCTTTTCTGGAGTGTGTAGAACTTGTTCATGGTATCTGAGTATTTCCTGCTTATCAGCATTGTCTGTACCATGCGCTGCTCCATCATGTATGCGACATGGTCAGGGCTGGGGGGTATCTCGCCAAGCTTCATAAGGGCTGCGTGGGCTGAGTCAACAACTGCCCAGTAGAGGTCCAGGACTGCCTGCAGCACGTGCCATTTGGAGTTGTGGATTGTCTTGGGTGCCCTTGAGAAGTATGACCAGACGCTTTCCTGTGACGGCCTTATTCTCCCCCTTATCAGGAGCGCATGCAGGGGGTCGAAGAAGCCTGTGTCAAGGAGCGCAACCCCGTCTCTCAGGATGTTTATGCCGACAGGGTCTCCTGCGCGTACGTATTCCCAGAATGTAGAAAGCTTCAGGCTGGTAACGTGAAGCTTAGGGGATGTTGAGGCCATTGTCTTCTCAACTATTATCCTGTATGTCTGGACAAGCTCAGGGGACAGGGCCACTGTGACGTCATCTATAAGTATGAGTATGTCTATGTCTCCTTTCCCTGACTTTGTGTTTTTCGCGACGCTTCCGAAAAGGACTATGGCCTTGACAAACGTCCCGAATTCCGAATATATCTTTTTTGAGAACTCGTATGCCGTGCTCAGGTCATCGCGGCTATACTTGTTTATGTTCCTGTTTTCCTGAGCCTGTATCCCGAACTCCATTTCACCCTCTTTTCCAAATAACATGCCTTTTTACGGGTATATATAGTTTTCTAAAGGCTCAGTATCTCCGAAAAGGGCGCCTTCTTTGGCCGAAGTAAGGTTGTCTTAAGATTTTTCTGTTGGTTTTTTGTATGTATCCCTGCATTATTCAATCTTTTTTCCCCGTTTTGACGGTTTTCTGCCGTTTTTGAACATAGCAG
>JACQST010000036.1 GCA_016211185.1 Candidatus Woesearchaeota archaeon | reverse complement strand
GTTAACGTGTTCCTCAGCTGCACTTCCACATGGAAGTTGCAGGGGAAAAGCACATACCAACGGCTGTTAAAATACGCCCTCACGACTTAATACATACGCAGCAAAAAACTATTTAAAAGCCATTGTTTTCTTTGTTTTTATGATTAAGCACAGCGATTTTTCGGATTTAAGGGATGAGATGAATGCCATTGACAGTAAGAGGGAGGCGTCTATAGCCCTTTCAAGGGACATAATCAGGCTCTCAAAGCAGGCAATCTATTCTGTGCACAGGGACGAGTTTGATTCCGCGAGGAAGCTGCTTGATGAGATGAAGGGGAAGGTTTCAGAGCTTGTTTCCTTTGCTGACATTGATGAGGGTCATTTCAGGGCTGCCTTGCAGGAGTTTGTTGAGGCTGCCTGTGTCTATGGCGTTGTTGTGGAGCAGAGTCTTCCGCAGAAGAAGTCTTTGGGTGTTTCTGTTGAGCATTACCTTCTTGGCGTTTGTGACCTGTCCGGTGAGCTTGTGAGGCGGGCTGTCAACAGCGCTGCTAAGGGCAGGGTTGAGGAGGCTCTTCGCCTGAAGGATTTTCTTGATGGGCTTTATGGCGAGATGCTGAAGTTTGATTTCAGGAATGGGGACATTAGAAGGAAGTTCGATGGGATGAAGTATGACTTGAGGAAGCTTGAGGATTTGGCTTTTGAGTTGAGGGAGAGATGATTGATTCTGATAAGGTCAAGGCTCAGGCCAAGCAGATTATGGACGAGTTTATTGGAGCCCTTGGCCGTATTCCTGATGCTGGCAGCGGGTTTGGAGCTGAGCGCAGGGAGCAGTCCCGTGAGCCTTCTGAAGCCTGTTTTCCCGAGTTCCGGGAGCGCATGTTCAGGAACGCGCCAAGGAAGAACCAGGATTTTGTCTTGATGGAAAAGAAGAAGTGGTAGAGTGGTAGCGAGTTGGTGGCGATGCTTAATGCTTAAGTCCAAGGTCAGGTTGTTGCGTTCTGGGGAGCTTGCAGCCGCTGATAACGTCAACGCCTTCATCGATAAGATAAGGAAGGGTGATAAGAGCCTGCATTGTTTCCTTGACCTTAATGAGGGTGCTGTTAGGGATGCTGAGGCTGTTGATGCGAAGCTCAGGGAGGGGCGAGCAGGCAGGCTTGCCGGCCTTGCTTTTGCTGTTAAGTCAAACATCAATGTGAGGGGTCTGCGCGCTACGTGCGCTTCAAGGACTCTTGAGGATTACTACGCTTCTTTTGATGCTTATGTCATTTCAAGAATAAAGTCTGAGGACGGAATAATTATCGGAATGGCTAACATGGATGAGTTTGCCTGTGGCGTTTCGGGGGAGAGTTCTGCTTTCGGGCCTACGGCAAACCCTGCTGCTCCGGGGTTTATTCCTGGCGGGAGCAGTTCAGGCAGTGCTGCTGCTGTGGCTGCGGGTTTTTGTGATGTTGCGCTTGGCTCAGACACAGGGGGCTCAATCAGGAATCCTGCTTCGCATTGTGGTGTTGTTGGCATCAAGCCAAGTTATGGCCGTGTTTCGAGGTTTGGGCTTATTGACCTCTCAATGTCGCTTGACCAGATAGGTCCTTTGTGCAGTGATGTTTTTGGGGCTGCTTTGGCTTTGGAGGTGATTTCTGGGCAGAGCAGGTATGATGGTGTTTCTGTCGATGCCGCTGTGCCGAGTTATTCGGGGCTTCAGCCCAGCGTTAGTAAGCTCAGGGTTGGCTTGAGCCCTGATTTTGAGAGGCTTTGCACTGACGGCAGGATTTATCGGTTAGTTGCTGATTTCGCAAGAATGTTTTCTTCGTCAACCGGTTCTGGTCTTGCTGATGTCTCTTTGGGATATGTTGATTTGGCTGTGCAGGCTTATTATCCGTTGGTTTATGTGGAGTTTTTCTCTGGGACGAGGCGTTTTGACGGCACTAAGTATGGGAGGAGGATTGAGGAGAGCTGCGGTGAGGAGGTTTTGAGGAGGATTCTTGGGGGGAGGGAGATTTCGAAGGCAGAGTATCATGGCGCTTATTACAGGAAGGCTCTTGCTGCCAAGGGGATTATTGCTGATGATTTCAGAAGGGCTTTCAGGGAGGTTGACGTGATTTTTGCCCCGACTACGCCTGTGCTTCCGCATAGGCTTGGTGCAAGGATAGCAGACCCTAAGGTTCTTTATGCTTATGATGCATTCACAATCCCGGCAAACCTTTCAGGCGTGTGTGCAGGTGTTGTGAACATTGGCAGGATTGACGGGGTGCCTGTGGGGCTTCAGGTTTTTGCGCCGGCCTTCAGGGAGGACCTTCTTGTTGCTGTTCTGGCTGAGTGTGAGGCTTTGTATGGTAAGCGTTGAGATGGTTTTTTGTTAATTCTTCATAGACTTTTACCATGATAGCTTATACCGCAGTATTGATGCTATTCCGCCTAGTGAATCGAGCTTTTTGCCTGGCTCGTTTTCAGAGCTGATTATGTGGACTTGCCCTCCTGTTTTTTCTGTGTTTTTCATTGCTTCTTCGATGGAGTGGAAGCTGCCTTGCTGCCTTGTTTTGTGTATTAGGCTGTCTGTTATGAGCAGTATGTTTACAGCCCCTGCCTGAGCGAGGCTTATTGTTTCCTTTTGGCCGTATGATGCAAGGCCTGACTTGGATATCTCTGTGAACAGCTTTTCGACGAGCCTTGATTCCCTTGATGCTGTCTGGCTTTTGAGGACTTCTTTCAGTTCCGGTCTTTTGAGGGTTTCTGCTATGCCGCCCTGAACGCTGCTGCATGTTGCCAGAACTATCTTGCGGCTTAGCTCGTCATCCCCGAGTTCCTTCATCAGCTCTTCTTTCCAGAATGACGGGCTCGATAGTATTATGTTTTCAGGCCTGTATCTCTGTTCGTATTCTTTCAGCAGGCTTATGATTTCCTTGTAGAAGTTCTTTGTTTCTGTTTTGTGGGCTTTTTTTTCGACTTTTCCCTTTAGCTGCGCGAGTTCCTGGTAGCCTTGCTGCTTGAGCAGCGCGATTGCTGCGTCTTCCCTGTCGAACACGCATATTATTGTTTTTTGTGCCTTGTCTGATGCTGCTTCCTTGAGCCTTTTTATCTGGTAGTTGTGCCATTTCTGCTTTATGATTGTTGCTGATGTTCCTTCTTGGAATGTGAACGTGTGGTGTGCTTTTGGCACTTCTTCAGGCGCTTCAGTGATTATTCCGCTGGCCCTCAGCGAGCTTGAGTACTTGTGGAACTCAACGCTTTCAACCCGCACGGTTATCCATACTGGTTTTTTTGTGGCTTCGCTGCTTCTTTCCTCTTTTCCTCTTACCTGTATCTTCCTGAGTGTTCGTCCTTTTATCAGGTCTCCTGGCTCTATTACCTGGCTCAGGTACCATAGGTCATCAAGCGTCTGTACCATGATGGTTACCTCTCCTTTCCTTAGAGCTGACTTGAGTATTTTCATCCTTTTTGACAAAGAAAAGATTTATATATAAAGTTGCTCGTTTTTTGCGTGTGATGTTCTGCAAGAGTGGGCAGGGTGCCGGCGGTGCTGCGGTCCTGATAGGAGCCATCGCAGGGCTTATGCTTCTTTACATCCTTTTTCTTCCTCCTGATGAGAGGAGCGCCTTGATTGGGGAGAACAACTCGAGAGGTGTGCAGTCAGGTATAGGTCTTGGTGCAAGGACGCTTCTTTCTGAGAGCCCTGGCACTGTGACCGCGAGTGCCCAGAGCGAGTTTGACCACAGGATAAACTCCTTCAATATTTTTGAGAAGAGCGAGGACTCTATCCTTAAGTCTTTTGATTCTGCTTATGTTGAATCAAGGAGGGGGAGTTCCAAGAGGAAGGTTTTTGCTTTTTCTGCAGATAAGTCAAAGACCTCTAACCCGCAGCTCAGCTTTGATGTGAAGTCTGGGAAGGGAAGGCTGATAGTTGCTGTTAACGGGGAGGAGGTTTTCAACGGCGAGGCGCAGGGCCAGGTTAATCTGAGGATAGGCAGCCTTGAGAAGGACAATGTTGTGGAGTTCGCTGCTGAGGAGGTTGGCTTCCAGTTTTGGAGGACAAACGGGTATGAGCTTTCAGACATCAAGGTTACCGCGACTGTGGAGCTGCTTGAGAACCTTGAGTCAAGGCAGACTTTCATAATCGGGAAGGATGAGATTGAGAACATTGATTCTGCTTATATGATTTATTTTGTTGACTGCCAGCCTTTTGATGTTGGCAGGCTGCAGGTCTACTTGAATGATGTCCTTCTTTCTGTTGGTGTCCCTGACTGCCAGAGCCCTGTCAGGCTAAACATGGACCCCGCGCTTCTTGTTAGAGGCTCCAACAATGTTAGGTTCATTGCTGACAAGGGCAGTTATCTTGTTGACAGAATCTCTGTCAAGACAAAGCTGAGGGAGCCTGTGGAGCCTGTCTATTTCTTCGAGGTTAATGCAACGCAGTATAGTTGGCTTGTTAACAAGAGTTTCAAGGCTGAGCTCAGGATGAAGTTTGTTGATGACAATGAGCAGAAGCGGGCTGAGCTCAACATCAACAACAGGCGCACTTTTATGGACGCGAAGAGGACGGCCAACTTCACTAAGGACATAACCTCTTTCCTAGTTGAAGGTAACAACTTCATCAGGGTTGTTCCTGAGACAACGCTTCATATCGCAGACCTCAGGATTGAGCTAAGGCAGTAAGTTGCTGATTTTGGCCAGCGTTCTGACTGTTCGTTTTGCATGTGCTATCGTATTGTTCAACCTGTAGATGTTAAGTAACGGATGTTAAGAAATCGGCTGTTTTCTTTATAAAGCCTATTTCTTGTCGTTTTTCTTCTTATTTTCGAGTTTTTTCCGTTCAGTAAGACTTAGAAAATTGTCTTTTGAGATTACAGATTTGCCTATTTCTTGTTCCAGTTCTTTTCTCGCATTATAGGCTATTTGTCCCCCTCTTTTCGCAGATTGCTTATTTTCTTCAAATCCTTGTGCGTCTCTTGTTCTTGTGATGTCGGTTGTGGCCTTTTCTCCCAGCATATTGAATATGAGTTCCCAATCTGT
>JACQST010000027.1 GCA_016211185.1 Candidatus Woesearchaeota archaeon | reverse complement strand
GTCAAAACCTACGAGACATTCGCATCACTCATCGCCACATGGCAAAGCCAACAAAAAAACATCCGACAAGAACTCCACAGAATGCTCACCACTCAACTATGCTGAGCTAAACAAACACACGGATTTCAGAAAAAGCGTTATTGCTACTGCTTAGTAACGAAACATTTATATAACTGGCTATCAGAACAGGGTTTAATGGCATTAGACCAAGTTGTGGATGCACAGTCTGAGGAAAGGCTGAGGACAGCTTTTTTGGAGGCAGAGAAGGCAATACGCACAGGAAGCATTGCAGATGCGTATCGTGCTTTGCATAGCTTCAGGCATGCTGCATATGTCTCAGGTGATGGTTGCGGGGAAATGGTCACGCGGCTTGAGAAGCTTGCACAAGAGTGTGTTGTGAAGCCTTTTCAGGATTGTGCCAAGTTTCACTCTGGAAGCGAACTGGCTGGTAACTACGGAAGAATCGCTGATAGTGTGAAGGAGCTTCTCCAGATTCAGAAATTATATAATTTATATTCTTGAGAACAATAATCTTTATTAGTGTTGATTCAGAGTTGTGGATTGGCCAGTAATTTTGGGGATGAAAGCCTAAGATGGACCTTAGTGGCATTAGGGTGGCTTATGTAAGTGCAGAAATTGCTCATACACCTCCAACCTTGAACAAGGACTCAAGGGTGCCTCTGACGTACAGCGGCGGCCTTGGCGTGTTGGGAGGCGACACTGTTAATTCTGTTTCTGACCTTCCTGAATTGAAAGGAAAGGTTGCTTTTTTTACTTTGGTTTATCATGATGGCTTTCCTGGCCAGAGGCTGGATGGCTTCTGGCAAACGGAGGTTTACGCGCCTTGGAAACCTGCTGATTACGGGTTCGAGAAGCTTGACAAGCAGGTTACTGTGCGGCTTTGCGGTGAGGATATGAAGTTAGGTGCGTGGGGCAGGATAGTTAATGGAACTCGCGGCGCTGCCTATGAGGTCTTGATTGATGCGAGAGTTGAGGGCAACAGCGAGTGGCACAGTGGAGGGACAGACAAGCTTTATGATAGTGGAGGCGATAACCCTAGTCGTTACAGGGCATTTCAGAATGGAATCCTGGGCCTGGGCAGCCTTTACATGGCGCGTGCCTTGGGAGCGCGAGAAGACACTGTTTTCCACGTCAATGACCCGCACGGCGCTTTCGCGCTTGGGGAAATGCTCAAGAAATACGGCCACGAAAGAATAAGGGAGATAAGGGAGATTGGAAGGTTTACTACGCATACCTTGGTTGGGGCCGGGAATGATTGTACTGCCGCTGATAACATACGCAGTGTTCTGGGTGATGATGCTTGGGCAAGGATGGCTCCTTACGGCAGTTCGGGTGATTCGCTCAGCATGTTTTATCTGGCTGCAAACCTTTCATCTGTTGTTAACGCTGTGTCTGCAAGGAACGCGCAGGTCTGCAATGAGAAGACTTGGCACGATGTTCTGGGGATAACGAATGGTGTTCATCTCCGCACTTGGGTTTCGGAGTCCATGGCTGAGGTTTACAGTAAACACTTCGGGAATGACTGGTATGACCATCCTGAGAGGTTTTTGGATTCCGGAAGGCTTTCGCTGGATGCTATATTGGCGGGAAGGAATCCTGCAAGAGCAGAGCTTGTAAGGCACGTAAACGAAGGAAAGGGGAATGCAGGATTTGAGGATGACAAGGTAACGCTTGTTTTTGCAAGGAGAGCTGTGCCGTATAAGCGCGCGTGGCTTCTGTTTAATGACATAGATAGGCTGGCGCGGATAGGTAAAGGCAGGCTGCAGGTAATTTATGCAGGCAAGGCTCACCCCAGTGATAAAGACTCAAAGGATACTATCGGATTTGTTGCGCAGCAGTGCGAGAGGCTTGGCAGACTTGGTGTGCCGGCTGTTTTCATGGAGGGGTATGACGTTGCAAAGGCATCCTTGCTTGTTAGAGGCGCGGATGTGTGGCTCAACACGCCTTTTAGACGGGAGGAGGCGTCAGGCACGAGTGGTATGAAGGTTGCTGCTAATGGAGGAGTTAATTTCAGTATTCTTGACGGGTGGTGGCTTGAGGGGCATAACATGTTTGGAAGTGAGAATGGATGGACTATTGCCCCTCATCTTGATTACAATGACGATAGGCAGGACGCCGCTCACCTTTATTGGCTTCTTGAGAATGAAGTTCTGCCTGCATTTGAGACACGCAGTGGCTTGGAGAAGATGCTTCAGGACAGTATGAGGCTGCCTTCGTTTTTTAACACTCACCGAATGGCTTTGGAATATGCTGATAAGGTGTGGGGTATTGCCCATGCGTTCAGGCGGTAGGGTTCTCCACGCTTATTCCAACTACGTTTTCTATCTTCTTTACTGAGCTGATTACGCCTGGGATTATGTCCACGGGCTTGACTTCAAGCAGAAGGTAGAGCTTTTCCTTCTTTGTCTTGGTGTTGATTGCTTCTATCCTTATTCCGTTTTTTGTGAGCACGTCAAGTATCTCCTGGAACAGTCCTGAGCGGTCTATGACCTCTATCCGTATGCGGGCGTTGGTTTTGGGTTCCTGCTTCCAGCTTAGCTGGATGGTTCTTTTGGTGTCGAGCTGCTTCAGGTTTTCGCATCCTTCCCTGTGGACAGCTATCTTTCCGTCCTTCATGTTGTAGCCCCTGATTCTGTCGCCGTATTTTGGTGTGCAGCACTTTGAGAGCTTCAGCAGCGATTTTTTGGCGTGGTCTATCCTGGCTATTATGCTGTCCTCGTCCTTTGGCTCTTCTGGCTGTGTTTCGAGGCCTGTTATGCCTAATGCCTGCCTTATCTTGCTGCGGGCGAGGTTTGTTTTCACGAATTTAAGCCAGTTTCTTGATGGCGCTGCGTTCTTGTCGGTTATTATCTCTATTACGTCGCCGCTTTTCAACTCGTGGTCAAGCGGGGCTATTTCCTTGTTTACTTTTGCACGTGTGCAGTGGTCTCCTATGTCTGTGTGCACTGCGTATGCGAAGTCGACTGGCGTTGATTTCTCGGGGAGCGGTATCAGGTCTCCTTTTGGCGTTATTGTGTATATCTCATCCTTGAACAGGTCTATCTTGAGGCTTTCCACGAAGTCTGTCGCGTTTGATGAGCTCATGCGCCATTCGAGGATCTGCTTGAGCCATGCTATCCGTCTGTCGAATTGCTTGTCGCGCTCTGTTTCCTTGTATCTCCAGTGCGCGGCTATTCCTTCCTCTGCGATGTGGTGCATGCCCCATGTCCTTATCTGTATCTCAACCGGTTTTCCGTTTATGATGACTTCTGTGTGGAGGGATCTGTACATGTTTGGCTTGGGCATAGCTATGTAGTCGTCGAACTTCTTTGTGAGGGGTTTCCATGTTGAGTGCATTATTCCCAGTATCCTGTAGCAGTCGTCGCTGTTGTCGGTTATTACCCTTATTGCGGAGAGGTCGTGTATATGGTCAAAGGGTATGCCTTTCTTTGTCATTTTCTTGTATATGCTGTAGAAGTTCTTTGCCCTTCCGGTTATGGTGACTTTTAGGCCTTTGTGTAGTAGGAGTTGTTTTACCTGCGCAATTATGCTTTTTACCTCTGCTTCCCTTTCCTCCTTTTTTTTTGCGACCTTGCGCTTCAGTTCCTGGTATACCTCTGGCTGCATGTATCTGAGGCACAAGTCTTCCATTTCTGATTTTATCCTGTACATGCCCAGCTTGTAGGCTATGGGCACGTATATTTCCATTGTTTCCTTTGAGATTATTGTGCGGTTCTCGGGCCTGTGGTATTTGAGGGTTCTGAGGCTGTGGAGCCTGTCCGCAAGCTTCATGAAGATGACTCTTATGTCCTTTGCAGTTGCCAGGATTATCTTCCTTATGTTTTCCGCCCTCTCCTCTTCTGTGCTCTTGATGTTTATGTTGGAGGTTTTTGTTACGCTGTCAACGAGGTATTCAACTTCGGGGCCGAACAGCTTCCTTATTTCTTCGATCGTGTGTGGCGTGTCCTCGACAACATCGTGGAGCAGGCCTGCTGATATTGTGGCTGTGTCCAGCCTGAGCTTTATCAGCATGTAGGCAACCTCCTTGCAGTGCAGGAAGTGGTTTCTTCCGTCAAGCCTTTTCTGGTCCTTGTGGGCCTTCTCGGCAAAGTCGTATGCCTTTGCTATCAATTCCGTGTTTGCGTGGGGGTTGTACTTTAGGACTGTGTTGAGGAAGTCCTCCTTGCTGAGGCTTTCGGACTGGTATTCCTTGGACATGCCATTATGAAGGTTACGCGGCAGTTTTAAATCTTGCTGTGGGTTGTGCAGGAGAGCTGGAAAAAAACGTTTTCCGCATCATAGTCGACAATTAGCAAAAGATTTATATATTAGT
>JACQST010000028.1 GCA_016211185.1 Candidatus Woesearchaeota archaeon | reverse complement strand
CTTTTGCGACTGTTTCGCCCCTGAACTGCCTTATTGCTGCTGCCCTGCTGAGTTCCCTTCCTGCCCCGTGTGCGCTGCTTGAGAAGCTTATGTCCTCTGCAGACCTTGTTCCAAGAAGCACATAGCTTGCTGTTCCCATGCTGCCCGGTATCAGGACTGGCTGCCCGATTTTCCTGTATCTTTCAGGGACGTCGTCATGTCCTGGCCCGAACGCCCTTGTTGCTCCTTTCCTGTGCACACAGACCTTTTTTCTTTCGCCGTCAACCTTGTGTGTTTCCAGTTTTGCTATGTTGTGGCATACGTCGTATACCTGCTTCATGCCCTGGTCTGTTCCGAGGACTTTCTTGAATGAGTCCCTTACCCAGTGCGCTATCATCTGCCTGTTTGCGAACGCGTAGTTCATGCCTGCGCACATTGCCTTGAAGTATTTCTGGCCGAGTTCTGAGTTGAGGGGTGCGTTCACGAGTTCCCTATCTGGAAGGTGTTCGTAGCCGAATCTTCTTTCCATCTGCTGTATGTAGTCTGTTGCTATCTGGTGCCCGAGCCCTCTTGAACCGCAGTGTATCATGACTGTGGTCTTTCCTTTCTGGAGTCCGAGTGCGTCTGCGGCTTCCTCGTCGTATATCTCATCTATTTTTTGTATCTCGAGGAAGTGGTTGCCTGCCCCAAGAGTGCCAAGCTGGGGTTTTCCTCTTGCGAGGGCTCTTTCGGAAACAGTGTTGGGCTCTGCCTGCTTCATTCTGCCTTTTTCCTCTGTTGTTTCGAGGTCTTCCTTGGTTCCGTAGCCGTGTTCGAGGCTCCATTCTGAGCCTTTCTCAAGGAGCTCGAGGAGCTCGTCTTTTGATAGCTTGGTTATTCCTCCCTTTCCGACTCCGGATGGTATTTCGTTGAAGAGCTCGTTAAGGAGCTGTGTTCTTTTTGGGAGTATTTCTTCTGCTGTGAAGTCTGTTTTCACGAGCCTCACTCCACAGTTTGACACGATGAGCCCGTTTGCAATGAAGTTATGTGAATCTTGGATAGTGAAGTCATAGACTTTTTCCTTGGTTTCGAGCCTGCGTATCTCTTTCACCTTATCTGTGAGGAAGCCTGATTGCATCTGGATTAGCGCTTCGGAAACATATCTTTTGAAGGAATAAATGAATCTTTCGTTTGCCTCGTCACAAGCCAGTATCTTTTTTGCTTCGACGAGTTTAAGGCCTTTTTTCCTCAGTTCTTTTGCTTTCAATGATATCTCAGTTCTCTTCTGCTGGAGGGTTTTTTTGCGCAATATGTAGACTGTGGCGATGTTTGCGAACAGGCTCAGCTTCTTGTTGTATTCAAACCCTATTGTCCTGAAGAGCTTGAGAAGGTTTGTTTCTTCTGAAGATATTGCAAGGCGCAGTCTGTATACGTCGTTCTGCTTGTTCGGGTGTTCTTTTCGTTGGCTTATCCTTGTGCACTTTACGCCAAGCTGCTCAAGGAGGAGCATTATGTCGATAAGGAATTTCCTCCCTGCTTCCAGATGAGGCTTTTCCTTGTTTTTGGAGATTACCGGGCTGTAGAAGCCTGTTTTTGAAAGCGTTGACGGGGTGCTGAGCTCTGCTCCGAACAGTCCTGCAAGGTACAGCCTTTTTATCCAGCTTTTTGAGTTTTTTATCCATTCGGGAACTGTGTGCTGGCTTGCGGTTTTTCTGCCGAGAGGCATTCCGATGATTGTCATCAGGGTGGCCAGTGATGTTGATGGGCAGTGGAGCTCATATGCTGTGGATAAAAATTCCCTTGTTCCATACTGTGAAGTTATTTTGTGGCTTCTTGTTCTGGCGTATATCCTTGCTGAGTAGCCTATTTTTTTTATGTCGTCAGACATTGTCTCGAGGTCTTCTTTGGAGCCGTACGCGTGTACATGGCCTTTGTTTCTGGTGAAGTATACCAGTCCGTCTCCGGTGATGTATCCGAGAATCTTTGCGAGGTACGGCGTGGCTTTTGAGTTCTGCTTCAGTGGCAGCAGGCCTCTTTTCTCCAGCTCGTTTCTGACAGCGCCTGGCACTGAGCTCGCGTCAACGATTGTTGTGGCGTCTGGTTCTTCGAAAGGAATGCCTGAAAAGGGGTGTATTGCAACCGTTGAGCCTTTCTTTAAATCTGTGAGTGGTTGCATGCCTGAGTCTGTCAGGAAAGGATGGTCGCCAGTGGCTTTTAGCCTGAACCCGAGTTCTGTTGTTATCTCAAAGATTTCCTGAGGGTCTGGCTTCTCTATGAAGAATTGTGCTTCCTTTTCCTTTATCTCGGTGCCTTCCAATGAGGACACAGTCGGGCCTTGTTGTAGCAGTAAGAGGCTGGTGTTTCTTCCAATGTTCTCGCTGAAAAGGTGATGGAACTCCCTTATTTTTCTGTGATGCCCGAGCGGGCTGAGAATTTCAGAATCGCCTGTGATGCAATTCACGTCGTAGCCTATTCCTCCAGGGCTTATTATTCCTTCTTCGATGTCAAATGCCGCGACGCCTCCTATTGGGAAGCCGTAGCCTTCATGCGCGTCTGGCATCACGTATGAGTATTTCTGTATTCCTTTGAGGTGTGCGACGTTTGCTGCCTGCTGCAGTGTTCTGTCCTGCTTTATCTTTTCTATTAGCTTTTCTGTCGCGAATATCCTCGCGGGGACGTGCATTCCTGCTGTTTTTGGAAGCTCCCATTCGTGCTCGGATATTTTTCTTATTTCCATTCTGCCACTGGTTTTGGAGGGATATAAAAAAGTTGTGCCGTATGGTCATATGTCCACGACAACTTGGACGTAGCATTTTCCATTTGTTTCTTCCTTTATCTCCATTTCTGCGTATGTCACTGCTTTCACATCTCCTATGTGTTCGTATTCGTCTGAGTAGAAGTCCCCTTTTGCTATTGCGGCAAGTGTGTATCCTTCTGATGACTTGTTTATAGTCAGGCTGGTTACCCTTGAGGGTATGAATCTTTCCGCGTCAAGCAGGTATACGATTTCGCTTAGGAAGTTTACAAGAAGTGATTTGAGGTCTGTGCCTGTTGCCTGTATTGCCTTGTTTGTTTTCTGCTTTATTGTGTCTGTTTCGAACATTATGCTGGTCATTGCTGTGGCTGCGTTCGCGAATGCTTCTTCGATGCTTTTGCCATATGCCCTGAACTTTGCGTCTGCTGTGTGCTCAAGAAACTCGTAATTTTTCATTTCCTTTCAATAAGTATCGAACTTTTCGGAAAGGTCGTAGGCTTCCCTTATTGACTTCGGGACTCCCTTTATTTCTTCACCAGAGGGCGGGCTTCTGGCAAGCTTGCCTGAGGTTATCTTTTTAATTAGTTCCTCTGCTGAGCTTGTTTCAGGTGTCCTGAGAGGTTCATGCCTGGGTTCCTCTCTTTGCAGTTCGTCCCCTATTGTTTTTCTGAGCAGCTGTATTGCTGCTTGTATCTCTTCTTTGCTGTCTTTTTCTGTGTCTATTGTTATCTTCATGGGGTGTCTTTGTTGCGTTGTTTTATTTAAAGATTATTGTGGTTTTCTTGTTTTAGTTCCTTGCCCAGTAGAATATTCTTATTATCCGTGGGGAGTATGTTGTTGTGTTTCCTGCTATGTAGGCTGATTCCGAGAGGATTTGTTTTGTGGGCAGGCCGCTTATTTCTGTGTGGGGGTTTTTTGAGATGTTTATTGTGTAGTGGAAGTTTTGGAGGGGTGTGGAGAGGGTTGTGTTGATGCATGTGATGTTTTCCGTGAGCACGCAGGTTCTGAATTGCTCGTCCTTTGTAAGGGGCTCGAGGGCGTTTTGGCTCCTGATGCGTTCTCTGGCTGTATTGAACTGCGGGATGAATGCAAGTATTATTGTGAGTGCTACTATGATGGCTATTGCTGCCTCGAGGGTTCTCAGGAATGCCTTTTTCCCCTTTACCATGCTCTTACCCTTATCGTTACTTTTTTCCGTTTGCCGTACTGGTCTATTGCTGTGGTGTCTGTTTCCTTTGCGAATATGTTCTGTGTTTCAGTTGGGTTCACTGGCTGGTATGAGTAAATCTCTCCTCCTGTCTCATTTAGTATTGTGAATGCCAGTTCCCTGGATGCCGGGTATTTCCAGGCTGCTTTCAGGTCTGTGTAGTTTGTCCTGTTCAGCTCTGCGAGCAGCTTGTACGAGACGCCTTGCTGGAGCTCTGTTGCGCCGAAGGTTTCAGAATAGGGGCTTATGTAAGGCGTGGTTGCGTTGTAGTCTCCTTCATGAAGCATTATCTCGTAGGATGTGTCGTTTGTGAGAGTGAAGTATGCTGACATCCTGAGTGTTGAGTTTGTTGCGCACAGGCTTATGTTTTGCCTGTCCTTGAAGATGAATGATATTCCTGCGAGGCTGTCGTGCAGGTCGATGTAGTTTGTCATTATGTCTGTGCATGTGCCGTTGTAGTCTATTGCGCCGCTTGCCTGAACTGAGTAGTAGTCTGTGACGTTAGAGATTGTGGTGCGGAGGGAGAAGTTCTGTGGTGTTGTGAGGGGGTTGTTAAGCCGTATCAGGTTGTATATCCTTGTTTTGGCCGGGAACACGTAGGATGTATGGTTTATCAGGGTGCTTTGCATCTTGTATTTTGCAGCGAGAGGGTTTATGGATTCCGATGTGTTCTGGCCCTCGACCTGCAGGGTGTTGATTGTTATGTTGAAGACCTGCATCAGGTAGCGCTCCCTGTATGTCAGCGTTTTTATCATGCCGCCCTTGAACTCGGCTCTCATGTCCCTCACTGTGGCTGCGTCGCTTGTGGCTGTGAGGTCTGAGTTGTATGGAGGTGTGTGCGTGTAGTTTTGGTCTGTGTGTACAAGTATTAGCGTTTTTCTGGGCGTGATGTTTGCCATGAATAGTATTTTTCCTTCGTCAAGCAGGAAGCTGGTGTTGTCCGAGAATGCGAAGTTTGTCTGGTTCCATGCGAATGGGAAGTCAACTATCAGTGGCTCTTCAGTGCCTGTTATATTCGAGAATATGATTAGGGGGATTGTTTCGACTGCCCATGTGGTGTTTGCAGTGATTTTTTCTGAAGCAACTCTCAGTATGGGTTCCATGTTTGTGGACGGAGTTGCCAGCGGCTTTATGAATATGAAGAACCATGCGAGGAACATCATGAATATGCCGAGGCTCATTACCCAGTCTATGTGCGAGACTGCTCTGAGGCTCCTTTGCATGGCCTTATTTCTTCTCGAGCTTATTTAAAGTTTTCTTGGTTGTTGGTTGGGACCCTTGGTTGGTTTTAGAGCTCGTTTATAGTGAGCAGGTTTATCCTTGTGTCTGGTTTCTGTTTTGCGTCCATTGCCACGAGGTATTTGACGTTTGCGGTCTCTGCTGCCTTTACCAGTTCCCTGTCTATTGAGCCGTCAAACACTATTGCATAGGCTGAGTTGAGCTCCTTTATGGTTCCCTGCAGTTCTGTTATGGGGACTTTTCCAAGTATGTTCAGCGTCTCGTCAAGTATGTATGCCCCTCTGGTGCCTATGAGGTCTTCTGACATCTCCCTGAATGTCCTTCTCTCGTTTTGCGATATTGAAGGGTTCTGGTCTTTCCTTGCCTGAGGCAGCGGGATTGGGGGTTGTGGAGCAGGTCGCCTTTGCGGCATTGGCGGGGTGCTGTCTTTTTCAAAGTATCTTTCAGGGCGCTGTTCCCTTTGTTCCCTTGCCCTTTGTTCCCTTGTTTCCCTTTGTTCGCGGGACTCGCCTCTTGGTGATATTTCGAACTTTGCCTGCTCTGCGGATATCCTGCTTCTTAGGGCCTTGTGTATCTCCTTCTTGGT
Source organism: Candidatus Woesearchaeota archaeon (assembly GCA_016211185.1). GTDB lineage: Archaea > Nanobdellota > Nanobdellia > Woesearchaeales > UBA10216 > JACQST01. The sequence continues at coordinate 26,872 of JACQST010000028.1, read as the reverse complement.
TATTTCCTCGACTTCCTTCCCGTCAGGGGCTTTTGTGACGTAGTCTATGTCTGCCACTTCGAGGAGCTCCTTTATTATCAGGTCTCCTCCTCTGTCGCCGTCAACAAATGCCGTGACCACTTTTTTTCTTGACAGCTCTATTATGGTTTGGGGGACTGATGTGCCGTTCATTGCCACCCCGTTCTTTATGCCTTGCTTCAGCAAGTTGAGGACATCTGCCCTTCCCTCAACTATGACCACTTCCTCTGATTCATCTATCATGGGGCCTGCCGGCAGCTTGTCCTTGCCGTATTCCCTTATTTCTGACGCCCTGACAGAGTTTATTACTTCTTCGGCTATTTCCTGGGAGTCAGGCATGACGTCATCCATGAGCTGTTTCAGGAGCTCTTTTGCCCTTTCCAGTATGAATGCCCTCTTGGTTACTCTTACGTCTTCTATGCTGTCTACCTTTATCTTTGCGTTGCATGGCCCTATCCTCTGTATTATTTCAAGGGCTGCTCCTATTATGGAGGTTTCTGCCTTGTCAAGTGAGGACGGTATTATTATTGTCCCTGCAGTCTTGCCGTTTCTCGTTTCGGTGTTTACCTCTATCCTGCCTATCCTTCCTGACCTTTGGAGTTCCCTTAGTTCGAGGTCAGCTCCAAGCAGGCCTTCTGTCTGGCCGAATATTGCACCTATGACATCTGGCCTGTCGACTACGCCCTCTATTGTTATTGTAGAGTGTATGATGTATTTTGCCGATACAGGACTTATCTTTCCCATTTTGTATCACCTTGTTGCTGTGTTTTTCCAATAGCATTAGAACAAGCGCTGTATTAAGTTGAAGCCGGATGATTAATCCAGGCTGCCTTCATTACGCTTAATACTCTTTTCCTTCAATGATGTTAAAGTGAAAAGCACTTTACTTGTCCTTTTGCTTGATTGATAATGATGATTTGGATGTTGCCCGTGACACTAACTCCCCGGATCATAGCTTGACTTTTGTCATTAGCTCTTTAGGGTTCTCTCGTGACGGGCTGTTATAGCCAAGAGTGTCTTGCCTTCATGGCCGGCCTTTGAGGTCTGCTCTGGAAGGACCCATTTGGCTATTGACGCGATAAGCCAGAGTAACAATAGGAGATATAAAAAGCTTTGTATAACCCTAAACGTTATTTACTGTTAAGTGGTAAAAATAGAAAGATTTATAAAGCGGCTGCTTATCTTGCTATTCATGGATTCATTACACGAGGAAAGAGTGTTGGGGAAAGTAGTAGCTCAGTTGCAACCTCATTTCAGCGACTTGATGGATAAGCGAACTGTAACTGAAGTTAAAAGATATCTAGAACACCTTTCGATGACGAACTTGGCTGATGCGCAGGAAGGGGAAATCCGCAGGGAAGGTTACGGCTTCGAGCGAGAGCCTCTACGGCCTTTTAACCACGGCGCCTTATCTATAGTTGCTTTATTCATAATTCAAGACCCAAATGCAATACCTGTAAGTTGGAGGCCTAGATTTGTTCCTGTCTTGTATGGAGGGAGCCACGTCACTAAAGAAGTTAAGGATAGGAACCTGCGAGATATACAAAGAAACCCGTATGACGTGTCAACAAAACTCGTCAGGGATGTATTTACCAGCATACAGGCAGAATTGCAAGGTGGGCGATACTTGTTTAATGACAAGCCAGATGATATGAGTGAGGATGAAGCAGATATGTGGAATAGAAGGATTGCTGAATCCCTTGCTCTTAATCTGGTGGGATATGCGATTGCTGCGGGAAGTATTGCTGACGTTCACCAAAGGGTTGCTGAATCCGACCTTCCAAACAGGAGGTTAGATTATGGTAGAGTGAATATCGCTGATATAATAATTGGGCGGGCAGCAGTGTATGCTACTTCAGAAGAGCCGGATGCTTTGAAAAACCAACTAACCAAGTCTGCTTTGGGCTTCAACTCATTGGCTGTGCAGGCATATGAGGCCTCAGGGTTTTCAAGTGCGCCTTATGTAACTAGCCTGATTGATGTCAGAAGAACCGTGGCAGGCACTTTGGCTGAAAGGTTACCGGGAAGGAGTGATTGTCATGGTTGAGTCTGCATTGAGGATGGTTTTCAGGCTGGGTAGGGACGAGATAATCCGCAATTTGTTGGCTGGCGATGTTTCCAGGGAGCACAACGCTCTCAGCATTGAGAGAAACCTGTCATCGTACACTGGCTCGCGTGATGACGTTTTGGGTCTGGCAGGTATGCTGCCTAAGGATGAGTATAACCTCTCTTCTGCAACTGCTGCTTCACTTGAGGGCTTGGAACTTCGGAATGTTGCGCGGGCAAGCTATAATGATTTTTTAGCCAAGTTCGAAACAGGCACTCTTGAAAAAACACGTATGCTCAAGCCTTTTCATTCCGGTTTAATAAGTGCTGTGCTTTTGTTTGTCAATCCTGGCAGAACCGAATACCAGTCCGGCCCGAGACCTGAAATTCTTTATCTTGGTAACGGCCTTAACACTGAGGTTTCCAAGGAAATGATACGTGCCACAAGGCGTGTTCCTGTATTTGTTGATGGAAGGCGAAGTGTGGATTATGACAGTCTAAGCGGCATTGAGAACTATTTGGCTGCTGTTGAGTCCTCGATTATGAATGATGTTGCTGAAGTAGATGGCGAGTCAGTTAAGTTGAAGAAGTTTTGGCATATAGCTCCTGATTATGCCATGTGCCTTCTTGGTATTGCCCATGGCTTGGATGTTATAGTTGAGAGGAGCGCTGTCCTTGATGAAAAAGACAGGGAGCGTGCAGAGGCTTTTGCCGTGTCTGCGTACAAGATGTCAGGTCTTGATGAAAGCGTTTACGTTTCAGCAAAGCTGCTTTCGCTTGGCGACCCGAGTCCTTTGGGCTTTTCCCAGGTCCGCGAGGATCATCATAGAGCGTTTCTTAAATGGCTTGCTGAGACAGAGGGAAAGCCCTCAATACCTTAACCCTCAATACCTTAATATAGTGCCCTTGGTTGCTTTGCTCGATGGCGCGGAAGGCTGTTCCTGAGAAATTCAAGACTTATGAGGCTGTGTTTGACCGCTTTACGCTGCAGAACATCTTCAAGCTGGGGAAGTATTTTGACCCTGAGTCCTTGAGCCCTGTCAGCATCGGGAAGGAGAGCAATGTTTTTTCTGTTGAGTCCAGGGTGAGTGACAAGCAGAAGCTTATCGTTAAGATTCACAGGCTGGAGACAAGCGACTTTAACAGGATGTATTCCTATATCAGCGGGGACCCGAGGTTTTCCGGCCTCAAGAAGAGGCGCAGGGAGATTATCTTTGCGTGGGTTCAGCGGGAGTTCAGGAATCTTATGGTTGCCCGTGAGGCAGGTGTGAGGGCTCCTCTGCCTGTTGCTTTCCTGAAGAATATACTTGTGATGGAGTTCATAGGCAACAATGATGTAGCTCCCAAGGTGAAGGATGCCTTTCCCAATGACCCTGAGGAGTTCTTCATAAAGGTCACTGAGCATATGCGCAGGTATTACAGGGCAGGGTTTGTGCATGGGGACCTGTCAAAGTTCAATATCCTTAACCATAACGGGTCTCCGGTCCTTATTGATTTTTCGCAGGCAATGCCTGTAAAGGCTGCTTCTTCTGGTGAACTGCTTAAGCGTGATGTTGTGAACGTTGTTGATTTCTTCAGGAAGCTGGGTGTTGATGCCTCTGTTGAGAGGGTTTTTGGCCAGATTACTAAAGGGAAAAGGGGCGTCAGAACAGGCAGTAGGTAAAAAAAAGAATCTCCAAATGCATCCGTTTGAAGGATGCATTGGAGACCAGTTGACTTTTTGCCTTCATTATTTTGTTGGGGGTGGTAAAATGAAGGCAAGAATTCAACACACCCTAAGGTGATTGGGATTTAGTTTATCACCTCTATGCCAAGTTCGTCCTCGACCTCTGTTCTTCTTGCTGTCTGCTGTTTTTTGTCGAGCTTGCCCAGTATCCATGGGCTCTTGACTCCGGTGATTATGGTCATCACTGTTACTTTGCCCTTCATATTCTCGCTCACTCTGGCTCCCCAGATTACGTTTGCGTCGTCATCAAGGCTTTCTGTCACGAGCTCGCCTATCCTGTTGATTTCATCCAGTGTCATGTCAGGGCCGCCTGATACGTGTATGAGTGCTCCTGTTGCGCCTTTGTAGTTTATGTCGAGCAATGGGTTGCTTAGCGCTCCCTGAACTGCCTCCTCTACCCTGTTGTTGGTGTCTGAGCTTCCGACTCCTATGGCTGCAACGCCTCCATTCGTCATGATTGCCTTCACGTCAGCGTAGTCAAGGTTTACCAGGGATGGGACTGCTATTGTCTCAACTATGCCTTTTATCATTGTTGCAACGAGCTCGTTTGCAACTGCGAATGCCTGTTCTATTGGCAGGTTTCCAGCTATCTGGACCAGGCGGTTGTTGTCTATTACTATTACTGTGTCTGATACCTGCCTGAGCTGGCTTAGGCCGAACTCTGCCTTGTCTATCCTTGCCCTCTCTATCTTGAAGGGCATCGTTACTGTTCCTATGACTATTCCTCCAGATTCTTTCGCGACCTTTGCTACTACAGGTGCTGCTCCTGTTCCTGTTCCTCCTCCGAGGCCTGCGCATACGAAGACCATGTCTGAACCTTTTAGGGAGTCTTTTATCTCCTGCATTGTTTCCTTTGCTGCTTCAGCTCCTCTTTCAGGGAATCCGCCGCAGCCAAGGCCTCTTGTCAGTTCTTTTCCTATCAGGAATTTTTTGTCAGCAGAAGATATGTCGATGTGCTGCTTGTCTGTGTTGCAGGCTATGATTTCAGCCCCTTTTATGCCCTTCCTGTGGAGCCAGGAAACCATGTTGTTTCCTCCGCCTCCTACGCCTATTACCTTTATGTTTGCCTGGCCTATGAGCCCACCGTATTTTTGCTCTTCAGCAGCCTTTAATGCATCTTCCACAATAAAATCCATTTTTCACGACCCCCGGTTCAGTCTCCCCTTTTTTGAAAGTATATTCTGGCAAACATCCTTTTAAACACACAAATGTTTAAATAGGAGTTTACTCTTATTCCTGCTCAGAAAAAGCCAATTAAGTAAAGCCAATTAAATTAAGCCAACAAACAACGATTAACAACGATTTAAAGCCAAACGATGTTTAAAACCGTTTAAGCGCCAACAAAAACGGTTTTAATCAAGCTTTTTGTTCAACTAGCCAAGCCAACGATTTCTGTTTTTTTAAAATTTGCCATTAATAAGCATGTAACAAATATTTAAGCTTTTCTAATGTGCAGAATATATTTGTAAGAATAAACTTTTCCGGCAAGCTGTCAAAGCCCAAGCATTGCCCTCAGCTCTTCTGATGGCTGCCATGGCGGGTCAAAGACGAGCTCGATATCAACATCTACATCACAGGCGTTCTTTACTGCGTTCTCGATGTCTTCAAGCAGTGCCGGCCCGTATGGGCAGAACGGGGTTGTGAGCGTCATCTTTATCTCTGCCTTGTCATCAGAAGGCAGGTTTATCTCGTATATTAGCCCAAGCGTCCATACATCTATCTGCAGCTCAGGGTCGTAGCAGGTTTTCAGCGCAGATATTACTTCTTCCTTGGTTGCCATTTGGCTTGTTTTTGGCCCTAAAGGTATAAATGTTTCGTTCAGAATGCTAGTTTAGTGCCCGCGCTAATTGTTGTGTGTTAGGCATGTATGCGATAACTATATCGGTAGCTGATGTATGACCTGTCATCTCCGCAGGCAAGTTTTGGCGGACTATGCCTTCAAGTGTCTGCTCACATAACCTTGAGAACGCAAGTTTTCTTGCCTCCAGCGCCTTGATTTCAGAGCTTTCGTACTTTTTTCCTTCCCTGATAAGTCCTGTATGATGTCGGATTATTCGTCGCGCCTCGGCAAAAAGGTCTGTTATTTCGTCAGGTGCTTGGAACGGCGTGTAGAAGCGTATTTGTTTCCTCATGTTTCTGTCAGGCTGGACAGCACAATAGCCCACTTCCCGCTCTCCTTGAGCTCTAAGTTCCAGTTGCATCTGTTCTATTGTGTATTCCCTGAGTTCTGGCGAGTGGCTTGCCGCAAACATGAATTCGCTTGCAGAGTATGGCTTGAAGCGCTGTATCATGAAGGGGCTGTTAGGTATGCTAAGCCCGCTCCTATATCGTACTGTGCCTTGGCACAGCCATATCCTGCCCCTTTCAGCTTCATACCCTGGTGTTATCAGCATGAAAGTCTTTGCTTGGGTATCGCATATAAAACTTTGTATAGCAAAGTTTATATAGTGCTGGCTTATTCTGCTTTTGTTTGTTTTGTAAGAAGAGGTTTGCTTTTTCTTATGAAGCAAATGGCTCTTGCATTTGAGTGCTTGGGCGAAAAAGTTTTTTTGGAGGAAAGTAGAATGAGATTTGGTAACCGAGGCAATGGTGGTGGAGGCTTTCAGCAAAGGGAGATGCACCCAGCAAAGTGCTCTGACTGTGGTACTGACACCCAAGTGCCTTTTAAGCCGGTAGAGGGCAGGCCTGTCTATTGCAGGGACTGCTACCAGAAGAAGAAGTCAAACTATTAGTTTTTTAGTTTCAGCTTCTGATTCTTTTGTTTCTTTTTCTCTTTTTTTTATTTTGCTGCTGCTTTCCTTAGTGTTTCGAGCCTTTGGTTGATTTTTGTTATTGCTGCGCTCTTCGTTTTTGCCTTTTGCAGTGTCTTTGCCAGCGTTTCATCCCCTATTACTTCGCCGACCCATTTGGAGAAGTCGCTTTTCTCCTTGTTGACGTGGTGGCAGAACTGGTCTTCGTTGAGCCCTTTCAAGACGTTTGAGAGCTCGTTTAGGTTTCGCATCACCGGGCCGTTGTTTACCCAGAAGCTTTTGTCTGGGCTGCAGTCCGAAAGCATCTTTTTTGCCTGTTCAGTTGTTAGTCTTGTCATTCTTAACCACCTCTTGCATTATGCTTTTTCCTTGATTCTTATCTTCAGGTCGTTCAGTATGTTCATGAACGATATGAATGCGTCGTATGGGCTGTCGTAAGGGTTGAAGTATTTGTGCACGTCTCCGTCTGCAAACCACTTTGTGCACATGTAGTAGTAGTGGTCGCTTGTCTGTAGCCTTCTCCAGTCCTCTATGAGTTCGGGGTCCTGTGTTTCCTTTACTTCGTTCTCCATGTCGTAGACTGTCTTTATCGCTGCCTGCTGCATGTTGTTCCCGAGCCAGGCGCTGAGGTCCCTTTCGAGGTCTGCCCATGAGATTAGGGTGTGTATGTCGAGCTCTGCAACTGGCTCGTGCTCGCTTACCAGCTCTGAAGGGGTCTTGAAGCTGTTGTCAGGGTGCTGGAGCAGGAATGAGGGCATGTGCCTGAGGAAATCAAATATCCCTGTTTCCCTCCATTGGTGTTCGCCAAAGGTCTCGTAGTCCATGAAGAGGTTTACGCATGCTCCGTTGCCGTTCAGCGCGCTGACCCATGAGCCGAACTTGTCTGCTGTGAGTGGGTATTCTGACCAGCTTTTTTCCGAGAACCTGAAGGCTATGTCGTCAGACAGCCTGTAGTTCTTTAGGAGGAGCTTTAGCTGTGTGGTTGTCTTGGGCCTGTATAGGAAGTTGGGGCTTCTCCAGCCAAGTATGTGGTCTGCGCCTTCTGCCAGCACTCCTTTGTAGCCCATCTTCTCGATGTAGTGTGCCATCTCGTTGTTGTAGATTAGCTCTGTGTTCCTGAATATCCTGGGGTCTGCCCTGAACAGCTTCCTGACCTTTTCCATGTGCATCCTTACCTGCTCCTTGAACTCTTCTTTTGAGTATATGTATGCAAGTGAGTGGTGGTATGTTTCGTCAAGTACTTCTACTCTGCCTGTGTCCACAAGTGCCTTGAAGCTCTCAAGGACCTCTGGCGCATATCTTTCGAACTGCTCAAGCGCTGTGCCTGACATTGAGAAGCTTGCCCTGAATTCAGGGTGCTTGTCAAGCAGCTCCATGAGTATTGCGTTTGCAGGCAGGTAGCACTTGTCTGCAACCCTTCTGAGGACTGAGCTGTTTTTGTGCTCGTCAAAGTAGTGGCTGTTCTTTCCTATTTCGAATACCGTGTAGTTTCTAACCCTGAATGGCTGGTGTACCTGGAAGTATAGGCATATGCTTACCATTGTCCCCCCCTTTTATGCTGTTGAGGTCGCCTTGTTGTATAGCTCAACGCATTTCTTGGCAGAGTTTATCCAGCTTATCCTTAATAGCTCTGTCTCTGCGTTTTCTGTCATTGTTTGCCTGAGCGGGTTATATCTCAGCACGCCTATTATCTTGTTGGCAAGCTGGTCTGTGTCCCAGAAGTCCACTTTCAGGCAGTGTGTTGCCACTTCTGAGACGCCTGAGTTCTTTGAGACTATTACGGGTGTTTTGCTGTGCATTGCCTCCAGTGCGGTTATTCCGAATGGCTCGCTTACTGAAGGCATGACGTAGACGTCTGCAAGCTGGTATGCCCTCTCAACGTCTTTTCCTGTGAGGAAGCCTGTGAAAAGCACGCTTTGGGACATGCCCATCTCAGCTGCCTTGTGTATTATGAATTCCTCCATGTCTCCTGAGCCTGATATCACGAATTTGGCTGACGGCTCGACATCAAGCACCTTTCTTGCCGCATAAAGGAAGTAGTCCGGCCCTTTCTGGAGCGTGATTCTTCCCAGGAACAGGACTATCTTGTTGTGCTTCTTGAGCGCGAATTCCTCAAGCTGCCTCATGGGTGTTTTTTCAACTGCGTTGTGGACAACGTGCACCTTGTCCGGGCTTATTCCGTAGTGGCTCACTATCTTGTTTTTTGTGTATCTGCTTACTGATATGACGTAGTCTGCCTTCTCCATGCCTTTCCTCTCTGAGTCGTATACGTGCTGGTTTACCCCTAAGCCCCCTGTCCTGTCGAATTCTGTTGCGTGCACGTGCACTATGAGTGGCTTTCCAGACACCTTTTTTGCCGCAAGGCCTGCTTCGAATGTGAGCCAGTCATGGCAGTGTATTATGTCAAAGTCCTCTTCTGCAGCTATCTCCCCTGCTGCCTCTGCATACCTCTTGACCTCTTCGAATAGGCTTCTGCCGTAAAGCGTGCTTTTCCTGTAGCTTTTTGAGTAGTGCTGTGCACTCACGTATGGCCTTAATGAGGACTTTATTGCCTTCACCCTCACGTTTGCTCCTACTACCTTTAGGAAGTCTGCGTTTATGTTTTCCGCTGTTGGGAGGACAAGTGTTATGCTTACGCCAAGATGGCTGAGCGCTTTTGTGAGTCCGTAGCAGGCTGTTCCGAGACCTCCTGTGCTTTGCGGGGGGAATTCCCAGCCGAACATGAGTACTTTCATTAGCAGGCCTCAAGAAAAAGGTATTTTGCAATGTTTATGGTCTTTTTTTTCTTTTTCTCTTCGTGAAAGGATGCAATGGCGAGCCTTATGCCCTTGAATGTTCTTCTATGCTTGATGTTGCTCGCGTACAAAAACAGACACCCCGTTTTTCCTTTTCACAAGTCATTCAATCCCACCACTGTAACACTATTTAAATATTTGCTTTTGTCGTCTTTTTTTGGCAAATGCCATGCTTGTTCAAAGCCTGACTAAGTAAAAGATGCGCACTTAAAAGTAGTATAAAAAGTTTATAAAGTGATGTCGGGGATATGTGAGCGATGGACTCTTCGGAATTTTTGTTCGAGGTTTCTTGGGAGGTCTGTAACAAGGTTGGCGGGATTTATACCGTTGTCCGTTCCAAGGCTGCCCAGATGGTTGAGAAGTATAAGGGCAGGTATTTTGTTGTTGGGCCTTATTTTGCGAAGAAGGCCCTCGGCGAGTTCCAGGAGAAGCTGGTCCCTGCTTTTCTTAAGGAGGTTTTTGAGGCGCTGGCTGGCCAGGGCATCCTGTGCCATTATGGGACTTGGCTGGTTGAGGGCGAGCCTGACGCTATACTTATCGACTTTACTGGATTCACCACAAGGACAAACGAAATCAAGACAGAGCTTTGGAACTCCTACAAGATTGATTCTCTTGGCACAGAGTACTTTGATTTTGACGAGCCGGTTGTGTGGGCCTCTTCTGCAGGGCATCTTATTGAGGAGGTTTCCAAGAAGACAAAGGTCATAGCGCAGTTCCATGAGTGGCTTTCAGGAGCAGGCCTGCTTTATCTTAAGGGCAGGGGCTGTGATGTCGCCACTATATTCACCACTCACGCGACAGTTCTTGGCAGGACTATGGCTTCGAAGGACATCGACCTTTACAACATGCTTGGGAAGGTTAACCCGCAGGAGGAGGCCTACAGGTTCAGGGTTCATTCCAAGCATCAGGTCGAGTGGAGTTCTGCCCAAAGCGCTGATGTGTTCAGCACTGTCAGCGAGATAACTGGGATGGAGGCTGAAAGCCTTCTTGGCAGGAAGCCGGAAATCATTCTCCCTAACGGCCTTAACATGGACAAGTTCCCTACTATTGAGGAGGCCTCAATCAAGCACAGGCACTTCAAGCTCAGGATAAAGGAGTTCATCACATATTACTTTTTCCCGTACTACAACTTTAACCTTGACGAGACGCTGATTTATTTCCTCAGTGGAAGGTATGAGTTTCATGACAAGGGAGTTGACATATTCATAAAGGCATTGGCGCGGCTTAATGACAGACTCAAGAAGCAAAAGGCTTCGAAGACTGTTGTCGCGTTCTTCTGGATTCCCGGCAACATAAGGGGCATCAAGCCTGACCTTCTGGAGAGCAAGACCTTTTATGAGGACATCAGGGAGTCTGTTGATGACTCAATACCTGACTTTAGAGAGAAGCTGCTTTACATGACTATTTCGCAGAGGAAGCTGAATGAGGAGGAGCTTCTTGGAAAGGACCTTGTCCTTGAGCTGAAGAGCAAGGTGATGAGGCTTTTCAAGAAGGGTGTGCCGAGCCTTTCCACCCACGACATCTATGAGTCTGAGAATGACCCTATATTGAGCATGTTCAGGGCCTTGGGTCTGAATAACCTCCCTGATGACCGTGTTAAGGTGGTTTTTTATCCTATCTATCTCACTGGCGCTGACCACCTGATCGACCTTAATTATTACGAGGCTATGGAGGGTTCCCATCTGGGTGTTTTCCCGAGCTTTTACGAGCCGTGGGGTTATACTCCTCTCGAGGCTGCTGCGCTTGGCGTCTCTTCTGTCACTACAGACCTTGCCGGCTTTGGAAGGTTTATTTCCGAGGAGTCAAGGAAGAGGAAGGGCCAGGGTGTTTTCGTGATTAAGAGGCTTGGCAGGACAGATGATGACGTTGTCCATGACCTTGCGGAGATTATGTACAACTATTCCCAGATGAGCAAGGAGGAAAGGGTTAGGAACAAGATAGAGGCGCGGCACATTGCGAGCCATGCTGACTGGAAGAACTTCGTGAGGTTTTATATTGAGGCTCACAGGATGGCTGCTTTAAGGAAGTGGGGGAAGCATTGATGGAGCTTAGGAAGGACTACATCCTCGACAGGTATGTCTTTTGTGCTGCAGGCAGGGCTTCAAGGCCTCGGGAATACAAAAAAGGTGCTTCCGCTGATGCAAAGGTATGCTTTTTTTGCTCAGGGAACGAGTCAATGACGCCTGACGAGATTGGAAGGCTTCCCTCGCGTAATGGCAAGGGCTGGTCTGTGCGGTGGTTCTTCAACAAGTTTCCAGCTGCTGAGGAGAAGGGGAGCCCTGATGTCAGGACTGACAACACCTTTTTTACTTTTGCTGATGCTTATGGAAGGCATGAGATAATTGCTGAAACCCCGAATCACAGTGAGCAGCTTTGGGATTTTGGCAGGGCTGGTGTTGCTGATGTGCTGAAGGTGTATGCTGACAGGATAAGGGGGATTTCAGGCATCCCTGGTATCAGGTATGTGGCAGTGTTCAAGAACCATGGCTTGGAGGCTGGTGCTTCGCTTGCGCATTCCCACAGCCAGCTCATAGGCATGGCTGTTTATCCTCCTGCAGTCGCTGAGGAGGTTATGGCCTGCCGCAGGTTTGGCTCGTGTCCTTACTGCAGGATAATTGAGGTTGAGAAAAAAGGGGTTAGGTTGTGCTTTGAGAATGGCTCTTTCGTTTCCTTTGCTCCTTATGCCTCGCGGTTTCATTATGAGGCATGGGTTTTTCCAAAGAGGCATGCCCGCTCTTTGGCAACTCTGTCTGGGCAGGAGCTTGATGACCTTGCAGATATTCTTCTGAAGGTTCTGGGAAGGCTGAAGTCAATAGGCGCTCCTTATAACCTTGTGCTTCATTACTCAGGAAGTGATGACCTTCATATGCATTTTGAAGTCACGCCCAGGCTTTCTGTCTGGGCAGGGTTTGAGTTTGCTACTGGCTGCGTAATCAACTCTGTGCTTCCGGAGGATGCCGCGGCTTTTTACAGGAATGGGCAAGGTGATGGTTTGTGAAGGCTACGCATTTTGTTGGTGAGAAGTCTGTTTCAGGGAACGTTTCGGATAAATGCGGGTTCCTGCTCTCAAACGGCATGGGGAGCTTTGCCAATATCAGTGGCAGCCCTGCCAGCAAGTATAGCGGTTTGTTTCTGCATAAGGGCGGCAGGACTTTCAGGACTGTTGAGGACGTATCGCTTGTGAACAGCCCCCGCGCTTCAGAGCTTGTGAACAGGCTTTTCTGTTTTGAGCGGAAGAGGGGTGTGCTTGTTGAGAGGTTTTTCTTCCCGAGGAACACAAGCGCTCTGGTTTATGAGCTTTCAGAGCCTTATCTGGCTTCGGTTACTTTTGATATGAGGGAGGCTTATGATTTCAGGCAGTGGGGAAGGGATTATGATGTCCGTTTTGGGGATGGCTTGACTGTTGTTTCCTTTGCAAAGAAAAGTCATCTGTTTGAGGACATGAGTCATGGCTCAGGTGAGTATCGGCTGTTTGCCGCTGTGAGGCATGACGGAAAGGCTGTTCCTGTTAGGAAGTGGCTCTACAGGCAGTATGAGTCTGATAAGTTGAGGAGCAGCATGCCGTATACGAGGTATGTTTTTGACTGCATGCGGGTTGTTTCGAAGAGGCTGGTTGTTTCTGTGTCTGATGACAGGCAGGCTGCTGTTGATGAGTCTGGCTTTGTTTTCAGGCAGGCTCAAAAGCTTCTTGAGCAAGAGAAGGCTTACTCAAGGAGGTTCATAAGCAGGGATGTAGCGTATAGCTGCGCTTCGAAGTCCCTTTCTGACCTTTATTCTGAGGATGGCGTGTTTGCTGGATTACCCTGGTTTTTCCAGCACTGGAGCAGGGATGAGGCTGTTGCGAGCAGGGCTCTGCTGCTTCTTGGCGCTAAAGGCGTCAAGGCAAACCTGTTATCCAGGCTGAAGTGCGTTCTCCCTGATGGAAGAATCCCTAATGTTTTCGGCGCAAGGTATTCCTGCAGTACAGGGAATGTCCCTTTGGGCTCTGCTGATGGAGTTGGCTGGCTTGCGCTCAGGCTGAAGGAGCTTGTGCAGATGAACAAGCTTGCTCCCAGCGAGAAGAAGTTCCTTGCAGAACAGATGAAGAAGGTGGCTGAGGGTGTGAGAAGGAGCCATGAGCGTGATGGCCTGATTCACAACTCTGCGCTTGAAACATGGATGGACACTGCAGTTGCAAACGATGCGAGGGAAGGCTTCAGGGTGGAGATTCAGGCGCTCCATGTTTCGGTTTATGACTTGCTGCTGAGGCTGACAAAGGAGCAGGAATACGCAGAGCTTCGGGACAGGCTGGCTGAGAAGGTGAAATCAAGGTTCTGGAACGGGGCTGTTCTGGCAGACGGGCTTGATGATTTCACTCCGAGGCCTAATGCATTCATAGCTGCCTATGTCTGGCCAGGCTTGCTTTCGAAGGAGGAGTGGTCTGTGTGCTTCAGGAGCCTTATTGGCAGCCTGTGGCTCGACTGGGGGGGCTTTGCCAGTATTGACAAGCTGCATCCCTTGTTCAAGGCTGAGCATTCGGGCGAGCCGCCTATCAGCTATCACAGGGGTGATTCATGGTTCTGGATCAACAACCTTGCTGCAATATGCATGGCCCGCGTCAACAGGAAGGCATTCGGGAGCTACATAAAAGCGGTTTACGATGCCAGCTCTAAGGACTTGTTGTGGAGCGGTGCTCTTGGCTCCTGCTCTGAACTCAGCTCAGCAATGGAGCAGCGCGCTGAGGGCAGCCTTTCGCAGGCATGGAGCAGCGCCATGCACATTGAGCTTGCTGAAGAGCTTAAGAAGAAGTGAATAAAAGAAGAGTTTGAAGGGCTTACATATCCCCTCTCAAGGCGCTGAAAACATCTTTCATGTATCGCTTCTTGCAGTAGCACTTGAACTCGTTCACGCCTATAAGTAGCTCTGGCTTGTTAAAGTTCTTCATTTTACCACCCCGATAACACTATGAAAGCAGCATTTATAAAGATTTGCTTTAACTCAAGAATAGTAAAAATGTTTCTACAAGTCCACCTGTCAGCATATCAGCACTCTAACCCTATACCTGTGCAGCTATCAGCAGTGCCTGGCTCCATGCCAGGGGCGTGTTTTCGTTGTGCACTGAAGTGCCTGCGTAGTATAGCTCTGGTAGCTCGCCTTTCTCGTTCATTGCGCAATAGGCTTTGTCCATGTAAAAGGCGTATTTGTCAGGCCTTCCCATTTCTTTATAGATTATGGCGAGCCACGGAAACCCAAAAGTCCATTCTGCTTCGCTGCCGTTGTTGTAGTATTGGTCATTCTCATATCTTATTACCCCGCGTGCCCTTACCAGGCGTTCCTCAACTGCCTTGAGTATTGTCTTTTTTTGCTTGTCGCTGACTGTTCTGTAAGGGTATATCAGTGAGAGCAGTGCAAGGTCTGTTTCCTTTGTCTCTGATTCTTTTGGGAGCAGTTTGTCAAGTGCGTCTGTCCCTTTTCGTATTAGTTCAGGGTCAACATCTACTATCCTGCTTATTGACTTTAGGCCTGCCACGCACGCTCCTATTGATGATGCATGAATCTCTTCGTTTTCCTCCCATATCCCGTTATCCGCGTCATGCCAGTATTCTATGGCTTCAAGGTATTGCACGAGTTTCTGGAGTATCCTCTCATCATTCTGGTTCCTTATTATCTTTATTCCCTTGGACTCAAGCTCCCCTATCTTGAATATTGCTGCCCCTATTGCGTCGTTCTGCTTGTTGCCCCATTCCTCGCTTATCTCCTCCATTGTGAGGGGGTCGTATCTTGCGTGTATGTATCTGTAGGCGTGTTTTGGGTGGGGCTGGGCTATCATCCAGTCTATCTTGTATTCGTGCTTCAGGAATATGTCAAGGAGTGCCCTGTAAGTCTTCACAACTGCCTTCTTGTTCCTTGCAGCCTCAAGCCCAAGGGCAGCGTAGACGTTATCCCGTATCCATGCCTTGTTGTAGCCGGTCTTGACTTCTTTGGCTGCGGCAGAGAAGAGCCCTGTCTGGTGCCGCATCCTTTCAAGCATCCTTACGCTTTTGGCTATCATGCTTTCACCCCACCAGTATCAGGGCAGGCAGATATATAAACCTTTCTATTTTTACCACTGCTAAGTTACTATTATGGGATGTTTATCGGGCGGCTTTCAAGAAATTCATAAAGCTGTGTAAAAGCCGTAATACTAATCAGAAATGCAAATATTTATATAATAATACTAACTAACAATTAGTATGATTGCTAAGGAAGTTCTCAGGCAGATCGTAACAAAACAGAAGAATGAGCTTGTTATCAAAAAAGACAGTGTTGAGAGAGAAATACTCAGTGAGGTTCTCAAATGGCTGGTGGATGAAAGAATAATAGTAATCACTGGTATGAGAAGATGTGGAAAATCAACACTTTTGAAGCAGATAATGCAGGAAACTTCAGACTGGTGTTACATTAGTTTCGAAGATGAGAGGCTGCTCGGTTTCGAAGCTGAGGATTTCGAATTGCTCAACGAAGTGCTTGTTGAAGTATACGGGACTAACAAAACCTGCTTTTTTGATGAAATACAGAACATCGGCAAGTTTGAGACTTTTGTGAGAAGGCTGCATGATGAAGGTAAGAAGGTCATAATAACCGGATCAAACGCATCTCTTCTAAGCAAAGAGTTCGGGACAAGGCTGACCGGGAGATACAAGGCTTTTGAGTTATATCCCTTTTCATTTTCAGAATTTCTCAAATTCAGGGGCATAACTGCAAAAAAAGAGGAGTGGTACGTAATCGTGAAAAAAGTTGAACTGCTAAAGCTTTTCAGGGAATACGTTGTGATTGGAGGGTTGCCGGAGTATCTCAAGAACCACGATACGGAGTATGCAAGGACACTGTTTGAGAACATACTTTTCAGGGACATAATTGCGAGATATTCGATAAAGCGAGAAAAGACAATGAAAGAACTCATCAACATTCTTGCCACAAGTGTCGCTTCAAAGTTTACCTACAACTCCTTGAAAAAGACACTGGGACTCTCAAACGCAATAACTGTAAAGGAATACATCTCTTACCTCGGAAATTCCTACCTCTTTTTTGAACTGCTTAAGATTTCCCCCTCAATAAAGAAACAGCTTGCATCACCAAGAAAGGTATACCTAGTCGATTCAGCGTTTCATCAGGTATGCGGATTAACATTCGCTCCTGACCTTGGAAGAAACTTGGAAAACGCTGTCTTTATAGAACTGAAAAGAAGAGGGAACGAGGTCTACTATTACTCAGACAGGAGCGAATGTGATTTCTTAGTGAAGGACGGGACTAAAGTAACAGGAGCGATTCAGGTGTGTTACTCGATTGATGATTCCAACAGGGAACGGGAAATAAGCGGACTGATCGATGCGATGCGTGCATTCAAGCTAAGCCGAGGTTTAATACTTACTTTCGAACAGACTGATGAGCTTATGATAGAAGGCAGAAAGATAATAGTTATGCCTGCGCCGGCATGGATTATCGAGAATGAACAATCTTTTTAAACCGCGTGTTTCCTCCATCCGTGATGGCTCTTTACCTGATAGGGATAGGCCTCAACGACGAGAAGGACATAACTGTCAAGGGGCTTGAGGCTGTGAGGAAGTGCAGCCATGTATTCATTGAGAGCTACAGCAGCGTGCTGTCCTGCAGCGTTGAGGAGCTTGAGAAGTTTTATGGAAAGAAGGTAGTGGCCGCTGACCGGGAGATGGTTGAGCAGGGTAATGAGATTGTTGACCTTGCGCAGGGCTGTGACGTGGCTCTTTTGGTTATCGGGGACCCTTTGGCTGCAACAACTCATATAGATATAATGCTTAGGGCTTACAAAAGAAATATCCCGTTCTATGTGATTAACAACGCCTCAATCATAACGTCTATAGGAATAACCGGACTTCAGGTCTATAAGTTTGGCAAGATAACCAGTGTCCCGTTTCCTGAAGCCAACTTCCAGCCAGTTACAGCTTATGAGGTTTTGAGGCAGAACAGGATTCTGGGGCTTCACACACTGCTTATACTTGATTTGAAGCCCATGGAGAACAGGCTTATGACCGTTAACGAGGCTGTGAGGGTCCTTCTTGGTATCGAGGATAAGCGGAAGGAGCGGCTTTTCAGCGGGGAAACGCTCTGTGTGGGCTGTGCAAGGATAGGGCGGCCTGATTCCTTTATAAGGGCAGGGGCAGCAAGGGAGCTTCTGGATGTTGACTTCGGCATGCAGCCGCACTGCCTTGTCGTGCCTGGCGAGCTGCATTTCGTAGAAGAGGAGGCTCTTTCGATGTGGATGCCTTCAGCACATCAAAAGATTTAAATATGCGTCTTAATATAGATTTTCAAGAAAACAATTCTTGGAGTTAAGGGGTGGTGTCTTGTGCAGAACAAGGAGATTTTCAGAGTCTTTTTTCGAGAGAAGCCTGCTATGATGCTCATTAATCTCAAGAATGCAAAGGGCGAGGTTTATGCCTCAAGCCTGGCAAAGACCGTTGACTGCACTTATTCCCATGTTGTGAAGATTCTTCAGGCGATGCAGAAGGCAGGGCTTGTGAACTTTGAGAAGCAGGGCAGGCTCAAGCTGCTTACCTTAACGAAGTCCGGCAGCGAAGTAGCAGACCACATAAGCGGGGTTATGAATCTGCTTTAGGTTTTTTGCCTATTAGTCGCCTATTTGAATGCCTCAACCAGATTCTTTTCTATCACGTATAGGCAGATTTCACGCGCTCCTTTTTCTGTGTATCCAAAGCGCGACTGCAGGTTGCCCATCATGAATCTGACATCCTGCTGTGTTCTCGGTTCCACGCCTACAAATGCAGGCATCCCGTAGTCCTTTATTGCTCTTCTGAAGCTTTCGCTGTTGACAAACGGGCTAAGAACGTTTGCCCTTAGGCTTCTCTCGTACTGTTCATAAAGAGACTTGTACATCTCTGTCTGTGTCAATGGCCTCTGGCCGTCTACTTCTTGAGACATCGCAACCAGGTATTGCTGCTGGGTTTCTTCTTTTAGTTCGTGGGCTTTCTTGGTTAGACCTGCCTGATCTTTTGGAGCTTCTGAGCCCAGAATGTTGACAAACATTGTTTTGAAGTAGTCTTCTGTAATCTCCATCGCTTCGTTTGTAAATGGGCAGACTGTCCTGCTTCCGGGCAAATGGTTGGTTGCCCAGATGTAGTTCAGGATGTCTTTTGATATCTTCTCAGGGTTGTCGTTATACAAGGAGGATTCAACTTCCTTTAGGATTGAATAATTGTATGAGCGGACAAGTGCGTCGAGGAATCTTGCAGGAAGTCTTTCTGAGAGGTTTCCGTTTTTTTGGGTGAAGAATTGCACGATGTGGTCTATTGTTATTAGCCTGTCTTTTCGTGAGAACCTTGTGTAAAAATCGTTAAAGAGTGCGATTGCTTCTCTGCCAGAGAATCCTGAACTACCTTCATCCTCTGCTTCTCCTATAACCTGTCTCCTTCTTTCTGCTGTAAAAGCTTTTCTGTCGCCATCGCTCAGCCATGTCGGGATGCGGCCTGAGTATACATCCATTTTTAGGAGCGTGAGCATGTCATCGCAGTATTTGGCATATTGCGAAGGGTTTTTTATCCATTCTGCAAGGTTCGGGGACCTTGATTTGAGTCTGGATGATATCACGACTTTTGCAAAGTTGTCCAGCACTCTGGGGAGGAATGATGCATTTATTCCTTCTCCAAAAAAGTGGGCATAAATCTGTATCTCTGTAGTGTAGTCAAGTACATAGGGAACGTTTCTTTGTATTATCCTGTCGCGGAGGGCGGTGTCGTTAAGTGCGCCGTTCATGTCTGAGGGGTTTATGAGCGCGAGGAAGATTGATTTTGTGCGTTCTTCAATGTGGGCTACCCTGTGTACCCCGTCGCTTATTATTCCGTGCAGGCTTTTAAGCCGGTCCACATTGTTGCCTTTGACGTCTGCAACTACAAATATGCCGTTGTTTGTGCGGGCCAGCTCCGAGAAAAGATAAAGGACACTTCCATCCCTGAAGACGCCGTTGAGGTATGCCTGGAGGACTTTGTTTTCCTGTGGCGCCTCGTCTGTTTTGTCTCCCGGGTTGTAGACGCTTATTCCCTCGCCCAATGCCCTGCTAAAGTTGTATCTTCTGGCGAAAAGCATATCTAACACCGCTTCAGGCCCTTCGATTTTTCCGTTGTCGATGAGGGCCTGGTACACTGATGAGCAGATTGTGCAGGCAACTGAGTTGAACACCCATTCGTATTCACGTTTACTGAAAAGTTGTGCTTTGAAGTCGCTGTCTTCAAGGAGCCCTTCCAGGAATTCCCCCCTGTGCTGCTTCGGTATATGGACTATGGGGTGGTCGTGGTTTGGGCAGGGTACAACAAGGTAGTCTTTTAGTTTAGGAACGCGAGGATCGTTTTTTTCGCAGGATTCTGCAGCAAGCTCTTCAAGGCCGAGTTTTTGCAGGTCAATGCGCCATGCGGTTTCATACATTGTTCCTTCAGGAGTGCGCGTGTAGTGTTCAAATTTGGCGAGCAGGTTATCAAGAAAGGTGCTTTTTCCGCTTCCCGGAGGCCCTACCCACAAGTGGACTTTTTTCCTTTGATGGCTTAGGGAGTCGACAAAAGCCATGAATCTGTTCGCAAACAGCCTGTCTGCAAAAAAGGGAGTGTCAGCGCCTTCAACAAGCAGCCGGGTGAAATCGTAATTCACGTATCCTGCGTTTTCAGGGTCGTCGGGGTATTCGTTTATTCCTTGAGGGACATAGTGGTGGACCATGTCGTAGAACAGCTGGAAAACATCCCTGAAGAAAGGCTCGGGGTTTTGTGCAGCGGTTTCGAGTGTCTGTGAAAACGGGATGAGGCTTCTTCTGCTTTTCCCATCAAGGGCTGCATACAGCTGCTGCAAAGGTTTTGCTGCCATTTACCTTTTCTCCGAAAACCATGCCGCAACTTCGGCAAGTTCCCGTTCGCCTGTCAAGGCCTCTTTTGTGACTTTTTTGTCGTTTGCAGTATACCTGACTGCCTGCCATGTGGCCTGTGGATTCTCAACGCGAACAACGCGGGGAGCGCCAGCCACAATAGCCATCTCCACAGATGGCTGTGTGGTCACTGTTGGTTCGTATGTCCTTAAGGTTACTGTTCCTCCCCAGAGGTGCGCTATGCCCACCATTGTGCTTTGTATGTATTCAGGCACGAGCCTTTGTCCTTCAAAGTGGTGGTGAAGGCTTAGCGTTCCGTTGGAATCTTCCGCAGTGACACTCGGAGGATGGTACAGGGTAGCTGTAACCATTCGCTTGTAGTCTTCAGCTTTTCTGCTCTTGACATAGTATTCCCACCTCTTAGCTATGGGGTTGAATCTCCTTTCCGAGACAAATAGCTTGTGCCTGTCGACGAAGTCCTGGTCAAGGAACAAGTGTATGAACAGGAAGTCATCCATTTGTTCCCGCACATCGAATACGGACTGTTTCCCATTGCCTGTGTTCTGGTCATATTTATCCCTTGCTGTTATGTCCCTTAATCTTTTGAACTCGTGTGACAGCCTTCCCTGGTCTGCCTGCTCCTCGATGTATTGGAACAGCCTGAGTCCCACTGCATAGGGGTTCAGCCCTAATCGGTTCAGCGCGGTTATTTGGGCATTGTTTACTGCGAACTGTACTTCGTGGCCGCTTATCCTTTCGTTCTGCATGAACAGCTGCTCATGCCAGTAGCTTGCCCATCCTTCGTTCATTATCTTTGTCTTTATCTGGGGTTGGAAGTACAGTGATGTTCTTCTTACAATCTCTATGACCTGTTTCATCCATTCATTTTCTGCTTTGTTTAGGAATGGTGAGTTTTGCATTATGAATTCTATAGCATCTGAAGGCGACTGCTTCCATTCTTTCCTGTATCTTTCGTATAGCGCACCGAGTTCAGGGTATTTTGCCTGTTTTAAAGCAAAGAATCTCTGTTCGCCTTGCTCAGAATCTTCTGATACGAACCGGTTGTAAAGCTCCATTTCTCTAAAGAATTCGCTTTGCGGCAAGTCTTTGCCTTGTATGAACACGTCAAAATAGAACCCTGCTTTTGGAAGTGGCTCTGGAGTTCTGTCCATGCTTTTGGCAAGTTCTGCATGGAACCCGACAAGGTTGTCTATTGCCCTTGCGAACTCTATCGTGTATTCCAGCCATCTTCCATGTTCTCTTCGCAATTTTGCTATCGTTCGCTTGTCAGCCAGTGCCTGCCCAGCAAAATCGTCTCTCCATGTGTTCCTGAACATGGCGTTGTTCTGGAAGAAGTCTATGTGTGCAAGCACATGGTAGAATATCATGACGTTTAGCCAGTCCGGGTTATTTACGTTGTAGTATGAGATTGGTGGCCTGGCGTTTGTAACTATTTCGAACATGCCATATGTCCTTCTGGGGAATATTTCATACGCCCCTATTCCCTGCAGCGTTCGGACTTCGTCAACCCAGTAATCATACATTGTTGGAATGAAGCCTTTTGCCTCCAGTCTTACAATTTCCTCATTTTTAAGTATTATTTCGAGGGTTTCGTCGCTGAATCTCAGCCCTGATTCTCTTGCCCTGTCTTTGCATCTCTCCATTAGCTTCTTTGCGTGCTGGTCTATTATATTCACTTTTTGACACCTATTTCGGAAACAAGTTTGTTTATTCCTTTGATAAGCCTGTCCTGGTCAGCGTCTTTCGAGATTAAGTCGTATCTTATGAGGTTTGGCTTTTTGGCCAGGATTCCTGATTGTGAGAGTACTGCTGAAAAAGAACGCTCTTGATCGTTTACAATTGTTATTCCGAGCCTGTTGACGTATGAGAGAGCTTTCTCAATTTCCTCAACCGCTCTTTTAGAGAATGCTTCTCCCAAATCATCGCCGTCTCCTCCGTAAAAGATGTATATGTTGTAGTCCCGTGCAAGGTTCTCTGCCTCCACGACAGCGTTTATGTGGCTGAAGACGCTTTCTATCCTTGTTCCTCCTTCTGTTAAGAGTCGGAAATATGTGCGGAAGTCAGGTACTTCTTTTGACACTTCGGAGTGCAAGAAAAATCTGGTTTCGACCTTTCTTTGGTATTGATAGACGAGCCACGAGTATATCAATATCTGCTGCTTCACTACTTGCTCTGCAGGCAAGCCTTGCATGCTGGCAGAGTAGTCTCTTGCAAAAAACACGAGTGCCCGTGACTCGTACGTAGGCTCTACTGACAGTATCCTGTATTCTATATCATTGGGGCTTACCAGCAAGTTGTCAAAGGGTATCGTAGTGAAGTCAGTCGTGTCCGGAGGTATTATTCCCAGAAGCATGTTTGTTCTTATTAAATTATCGAGGGTTCTTCTTTGGTCAACAAGCTGTCCTGAGCCCCTGTTCCTATCAGTTAGTTCGAATTGTCTGTCTGCGAGGAACTGTTTCCCTTTATGCCTTAGGTTTGGGAGCCTGAGTTTTTTTGTAATTACTTTCCCAATCTCATATGGGTCGTTTCCCAGCCCATGTTCCCCTTCGCCTGCTCCTGCTTGCGAGCCTTCCTTTTTTCCGCTACCTTGGCCACTTTCGCCTTCAGCAGGCTCGTATCCTATCATTTCGCCTTCTTCTCCTTCGCCAGAACCTGTTTGTTCCTGTCCGGACATTGGGTGTAGTGGTCTTGTGTCGTGGTAGAACTTTTCTTCAACTGTTGTTGGTATGAGCACTATATCAAACCCTGTTCCTGGCGCCAACACCTTGGTAACGTTTATTCGTGGAAAGAACCCATCGTTTTTTCGTTGCGCGTCCCTTTGGAGGAGTTCGTCAAGGGTTGAGGCTGCAAAGTAAGAATGGGGTGTTTGGGGAACTAATGTTGAGTAATTCATGATTGGTAAGGCCAAGCTCAGTTGAGTTTCTCTTTGGGAATGCAATACTCCATTGTTGCCTCCGCGCATGTTTCACAGTAGCCAAGTTGCTCAGTCATAACTGTGGCCATGCGGTTGAATAGCTGTCTGTTTCTCTCGTTTGTCCTGTTTGCGAGTGCGCCAATAAGGGAACCAGCCCCATTCACATCAGACTGCAGTGTCACTTCTGTAACGGCTTTTACCAGCTCCAAGTTGTCCATGAAGAAGTAATTGGGGTCTGTGACTACTTTTTGTCCATGTGTCCTGCGTATTGTGCCTCTGTATGATTCTTTTTGGTCTTTTGTTGATAAGCCGAGTCGGGATTCGACTGCATCTATGTATGTGGTGTCTATCTTTATTGCCTTGAGCTCTCCTGTCTGCGGATCCTTGTATGACCATGTCTTGTCTTTTGTTGCAGAGCTCATCCCAACTACCATGTTGACATAGTTCATAACATCCGTTTTTATCGCGTTAGGGTCATCCATGTATGCCACGAACAGCTCAGCCATGACTTTTTCTTTGTATAATTCTTCAGCAGTCTTTAGGTCTGCAAGGTATTTTGCCCTGTCAGCATCCTCAATTACAGTGTCAACTACGACTTGCTCCAAAGCTCTGAAAATATCTCCTGCCCACATGCAGTGACCCTCGTTTGTCTTTGACATTGCAATAAGATACTGGACGGCCTTGCCCAGTCCTCTTTGGCCAATTCCTTTTTGGCCGAACCTTTTGGTAGGGTCTGGTTCTTTGCTTAATACATCCACTATCTCGCTGAGGGTTTGTAGGTTTCTGTCTCCAGCAACCTCTCCTGCGGCAAGCTGCAGCATCTCGACAGGGGTCATTTTGTCTTTTGCAATTGGGATGTCGTGGGGAAGTCTTGTCAGGACTGCTGCAACTGATGCTGCATAGTTGAGGTTGGGGTCTTGGTGCAGCCTGCGGCCCATGACTGTTGTTTTTACTTCTCCACCTATTGCATACGCTGTCAGTTGTCCTTGCATGCGGTAGTCTGTGTTATGAGAAACGAAGCAGACGCTGAACCTGTCAGTTATTGGTGCTTCGCTTCTTTGTGCTCTGAATCTTTCATATTCGTCGTTGTTAGAAGTGGCTAATACAAGTATGTCCAAAGGCCACTTGTAGCCGTCTATTTCAATGGCCCTGTTTTGGGTTACGCCGAGGTAGATTTTGACCAGGTCAACCTTGTTTTTGAGGATTTCATCGACAAAGTGAACCCCTCCCCCGGCCACTCTTGCAAGGGCGCCTTTTCTCACGTTAAGCTTATAGGGGTTATCTGGCTCCGGAACAAGGAGCAGCCGGATTGTCTCTTCAGCTCCTACAAGGTCGGCTGCAGTCGCTGTTATCTTGTCCTTCGGGGCATATTTCCCTGTAAGGACACCTGAAGAGTCGCTTATTTGAACTGTGACCACCACGATATGTTGCATTACTTTCGACACATCGCCATCGTATCTTTCTCTGAGGCGGTCGATTATGTATTCGGTGCATGCTCCAAACCCTCTGTAACTGTCAAAGATTGTTTCTACTTGCGTGTCTGTAAATCCGCGGCTTGCAATTAGCTCCATGTTTGCGCTTCTTGAATCGTGAAGGTTCATTGCAAGCACCATTGGGTCCTCATAGGTCTGGCTTTCTATTCTGGCGAGTTTTTGCGGGTATCCTAAAGCTTCGTCCAGTCCTGTGAACCTGAATGTGAACCTTCTGTTTCCATCGAGCGATGTGAAATCCCTGTAGAGAGCGCAGAGGGTTTCTATGAAGAAAGTCTTACCGTTGCCTGGCTCTCCTACAAATATGAATCCCCTTTCCCTTGAAGAGCCGCCTTGCGCCGCATCTTTCACGAAGTTGACAAGGTCGTTTATTTCATGATACATACCTACTACAGGCTTTTTTCCTTGTCTGAAAAGTTTGTAGTCATACGTTGTTTGCCCGCATACGGTTACTTTTTCGACAGAGCCCGGAGTGCCAATAATCATCCTTGTTACTGCCTGGGCTGCAGTTTCAAAACGCCTTCTTCCACTGAGAACTTCCTGAATGTGATGCTCTAATGTTCCTGGCTGAAAAGAGTCAGTTCTGGTTGTGTCTGTAAGTGTTGTAGTCAAGCAAATCGCCCCCTTTGATGTATTCATGTGCCTGTCTGTTAATGCTGCACGTCATGTGCTTGTGCGAATGGACAGGATGCAAACAATCTCTAGAGACACCCTCATTTAAATTTTTCGCATATACCATATAGCCGGGTTGATGCACAGTTTATACAATTTTACAACCAAAAACCAAAACCTTGATAAACTCTGCTTTTCCAGTTTCGCATAACAATAATGAGGTGGTTTGATGCGCGCTAATGTTTTGCTTGTCTTTTTCATTGCGGTTGTTCTTTCGCTGTCTGCGGTTGCAGATGAGCCGATTCCTGCATTGCCTTCTGAAGAAGGAATTTCTGCTGAAGCTGTTGCGATGTTGGAGAGTTCTGCTTCTGCTGATGTCTCTGTTGATGTCGAGTCTGTTCCTGATGAGGCTATTGCCGAGCTTGAGGAGGAGACGGTAATCTCTGAGCTTGAGGAACATGAGTCCTCTGCCCTTGATGAAGACGTTGGAACCCTTCCTGACCAGTTTGGCTATGGCTTAAAGAAGTTCCGCGAGAACATGAGGGTTGCATTCGCAAGTGAGGCAAGGAAGGCTGAGATTAGGCTGGAGCTTGCGAGGAAGAGACTGCTTGAGGCCCGTGCTTTGGCGAGGAAGGGCAAGCTTGAGGCTGCAGAAAAAGTAAAGGAGGAGCACGCAAGGAGGCTTTCTGAGGCTCAGGATGCTTTGGCCAGGCTTGCATCGGGCAATGGTACTTCGCAGCTGAAGGCAGCTGTTGCCTTTGAGCTGAAGGTTCGCAGGCACATCGCTGCTGTTAGGGCTGTTGATTCTGACCTTAAGCTGAGGCTTTCAGGTAACTTGAGTGCTGAGCAGAGGCAGAAGCTGGACGCATTGCTGGGCTCTTTTGAGCAGGAGGGCTCCAAGCTGAGGCTGAAGGTCAAGGAGAGAAAGGAAAAGGCAAGGGAGCTTGCCAATGCTTCTGGAGTGAAGGTTGATGAGGACGAGTTGGAGGTTGAGGCTGAAGCTGAGCAGAGGGGAGTGACAGGGCAGGGCAGGGTTGCT
Source organism: Candidatus Woesearchaeota archaeon (assembly GCA_016211185.1). Classification (GTDB taxonomy): domain Archaea; phylum Nanobdellota; class Nanobdellia; order Woesearchaeales; family UBA10216; genus JACQST01. The sequence continues at coordinate 600 of JACQST010000028.1, read as the reverse complement.
GAGGAGTTCATCAGGATTGCTGAAAATAAGATTTCTGAGGCAAAGGAAAGGGTTTCTGGCCTTGAGAATGCCACTGTTGCCATGCAAAGAATTGCTGAGGCTGAAGCAAAGTTATCTGAGGCGAGGTCTGCTTTCCAGTCGAATGATTATGCAAGAGCCAGAGTTCTTGCCCTTGAGGCTCGTAGGATAGTTATGGCTCCTTTGATAAGGAGTAGGCTAAAGGCTGAGCTTAGGGAAAGCAGCATGGAGAAGAGAAAGGAGCTTGCAGGGAAGATAATGGAGAAGAAAGAGAAGGCTGTTGAAAAGTTGAGGGAACGGCAGAAGGAGCAGAGGGAAGATGTCCGCGAGAAGGTTCAGGAGAAGCGGGAGGAAGCAAAGGATAGGATTGAGGAAAGAAAGGCTGCTGTTCGAGAAAAGGTTGAGGTCAGAAAGGAGCAGGCCAAAGAGCGGGTTCAGGAGCGCAGGAATGAAACCTTGGCAAAGGTTGAGGAGAAGAGGCTTGAGATTTCTGATAACAGAGCTGAGATAAAGACTGAGGCATCTGCAGGCACCGAGTCCGGAACTGTCAGATAGGAATAATTAAATAGAATAATATAATTG
>JACQST010000026.1 GCA_016211185.1 Candidatus Woesearchaeota archaeon | reverse complement strand
CCTTTAAATATTGCTTAACAATCCATGCTCTCTTTTCAAATGTAAGTTTATACATAAATAGTCACCCCAAACGGGGTGACCTTATGTAAAGTAAAAACGTGATAGCACATTGCTTTTTTGCGGCAGCTTTAAATATTTCGGATTCTTTTTCAGGTGAATGTCCGGGCGTTTTTTGGTAATGGCTGCAGCTTTGGCTGTAGTTGCGGCTGTGTTCCTTGTGGCTGCTGTGTTTTTCCGGCAGGGTGTTGTTCCTTCGGTTGGTTTCGGTACTGAGTTCAGCCTGAAGGTTAATGGCTCTGTGATGCTTGAGGATGGCATGGTTCTTTCGCTTTTGGGCGTTTCAGAGGATTCAAGGTGCCCTTCTGATGTGCAGTGCGTCTGGGAGGGGCGTGTTGTGATGGGTTTTTCTGCGTCAAGGGGCCCTTTTGAGGAGCAGTTCAACCTTTCATTTCATGGTGGCAGGGCGCAGCTCAGGGTTATCGACAATTATGTTGTTGAAGTGAGGAGTGTTGAGCCCTTTCCGTTGAGCACAAGGAGGATTGCGGTTTCTGATTATGTTGTGCGGCTTTCTGTCCTAACTGTATAGCTTTCTTAGGGCTGCTGGCGCTGCCAGTGTGGTTATCAGGGCCATTATGACTATTGCTGTGTATGTGCTCTGGACTATTATGCCTGAGGTGAGTCCTACGAGTGCAACTATCATTGCTACTTCTCCCCGGGGAACCATGCCTATTCCTACGATGAGGGCTTCTTTTGGCTTCATTCCAGTGAACAGGGCAGGAAGGTAGCACCCGATCACCTTTGTGGCTATTGCTATTATTATGAGTGCTCCTGTGAAGATTGCTGTGGTGTAGTCTGCGCTCCTGAGGTCTATCAGTATTCCTAATGATATGAAGAAGATTGAGGAGAAAATCATTTCGAGGTAGGCTGCGCCTTCCCTGTAGCTTTTGATGCTGACGTTTCCCAGGGTTACTCCTGCCACGAATGAGCCCACTATTGCAGACAGCCCTATAAGCTCTGTGATTGCGCTGTATGCGAAGGCTATTGCCATGGCAAGTATCATTGTTACCTGTGTTTGCTTTGCGCTTTCTGCCCAGTCATCAACACGCGATACTATCTCGGAAACAAACGGCATCAGCAGGTATACTATCATGAAGAAGATTACTGCTGATAGTGCAGTTATCGCTGTGGCCTGTATTGAGAAGTCGCCTTTTCCAGCTGAGCCAATCATCGCCAGCACCAGAAGTCCAAGCACGTCGTCTATTACTGCAGCGCCTATTATTGCCTTTGCTGACTCAGTTCCGAGTTTGCCCATCTCTTTCAGGACATGGGCTGTTATTGCTATGCTTGTTGCGGTTAGGGTTGCTGCTATGAAGATGGATTCGAGGTTTTGGTAACCATATGCCTTTGAGAATGCGAAGCCCGCTGCAAAAGGAACTATCACGCCAAAGAGTGCTATTATGCTGTTCTTGACTGAGTATATCTGCCTGAAGTCTGATTCGAGGCCTATCACGAAAAGCAGCAGGATTATTCCTATTTCTGACAGCATCTTGACTGTGCCGTCGTATTGAACAAGGCCCAGGAAGCTTGGGCCAAGGACTATTCCTATGATTATCATCCCTATTACTGCGCTTTGGCCTATCCTTATTGCAAACACGTATCCGATGAATGCGGCGAACAGGAAAAGGCTGAGCTCCAGCCCCAGGGTTTGGACCATGCCCTGATTTGAGTCAGGGGGTATTTAATTTTTGCTGGTCCTGTTGAGTTAAATTAATATACCTCTTTACATGCCCTGTTTTTTATGAAGCGCTGGGCAGTGTTTGTGTTTGTATTTGCATTTGTGTTTTTCTTGTCAGGCTGCTACGCTGCTCGGCAGCCTGCTGCTCAGGGTGGCTGCTCTTCAGCTGATGCGCGTGAAAGGGACAGCTGCATGTATGACCGGGCAGTCAATTCTTCTGATTATGGCTTGTGCGGCAACATAACGAGTTCTTCTTTGCATAATGGCTGCATTGCAGAGGTTGCTTCCAAGACAGGCAATGTTGGCCTTTGCGCTGAGTCCTTGAGTGGAAAGGCTGTTGGATATTGTTACGCTCAGATAGGCATTTCCTCAAGTAATATATCTCTATGTGAGAAGAACCCTGATTCGTTTTGGCGGGATACGTGCGTGAAGCGGGTTGCAGAGGAGCTTAACCTTTCCGGGCACTGCAGGTCCCTTAACCCGTCTGACCGTGATGAGTGTTTCGGAGTTATCGGCATTAAGAGGCAGGACAGGGCTTTGTGCCAGGAGGTGTTGTCAAGGGAGCCAAGGGATAACTGCCTTTTTTATGTTGGCGTGCAGACGGCAAACACTTCTGTTTGCAGGGAGATTGAGGGGCCTGCCATCAGGAATTATTGCATCCAGAGGATCGCAATAAACCTTCGTGAGCCGTCCATATGCGAAATGGTGGCTGTGCCTGAGATCAGGAATGACTGCTATTCGAAGATAAATTCGTCTCGCACCGAAAAAGAGCCGCAAAATCCTGTTCTTAGGAACATTTCAGACTCAGCGTAATTATTCATGATTATATTATGCCTTCTTTTTCTGCAAGCTCGAAGAACACGATGAGTATCGCGAGCACTAACGGCCCGATGACTATGCCAGCGAGTCCGAAGACTGTGAGGCCGCCTATGACGCCTATTATTACGAATGCCGGGTGTATGTTTGCTCTCTCTCCAATTATTTTTGGCTTGAGCAGGTTGTCCATTGTGCTTATGACAAGCATGCCGTATGCAAAGAGCGCTGCTGCCTTGAACATCTGTAGGTTGCTCCCGGAAAGGTAGCCTTCAGTTCCAAGTATTATCGAAGCAGGTATCCAGATTGATGCAGGCCCTATGCCCGGTATGAGGGCGGCAAATACGGTTATGACGCTCCAGAGCACAGGGTTTTTCACTCCGAGAACAGCAAACCCTATGAATGCCGCTATCCCCTGTATCGCAGCCACGGCAAGATGCCCGAATATTACTGCATATGTTATGTTGCCTATCTTGTCAACCAGCTCTTTCTTGTGTGCGCTGCTCAGTGGAGCGAGCTGGACAAGCTTGGCTGCGAGCTTGTCTCCATCCTTTAGCATGTAATAGACAATAAAGAACAGTATAGAGATGTTGATTATGGTGCTTGTGATGGAGATGAACAGTGTTGATGCCTGCTGGGCCAGGTATTTTGAGAACGTGTCAATTATGGACCTGAGCACTGATTGGAGATTGGAGGGCAGGTTTGGGTCCAGCCCGCTTAGCTTGTTGAGGAGCATGCATGTTGCGCTTTGCTCACAGTTTTCCTGTCCAACTGTTGCCACAAGGTGAACTGCTTCCTGGGTGAGGGCATTTATTATCAGTATTGCCGGCACAAGGATTATGAGCATCATCATGATTGTTACTGTCAGTGCGGAAAGGCCATTCCTGCCTGTGCGGTTGCGTAGTCTTCTGTATGCTGGATAGGATGCGTAGGAAAGTATTGCCGCTCCCAGTATTGTCGCTATCAATCCCTTGACTATTATGATTGAGACTGCTATTACAAAAAGAAATGCAGCTATGAATCCTGTTCTGGCTTTTGGCATTGAGTGTTTATGGGCCCGCCCAGACTTTCGCGTTGTTTCGAACTGGGGACCTCCACCATTCTGACTTGCGTCGTCAAGGTGACGTCATTAGCAGCTCCTTTCAGACTGCGCTGGAGTAACCGCTAGACCACGGGCCCTTTGCGGCTGGATGCAATTGGCTTCTTTATAAAGTTTGCTTTGGGTTAGTGGTTTCTGGTTTCGGGCTCCAAAAGGGTTCTGATAGTTTCGGAAATTCACACAGGCCACTGGACAGGTGTGTGCGAAGAATATTTATTGTGACCAGAAAGCAGAAATAAAAAAGGAAAGGCGGCCGCCATAACCCGGTCGCAAATGGCTCAGAACCAAGTGTGAATAGACTATTCGTGTATTTAAAAAGTTAT
>JACQST010000024.1 GCA_016211185.1 Candidatus Woesearchaeota archaeon | reverse complement strand
TTGTGGAATGCGCTGCCGAAGCACACTGAGCCTTCGTTGACGTTGACCTGCCATTTTTCCTTGTATTCTTTTTCTGCTATGTTTGAGACGAGCTTGTTGAAGTCACCTATTACCTTGATGAAGCGCTCCTGCATCTTGTCAGGTGTGAGCTTGAGTTCCTTAATGAGCCTGTCAACCTTGTTTATGAACAGTACTGGTTTCACCCTTTCGCGGAGTGCCTGCCTTATGACTGTCTCTGTTTGAGGCATTATTCCTTCTACGCAGTCCACGAGAACTATCGAGCCGTCTATCGCTCTCATTGCCCTTGTCACGTCTCCCCCGAAGTCAACGTGGCCCGGGGTGTCAATCAGGTTTATCAGGTATTCCTCGTTGCTTATGTCGTACACCATTGAGACGTTTGCAGCATCTATGGTTATGCCTCTCTGCTGCTCGTCTTCGTGGAAGTCAAGCACTAATTGTTTCCCGGCCAGTTCCTCGCTTATCATCCCTGCTCCCGCGAGGAGATTGTCGCTGAAGGTGGTGTTGTGGATTACCATCCCTTCTGCGATGAAGTTGTGGTGGTCTGCAACAGTGTAGTCGTATACTGTTTCTTGGAATGACTCTTCAATTCCTGATACTTCAATGAATGCGAGGTCGCCTGTGAGAAGCTTTCCAAGGATGTCTGTCTCCTTGTTTCTGGTGAGGAGTTTTTGCTGTATTGTTATGGCAGTGGCTATCGTTGGGCTGTAGGTTCCTGATTCGTACTTGTAGTAGTGGGGGCTTATGCTGTTCATTGATGTTGTTCTTGCTGCCTTCATTTTCTGCTTGTCGAACGAGACAAGGTCTGAGAGCCTGCTGCCTGTTGCTTTCCTGGCGAGGTCTTCTGCAAGATTCTGCTTGTTTTTGAGGCCGAATCCTATTTTTTCGGAAAACGCCTTTGCGGAGAGCCCTGCTATATATAGTGTGTCGTGTTGCCTTATAGAGATGCAGCCGAATTTGACCAGGAGGAGCTGGAGGTCTTTTAGCATTTGCGGGCTTGCAGATGTTATTGAAATGGCTCCTCTTCCTTTTTCCACTGTTCCGTCGCAGTCAAAGTATCCTTTTATGAACTGGGATGAGCAGCTTGTGGGTGCGCTGAAGAGTATTTCTGACGCTTTTATGTTGTGGCTTTTCTTTTTCAGGGGGTAGTCGAATATTGCGTTTAGCATTCTGGCGAGTGTCATGCTTGTTATTATTTCAGGTGTCCTTGCTGCTTGTTCTTTAAGTGTTGTTTTTATCCCGAGTTCTTCTCTGCATATCTTTATGAATTCAGCCGCAAGCTCTGGTTTCCCCACTATGAAGTTCTTTCCAGAGCCATCTCCGAAAAACAGGCCTGCGATGTAAAAGAGCCTTTCGATGTTCTTAGGCAGTGAAGCATAGAGGGAGCTTTTGCCGTTTGCTGCGCCTGTCCTGTAGCAGACTGCGCTGACGTTGTCATAGACCTTTTCCGGGTCTATATTGAATATTTTAGCCAGTCCAGCAAGGTCTGAAACCCTGTACCTTCCCCTGTATGTGCAGCGGTAGAGGGACTTGGGCTTGAGTTCTGTTTTAAGGGCCAGCGCTGTTTCCTTGAGCCCTTTGTTAAGGATCATGTCTTTCATTGATTTTGCGAAGTCGTCTTTTAGCTTGGCATGGAATCCCCTATTAGAAAGTGCATGGAGTATCCTGCCCTTTATTCCTCTTGCTTGTTCTGTTGGGAGGTTTCTTGCGCAGATTATTTTGTCTCTTAGTTTGAGCTTTTCTGCTTCTTTCTCCTTGAATTCCATTTCTTCAAGGACCATGTACTTGTGTTCAGGGGTTGTTTCGATCTGCAGGCCGGTCTTTGCCGTTACCCTTATTGTTCTGCCGCCAGACAGCTTCCACGCGAACTGTATCTGCTTGTGCTCAAGCTTGCCTGTTTTCTTGTTGAGTGAAACGGCCTTGATGCCTGCAGAGTTTGTGTTGTAAATTACCTTGTTTTGGTCTTCAAATGCTTTTGTTCCTTCGGTCTCTGCTATTTTGAATAGCTGTTCAGCAGCAAGTATTCTTCCGTCGCCAAGCATGAGCCTTGAGTCTCCGCTTATGCATTTGCCATGATCGATATGGGCAGAGGTGCATATGTTTCTTATGTTTGCGGGCTTGCTCATCAGCCTCAGTACCTTTTCAACCATCTTTTCAGCCATCTATTTCACCTTTTCAATTGCCTTGTAGCACTGTTCGAGGATTTTGTCCATCTCGCTGATGTCAAAGCTTGAGTCTATGTCTGCCAACAGTCCTTTTCTGGTGTAGTGTTGTATCAGCGGCTTTGTCTGGGCTTCGTATACGTCAAGCCTGTTCATTATCACTGCGGGGTCGTCGTCTTTTCTTTTTACAAGTGTTCCGCCACAGGAGTTGCAGCGCCCTTCTGTTTTTGGCGGGTTGCTTGCCATGTTGTAGATTGCCCCGCACTTGCTGCACACCCTTCTTCCTGATAGGCGGGTTATGATTGTATCTCTTCCTGCTGAGAAGTTGAGCACAATGTCTGGCTTGGCAAATGTATCCATGACCATGGCCTGCTCAACCGTCCTCGGGTATCCGTCAATGAAGTATCCGCGCTTCATGTCTGGTTTTGTAAGGCGTTCCTTTACTGCATGGCTGACCATTGTGTCGGGTATCAGGTTGCCGGATTCGACTATGCCCTTTATTTTTTTTCCGAAGTCTGTGCCTGCCCTTATTGCCTCCTTGAACAAGTCTCCTGTGGACAGATGCGGGAGCCCGTATTTTCTCGCGAGCATCCCTGCCGCGGTTCCTTTCCCTACGCCGGGAGCGCCGAGAAGGATGATTTTCATTTTAAAAGACGTGTTTCTCGTGTACTGTTTGGTATTCGTGGAGTTCGTTTTTGGCAAACCAGAGTGATATCTCGTGCTCTGCATCCTGCTTGCCTGATGATGCGTGGATTATGTTCTTGACAGGCTTCTTTGAGCTGTCCGCATATGAGTAGCTTGTGTGGCTGAAGTCCCCCCTTATGGTTCCGGGCTGTGCACTCAGTGGCTGGGTGTCTCCTGTGAGTTTCCTGACGTTCTCGATTGCATTCACTCCTTCGAGCACTATGGCTACAACCGGGCCTGAGCTGATGTATTCGACCATCTGTTCCCTTATGTGGGCTCCTCTTCTTTTTGCGAGGTCTTCTGTGTAGTGCTTCAGCGCGAAGTCCTTGTTCACTACCTTAAGTTTCATTCCAACTATCTTCAGCCCTGCGTCCTCAAATCGGGTTATTATCTTCCCTGCCAGGCCTCTTTCCACTCCATCTGGCTTTATCAGCACTAATGTGCGCTCAATCATATTTCCTCCTCGGCCTTTTCAAATGCCTCAGGAGAAGTGATTGATTTCCTGCCCAGCTTCACCATGTTTTTCTCGCACTTGCTGGAGCAGAAGTAGAATATCTTGCCTGTCTTGCGGACAAACATCTTTCCAGTGCCCCTCTCAATTTGCCTGCTGCAGAAGCTGCACTTTGCCATTGTCTCACTTCCTGCCCTGATTGAGCTTCCTCGCCTCAATCTCGGTTTCCCTGAGCATGAGTATGTCTCCAACCCTTACAGGGCCCTTGACGTTTCTTCTTAGTATCTTGTTGGCGTCTTTTCCCTCAAGGACCTTCACCCTTACCTGTATCGCCTCTCCCCTTACGCCTGTCCTGCCCACGAGCTCTTCAACCCTTCCGGG
>JACQST010000023.1 GCA_016211185.1 Candidatus Woesearchaeota archaeon | reverse complement strand
TGCGGGGGTGGCAGAGCCTGGCCAAATGCGCAAGGTTGAGGGCCTTGTCCCTTAGTGGGTGCGCGAGTTCGAATCTCGTCCCCCGCATTTATTAAAGGTGCGAAGGATAAATGGAGATGGATGGTTGATGCGGACAGGACCTACTAATGATCAGCTGAGGGAGCTTGTCTCCGAGTTGAAGAGGGTTTGTTACAGCTCAAACTCTGCTTTTTGGAGGAGGATTGCTTCTGACCTTGAGAGGCCTTCGAGGAACAGGCGCTCTGTAAACCTGTCAAGGATAAACAGGTATACTGAGGAGGGCGAGACCATCATAGTTCCGGGAAAGGTTCTCAGTTCTGGGATGCTTGATAAGAAAATAACGATTGCTGCGTGGCAGTTCTCTCGGCAAGCTGTTGAGAAGATTGGAAGGTGCAACTCAAGGGCGATAAGCATTCATGAGCTTCTGAAATCAAATCCTGAAGGGAAGGATGTGAGGATTATAGGGTAAAATGATTATAGACGCGAAAAATCAGGTGCTTGGAAGGTTCGCGACAGTTGCCGCGAAGAAGGCTTTGCAGGGCGAGGACGTTATTGTAGTGAACTGCGAGAAGGCAGTCATAACAGGCAAAAAGTCCGTTGTGCTTGCGAAGTATAAGCTGCTGATGGAAGCTGGCCAGCCTACAAAGGGGCCTTTTATCCGTAGGAGGCCTGACATGTTTGTTAGGCGGGCCATCAGGGGCATGCTTCCAAGGAAGAGGGCTCGGGGAAGGGACGCTTTCAAAAGAATTAAATGCTTCATTGATGTTCCTGCTGATATTGATGCGAAGAAGATTGAGACTGTCAAGGGTGCTGACATTAGCGGTGTCGCGACAAGGAAGTATGTTAGCGTTGCAGAGATTTGCAGGCTCATAGGTGGAAAATGACTGTTAAGGCTATAAATGCTTCGGGGAAAAGGAAGAAGGCAATAGCCAGGGCTGTGCTTGTTCCGGGAAGCGGGATTGTGAGGATAAATGGCAGGCTTGTTGATTCTTATGAGCCTAAGCTGGCGAGGATGAAGGTCATGGAGCCTCTTCTGCTTGCCCAGAGCTATGCGTCTAAGGTCGACATAGCTATCAGTGTGAGGGGTGGAGGGGTTTTCAGCCAGGCTGATGCTGCCCGCCTGACTATTGCCCGGGCGCTTGTGCAGTTTTCAAGGGACAAGGAGCTGGAGAAGGAGCTGCTTGAGTACGACAGGCATATGATGGTTGCTGATGTGAGGAGGCGGGAGCCCAGGAAGCCTAACACTCACGGAAAGGCAAGGGCTAAGGTTCAGAAGTCATACAGGTAAGAAGGTGATTGAATGATTATTCCCATACGTTGCTGGAGCTGCGCGAAGCCCATTGCGCACCTTTGGGAGAGGTATGTTGAGGAGACAGCGTCCAAGGGAGCCAACAGGAAGAAGGTTATGGATGAGCTTGGGCTTGAGCGGTATTGTTGCAGGGCAATATTCCTAGGCCACATAGACCTTCTTGACAAGGTTTCGCAGTTCAAGAAGTTCTGATTGAGCTGCAAAACTTTATATAGCTGTTTTTTGTCGCTGCGCTTATGTCTGGCTTGCATGGGCTTTCTGCCAAGTGGCAGAAGCTTTGGGATGAAGCAAGGGTTTTTGAGTGCTCTGCTGACAGCAGGAAGAAGTTCTTCGTGAATTTCCCTTATCCTTACATCAATTCGTATCTTCATCTTGGCCACGCTTTTTCTGTCACGAGGGTTGATGTGCTTGCTCGTTTCAGGAGGATGCAGGGCTTCAATGTGCTTTTTCCCCAGTCGTGGCACTGCACCGGGACTCCTGTGTGGGCAGCCGCGCAGAGGGTAAGGGAAAAGGAGCCTAAGCAGCTCAAGATACTTGAGTCATTGGGATTCAGGGGCGGCGAAATTGAAGAATTCTGCGAAGTGAAGCATTGGATTGATGTTTTTGTTCCTGCTGCCGAGGAGGACTTGAGGAGCCTTGGCGCGAGCGTTGACTGGAGGCGCAGCTTCATCACGACAGACCTAAATCCGAGGTATGATAGGTTCATCAGGTGGCAGTTTAGGAAGCTTAAGGAGAAGGGCTACGTTGCTAAGGGCCAGCACCCTGTTGTGTGGTGCCCTAAGGATGGGATGCCTGTTGGCGACCATGACCGTGTTGAGGGCGAGGGCGAGGTTCCGCAGGAGTTCACGCTGCTCAAGTTCAGGTTTGGGGATTCCTATCTTGTTGCCGCGACGCTCAGGCCTGAAACTGTTTTCGGCCAGACAAACCTGTGGGTTAATCCGGGGTCGTCTTATGTCAGGGCGAAGGTTGATGGGGAGACATGGATTGTCAGTAGGGAGTGTTCTGAAAAGCTGGCGCAGCATGGCAGGGCTGTTGAGGTTTTGGAGAGCTTCAAAGGCAGCGCTGTTATTGGGAAGAGGTGTTTTTCGGATGTTGTTGAGAGGGAGCTTCCTGTTTTTCCTGCGGGTTTTGTGAGTCCTGATGTTGGTACGGGTGTTGTTACTTCTGTGCCGAGCGATGCGCCTTATGATTATGTTGCGCTGCTTGATTTGGCTGCTGACAAGGTCTCGCTGAAGAGATATGGTATCAGTGCTTCTGATGTTGATGTGAAACCCATCCCTATAATTGGTACTAAGGAGTATGGAGACTTGTCAGCTGTTTCTGTGGTTAAGAAGATGGGAATCAAAAACCAGTCAGATAAGAGGCTTGATGAGGCTACAGGGCTTGTTTACAGGGCAGGGTTTTATTCTGGAAGGATGAATTCTAATTGCGGCAGGTATGCGGGGATGCCGGTTGAGAAGGCCAAGGAGCTTATTAAGAAGGAGCTTGCCGGCAAGGGTTTCTCTGACAGGTTTTATGAGGCCACGGGCAAGGTTGTGTGCAGGTGCCTGACACAGTGCGTCGTGAAGGTGGTCTCTGACCAGTGGTTCCTGAAGTATGGTGACAGGAGATGGAAGGACGAAACTAGAACGGCTCTTGACAGGATGAAGCTTTATCCTGAATTAGTCAGGACTCAGTTCAATCATGTCATTGAGTGGCTTAATGACTGGGCCTGCACACATCACCACGGGACTGGCACGAGGCTTCCGTGGGATGATAAGTGGGTTATCGAGTCGTTGTCAGACTCGACTGTTTACATGGCTTATTACACGATTGCACACCTGATTAAGGACGTGTCTGTTGATGATGTCAGTGATGAGCTTTTTGATTATGTGTTTCTTGGCAGGGGGAAGGGCGGCAGGGAGTGGGATTCCATGAGGAGGGAGTTCGAGTATTGGTATCCTTTAGACGTGAGGAGTTCGGGAAAGGACCTGATTCAGAACCATCTTTCTTTCGCTCTGTTTAACCACGTGGCTGTGTTTCCGGAAAAATATTGGCCAAGGGCTTTCAGCGTCAATGGCTGGCTCCTTGTTGAGGGCGAGAAGATGAGCAAGAGCAAGGGGAATTTCTTTACCATAAGGGAGGTTGTTGGTAAGTATTCAGCAGACGTCACGAGAGCCAGTTTGATGCTTGGGGGTGAGGGGCTTAATGACCCGAACTTTGACCTTTCAACTGTGAAGGCTCTGTCAGAGAAGCTTCAGGGTTGGCTGTCTTTCATTAAGAATAATTACCGCGAGGCTTCAGGCAGCAATGCAAGGACTTTGAATGACAGAATCCTGCTTTCAGTGATGAACCGCTCCGTAAAGGAAGGCACTGAATCAATGGAGGATATGCTTTTCAGGACTGCGTTTGAGAAGCTTTTCTTCCAGATGCAGAAGGCTCTGAAGGATTATCTTAAGGGCCCTGTTAATCAGGAGGTTCTCAACAGCTTTATTGATGTGCAGACAAGGGTTATCAGTCCTTTCTGTCCTTTTGTTGCAGAGGAGGCTTGGTCTATGGCTGGCAGGGAGGGATTTGTGTCTGTTGCTGCTTGGCCCAGGCATGACGTTAAGCTCATGGACCGTGAGGCTGAGTCCTTTGCAGAGTATTCTGATGGGCTGAGGAAGGACATTTACGCGGTTCTTGATCTTATCAAGGTGAAGCCCTCTTCAATTATGATTCTTGTTTCTCAGAAGTGGAAGTATAGGCTTTGCTCCATCATCTCGGAAGTGAAGGGTATGGATGTTGGCAGGGTGATGAAATCGGTTTCTTCGTCTGACATCAAGTCACATTCGAAGGAGGCTGCGCAGATAGTTCAGAAGCTGATGAGGAACCCTGGGCTTTCTCTTCTGGTCAATGGCCAGGAGGCTGAGATGGGTTTTCTTGCAGGGCTTAAGGACGGCCTTGAGAAGGAGTTCAAGTGCAGGGTATCAGTTTCTGCTGCCGAGGATTCGCAGGATGAGAAGGCAAGGCAGGCTCTTCCCGGTAAGCCTGCTGTTGTAGTCAAGTAGACAGTAAGCTTATAAATTCGGTAGGCGACTCTTTTGTTTTATGGTTCCGAAAAGGGTTCTTGTCACCTGCCATAAAAATAATTTTGGTGCTGAGACTGTTGTGAGCAGGGCGCTTGACAGGGCAGGGATAAGCCACATATGCATCAACAGGGACAGCATTAAGGCCGGCAGCTTTAAGGGCGCTGACTTCGTTATAACTGTTGGTGGTGATGGAACTTTTCTTAGGACTGCGCGTTTTGTTGATGACCAGCTTGTCCTTTGTGTTGCTTCGAGTCTTGAGTCGAATGAGGGGTTCTTTGCTCAGGCAAGCAAGGGTGATTTTCAGCGAAAGCTTTCTCTTGTCATGGACAACAAGTTCAGTGTCTTGAGCCTTACGCGGCTTGAGTCGGTTATCAGTTACGGGAGCAAAAAGGTTTTTCCTGAGCTGGCTGTGAATGAGGTTTACGTTGGCAGCAGGAGACCTTATCTTACCGCCAGGTACATTTTGAAGGTCAGGGGGAATGAGGAGTTTCAGAAGAGCAGCGGGGTGCTTGTCTGCACTGCTGCTGGCAGCCACGGGTGGGTGAAGAGCGCTGGGGGCAGGGCTATGCCTTTGTCCTCGAAGAGGATTCAGTACATTGTGAGGGAGCCTTATTTTGGAAGGCTTACAGTGCCAAAGCTTGTCAAGGGCGTTCTGGAGCCAGACACATCAGTAATAGTGAAGTCCTTGAATTGGGATGGCATTGTTGTTGTTGATTCGCATCATAATGAGTATGAGCTCGATGAGGGTGCTTCCATAACAATAAGGGACTCGAAGAAGCCTGTCAGGGTGGTTCGTTTCTGAGAAGCGGTAAGCCCTTTGGGTTTGGCGATGCCGGGCAGCAGGGGTTGACCTTGGCATTTCCTCTGCGCCGTTTTCCATAAGCGCCTGCGCGCATGGTTAACGCTGCTTCCTTCCGGACCTTGCGTGTTTCCCATGCGTGCCTGCCCTATGGGACAGCGTTTCATTGTAGCTGCCAAGACCCTCGCTGCTCGTCAAGGCCTCTGCCCAAATTTAGCCCCATCCTGAAGCCCGTTTATGGTCACAGCGCAGGGCTGGCGCGCCGGCTTGGGCTTACCGCTTCTGGGTAATCCCGAGGCTTTTTTAAGGTTTGTTATGGGTTTTATTTCTGCTTGGTTTGGTTTTTGGCATCACTTTTTTATAACTGCAAGGACTTCCTGGCTTCATGAGGCAGGTGAGGATAGTTACTGCGGCTGGCAGCACAATTGTGCATCCGCACGAAATGGTTCCCGTAATCTCTGGTTCTGGAACCATTGAGAAGTATGCGGCTGAGCTTGAGCCCGGGAACAGGGTTTTGTTCATGGGCCAGTACGTGAAGATTGGGCTTGACGAGGTTGTGGGTGTTCTTTATTCTGAGGTCGATGGTTATCGTGCTGCAAGGGATTTCTGTTTTGCCAGGGACACTGGGGGCTATGAGGTTGCGCGGCTGAGGATGGATTTGCTGTATGCCCTTTCAGCTATGAACCCTGAGGCTTTTGAGCCTGGTGAGATTGAGAAGCTTGAGGACCTTGTCTTCAGGAGGGCTGGGGAGGATTTCTCAGAATCTACCGTGAGGCGGCTTGCTGCGGGTCTTTCCAGCCTCCTTGGCTCTGCAGGCATCTGTCATTCGATGAACGCATACACGAAGTGGCTCAAGGGCGATACCATTCATCCTGAAAACTTGGAAGACGCTGTGCTCGTTGCGAGTCTGGTGGGAAGCCCTGATATGCTTGAGCGTGCAGAAAAGATAAGGAGCCTTGCGAAGGGCTCAAACCCTTATTTCAAGCTCGTAACCATACATCGTGTTGTTTCGTCTATCCTTTCTCCGAGGAAGGGAAAGGGTGTGGGCAGCGGAGAGGCTGCAAGTTCAAGTGCAAGGGTGTTTTCCGAGTTTCCGTCGTGGTATAAGCCTGTGGTTGACAAGCTTAGGCACAGGGTTGATGAGGGGATTGTTGAGGTGCCTGTGTATGGTGTTCTTTTGCTGGAGGAGAATGCCCGTTCTGAATCTGAATCCCCGACACCTTCCTTGCTGCACAAGGGCGTTGCGAAGTTTCGCGATGGAATGCGGGATGAGGTTTATTCGAGATTGAGGATGCCCAGTCCTGAGCCACGGCAGGTCAGGCTTGCCAGAGGGATTGAGGCAATGTTTGAGGCATATGGCAACCTGCTTGATGTCTTCGTAAGGGCTTATCTAACCACGTTTCTCTTTGGAAGCATGAGTGTTGATCCGGAGAGAATGAAGTTAATCAAGCTGCTTGGCCCTGTTTCGAGCCTCATGATTGAAGGGGAGCCTGTTAAAGACTATTCAGTTGGTGATAAGGCGTTGCCGCTTGTAGGGTTTTTGAGAGGAGAAGAAATACTTCGCATGCCTTCTCCTCACATTGTCTCTTTTGCTTCTCCGCTGTACGGATATTCGATAGAAAAGCTGGAGGCCTTTAACCGCGATTGGATGAACTTCCTTCGCAGGTTCAATGAGCGTGATTTCAGGCGAAGGTACATAAGGGAGTCAAGGGAACTGCCAAGCGAGGCTCCTCTTTCAGCCCTTCTGAGAGCAACATATGATTCCTCATTGATGGCTCAGTCGCTCTTAACCTATAAGCAGTTTTCTGCTGGAATAAGCAGTTTGATGAGGCTAAAGGAAGCAGGTTTTTATGAAGGTGTGTTCGGTATGAATTATTCAAAGCATCAGACAGACGCTATGGTTGCCCATGTTTCAGCTGGAATTTATGACACGCTCGGCAGATTAAGGGAGATTTACGATATGAATTCAGGCGGGTTTGCTGATGCAGTCGGGAAGCTGCGTGATGCTGATTCAGAGATTCCTGTTGAGCTTGCCGTGTTCAGGTCTTTCCCCCATGTGAACCCTTCGGTTCTTTTTTACTCTCAGGGCCTCGCTGTAAGCTGTGCAAAGGAGAGAGAAACCGAAGTTCTCTACAGGCTGCTTGACACGTATGGCATTGATAGGGTATTTTTTATGGACTGTTTTTCGCGTGCCTTGTCGAGGTGTGCTGTATCGTTTCGTAACTATATTGGTCATCGGAGTGTGGAGGACGCAGGTTCAGACTATGCGCGGGCAGAGCCTTCTCGTGTGAATGTAGAGACTGCACTGGAGAGGCTCGTTCAAGTTGTAACCGAGCCAGCGTCTGAGCCTGTTCAGGCGTTTGTTCATGGTCATGATGTAAATCAGGAAGCATCTGTTGCCCCGCGTGAGGCTGGAAGAGCAAGGGCGTTTCTCGGAAAGGCGGGGGAATATATGAGGAGGGTTAACCCTTTCAAGTAACTAATGCAGAAAAAACAAAAAAGTTTAAATATAACCACTGTTTAGTAGTTATAAAATGGGCTTAATTCGTTATGTTATTGGCACTACAGGAAGTGTTGCCTGCAACGCTGCAGGCGGTGTAGGCGCTGCGGGAACATTGATTGATAACGGTAAAGGCTATCCGGCAAAGATTTTTGATGGGCTCGAAGCAATTGCAAACGTATCGAACTTCTATCCAACAGTGATGAGGATAAATGACGCTGTTAGGGCTTACGATACTGCTACAGCAAGGCAGTTTGTTGAAAGGTACGCTCCTGATTTTGAGAGGCTTACAGCAGGCGTGAGTAACGCAGTGGACAACATAAGTAATCAGCCTGTGGAAACTGGTGCGGCTATGCTGACATTGATGGGGTTGGGCTACGCTCTTGGGAGAGGATTCTCGTTTTGGAAGACTAAAGGTCAGGGAGGCATCCTGACTAGAGCTGAGAGAAGGTTTGGGAACTATCTTTGGCCTGAAACAAGATAAATTTATTATTTTTTGCAGGACAAAGTTTTATATAACTCAGGCAAGCTTCTGTTTTTTGCATGGTTGAGCTGATTATTACTGAGAAGCCTAAGGCTGCCATGATGGTGGCCAGCGCCCTGTCGTCAGGTAAGCCTGCCAGGAAGTCAATCAACGGCGTGCCTTACTATGAGCTGAATAGGGGAAAGAAGGACATAGTTGTTGGGTGCGCTGTCGGCCACCTTTTCGGCATAGGCGAGGTCAAGTCTGCGAAGAGAAAGGGCTGGAGTTATCCTGTTTTTGATGTGGAGTGGAAGCCGATTCATGAGATTGACCGCTCGGCTGCTTTTTCGAAGAAGTATCTTAGCGCTCTTAAGTCCCTTTGCAAGGGAGCGGATTCTTTTGTTGTCGCGACAGATTACGATATTGAGGGCGAGACTATTGGCCTTAATGTTGTGCGTTTTGTGTGCAGGCAGAAGGATGCCCGGAGGATGAAGTTCTCTACGCTTACCAAGGATGACCTTGTTGATGCTTACGAGGCCGCAAGCCCTCATCTTGACTGGGGCCAGGCAAATGCAGGTATCGTGAGGCATGAGCTGGACTGGTATTGGGGCATTAATCTTAGTAGGGCGCTTACTTCCTCGATAAAGAAGGCTGGGCTGTTCAAGATTCTTAGCATTGGCCGTGTTCAGGGGCCTGCGCTCGAGATAATTGTTAAGAGGGAGAGGGAGATAAGAGCTTTCAGGCCTGTTCCTTTCTGGCTTGTTGAACTGAAGGCAGGATGCAGTGAGGGCGAGTTTGTTGCCTGGCATGAGAAGGACAAATTCTGGAAGAAGGATGAGGCTGAGCTTGTCCTTGGAAAGGTGAAGGGGCATGATGGCATTGTGCGGGAGGTGAAGCGTGATGAGTTTAGGCAGCCTGCTCCTTTCCCGTTTGACCTCACGACGCTTCAGACCGAGGCATACAGGTGCTTCAGGATAAATCCCAAGGAAACCCTTGAGATTGCTCAGGACCTCTACACGAGCGGCTTTATATCTTACCCAAGGACTTCTTCACAGAAGCTTCCGGCTGCAATCGGGTATGAGAAGATAATCAGGTCTTTGTCAAGGCAGAAGGATTATGCTAGGCTTTGCAGCATGCTCCTGAAGGATAATCTTAAGCCTGCAGAGGGAAAGAAGTCTGACCCTGCTCATCCGGCCATCTTCCCGACAGGCGTTGCTCCGAAGTCCCTTGAGGGAAGGAAAAGGAAGCTTTATGACCTTGTTGTGAGGCGCTTTCTGGCTGCGTTTGGGCAGCCGGCAGTGAGGCAGACCCTTTCTGTGAGGATTGAGGTTAACTCGGAGATTTTTGTGGCGCGGGGTATAACTACAGTTGAGAAGGGGTGGCATGTGCTTTACTGTCCTTATGCAAAGATGAAGGAGGAGGAGCTTCCTAAGCTGCATGAGCACGAGGCTATCATAAACAGGGGCGTTCTTGTCCACAGCAAGGAAACACAGCCTCCGAAGAGGTATACGCCGGCATCGATAATCAAGGAGCTTGAGCGCAACAACCTGGGCACTAAGGCAACGCGTTCCGAGGTGATTGATACCCTTTTCAAGAGGGGCTACATTGCTGGCCAGGCGATTGAGGCCACTAACTTGGGGATGACCGCTGTCGAGACTCTTGAGAGGCATTGCCCTGAAATAATAGACCCTGAGCTTACAAGGCATTTCGAGGGTGAGATGGAGGAAATCCAAGAGAAGCACAAGCCAGGGGAGAAGGTTCTTGACGAGGCAAAGTCAGTGCTGGAAAAAATCCTTTCAGGCTTCAAGAAGAAGGAGAAGGAGATAGGCATGGGTCTCATTACCGCTACTAAGGAGTCTGAGGATAAGGCGAACACTGTTGGCAGGTGTGTTAGTTGTGATGGGACATTGATGATTAAGCGGGGCAAGTTCGGAAGGTTCATTGCCTGTTCGAAGTATCCTGAATGCAGAGTCACTTTCAAGCTGCCCAGCTCAGGCCTTGTCAAGGTAACTGATAGCTCCTGTAAGGACTGCATCCATCCGGAGATCCTCATTATAAGGAAGGCGAAGCAGCCTCAGACAATATGCATAAATCCTGATTGCCCGTCCAAGGCCTCGGCCCCTGGCTTTAAGGAGAGGCCTTGTCCTTCCTGCAAGGAGGGGACTGTTGTTCTGAGGAAAAGCATCTACGGCGCTTTCCTTGCCTGCAACCGCTTCCCGAAGTGCAGGTATACTGAGAGGGTTGGGCAGCCAGTGCAGAAACAGTTATAAACAACGAGTTCAAAAAAAGTTTTGTGTTCCGTGTAAGCAAACCAAGGCTCACAAGGCTTGCGATATTTGTACTTCTCGGTTTAATCACTGTGACTTTCGGAGGCTGTAGCTTCAACGAATATTATTTTGGATTTCCGGCAGAATACTTGTCCATGGATGGGCTGGTTAGAAAATGTCTAGTTAGCTCCAATACAACGGCGAGCATATGCAAGATTAATGACTCGTTCTACGATGTTCGGAATATCGCTGAATCTGTGAAGGATAAATGCGAGTTCTACAAAAATGTGACTCTAACTGGCTGTGATGAGTCAGTGCTTGTTGCCCAACCCAGAATTCTGGGGTTCAGCCTTTATTTTCTTGTCTACGATGTGCTATTTATGGCTTTAGCTTATTTTGGGCTAGAATTTGCAGGCTTATTTCTTGGAAGATTTCACTGGTTTAATGAAAAAAAGGTATTTGTTTAGCTCAGCATAGTTGAGTGGTGAGCATTCTGTGGAGTTCTTGTCGGATGTTTTTTTGTTGGCTTTGCCATGTGGCGATGAGTGATGCGAATGTCTCGTAGGTTTTGACTCAGTGTGTGGAGCGGAATGCTCCGATGATTTTTCTGACGATGACTGTTTCTCGTATGGCTTGTTCTGCATTATTATTTGTTGGTTCTACGTTCTCGTGTTTGATGCAGGTAAACCAGCTTTGGAT
>JACQST010000004.1 GCA_016211185.1 Candidatus Woesearchaeota archaeon | reverse complement strand
TGCCTGCGCTGCGTAGGCTGCTATTATGAGCACGAGAACAAATATTGCTGTTGCATACGCCCCTTTTTTCTTCATAACTTTAAACTTAGCGACAATATATATATATATATCTTTCTGTTTGGCTGTTTTGTCGGTGTTTGGTTTTTGTTTGTTCTTATGCCTTCTGTGCCCTTCTTGTCTTGTTAATAAGGACTGCTATGCCGGCACAAGAAATGATGAACAGTGCAATTACGATATACTGCGCAGCAGTCAGCCCCATGTATTTCGGGTCTACTCTGAAGAATTCTATGAAGAACCGTAGTAGGCTGTATAATGCAACATATAGCATGAACAGTAGTCCGTCTCTGGCCTTGACGATTCTGTTGTGCTTGGCCAATGTCAACAGTAAGAATAGCCCTATGAGCCCTATGAATTCGTATGCTGGCGTCGGGTGCCTTATGCTGCCTTCGTATAGCACTCCCCATGGTGCTGTTGTTTCTCTTCCTATGTGTAGGCCTGTCAGGTAGCATCCGATTCTGCCTATTGCGTGGCCTATCGCTATTGATGGCGCTATTGCGTCTGCGTATTTCCACATCGCCAGTTTGTTGCGCTTTGCGTAAGCGATGAAGGCTGCTATGCCTCCGAAGAACCCTCCGTGGAATGCCAGCCCTCCTTTCCATACGCTTATTATGTCTATTGGGCTGGTGAGTGCTGCCGGGTTTTCAATCAGGAAGACAATTCTTGCTCCAATGATGCTTCCGATTATTATCCATGGCGCAGAGTCGTATATTGCTTCAGGGTTTAGGCCTTTTCTCTTGGCTTCCCTTGATGCTGTGAAGATTGCAGCAAGGAATGCGAGCGCTGCGAATATTCCCCATACGTGCAGATCGAAGATGCCGAGGTCAATATGCTGGAATGTTTTGTATGGTATCACTATGCCCCTCCTGCGTATTTGATTGTGCTTATTGCTGCTATGCCCATTATGAATAGGAGCAGCTGTATGGATGATTTCCTGATGTCGACTTCTTTCCTGAGTTCTGGGAGCAGGTCTCCTGCGGCTACGTATATGAATCCTCCTGCTGCGAAGCTTATTAGGAATACTGCAAGCCAGTCAATCGTTGCTGAGAACATATATGCGAGTATTGCTCCGAAGAGGGCTGTTAGTGCTGAGAGGAAGTTGAAGAAAGCTGCCTTGAGTCTGCTCATTCCGCTGTATATGAGTATGCCTGCGTCGCCAAGTTCCTGCGGTATTTCGTGCAGTATTATCGCGAGTGTTGCTGCCATTCCGACCCTTATATCTACCAGGAAGCTTGCAGCGATGACTGTTCCGTCTATGAAGTTATGTATGCCGTCTCCTATCAGCACAAGGTATGCCAGTGAATGGATTTTTTCTCTTTTTTCGTGCTTTATGTGGTGGTGGTGCCAGTACAGGAACCTTTCAAGTACGAAGAAAAAGACAACACCTATTAGCGCGTAGGCAAATGCGTTTCCGCTGGCTTCTGTTGCTTCAGGTAGTAGGTCTATGAATGCTGCGGCAAGGAGTGAGCCTGCTGCGAAGCTTACGAGCCAGAATACGTTTTCCTCCCTTATTCTTAGCATGAATATTGCCAGGACAGAGACAAGGCTTGTTGCCAGGACAGAGCCTATTATCCATGCAAGTTCAGCAGCCATTTATGTGTTTCCCCGAAGCAGGGCTGCATTCGCAACCCGTTTTACCCCTATTTTGTAGGCAGCTGTCCTCAAGTCCGTTTCGCTGTCTTCCATTACTGTATTGAACGCCCTTGCAATTACCGATTCGAGCTTTTGCCTGGCTTCTTCATCTTCCCAGTAGTAGCCGTAGTTGTTCTGCACCCATTCAAGATAGCTCGCTATTACGCCCCCTGAGTTGGCAAGCACGTCAGGTATTACTGGTTTTCCATCAGCAAGTAGCTGTTTTTCTCCGCCAGGGGATACTGGCCCGTTTGCAAGCTCCAGTATGAACCTGGCGTTTATGTTGTGAGCGTTCTTTTCTGTTATCTGGTTTTCGAGTGCTGCTGGCACGAGCAGGTCAACGCCAAGTTCGAGGAGGTCTTCATTGGTTATGTGCTTTGCGTCAGGGTATGCCGTGACAGAGCCTCCAGTGGTTTTCGCCTGCATTACTTTTTCTGGCTGCAGCCCTTCGTTGCTGTGTATTGCGCCTTTGGCGTCGCTTACTGCTACTATTCTGAAGCCTGCTTTGTGCATGAACCTTGCGGCATGGTAGCCTACATTGCCAAATCCCTGCACTGCTACCGTAATTGATGATGGCTTGAGGTTTTTTCTTTCTGCAAGCAGCTTTGCAACAACAAAGCCTCCGTATCCTGTTGCTGAGTCTCGCACCGCTATCCCTCCGAGCTCTACAGGTTTGCCTGTGAATGTTCCGGGTGCGTGCCTTTGCTCAATTTTTTCATATTCGTCAAGCATCCATGCCATTACCTGCGGGTTTGTGGCTACGTCTGGCGCAGGTATGTCCTTGTCCGGCCCTAAGTGTTTGTGGAATGCCCTGATGTATTCCCGGCTTACTTGCTCGAGTTCCTTTTCGCTCAGTTTCTTTGTGTCGATTGACACGCCGCCTTTTCCTCCTCCGTATGGCAGTCCTGCTATTGAGCACTTCCAGGTCATCCATGCTGCGAGCGCCTTTACCTCATCTTCTGTCACATGGGGATGAAACCTTATGCCTCCCTTGAAGGGGCCTCTTGCGTCGTTGTGCTGTATCCTGAAGGCAGGGAAGCTGTTGCCATTCACTTCCAGTTCTGCTGTGAGTATGTTTTTTGGCTTGGACAGGGTGTTAATCAAGTCAGCATCAAGTCCGAGGAGCTTGCCAGCCTCAAACAGCTTTTTGTTTGCAGCCTCGAAAAGGCCATCGCCCATTTTTCTCTCCGGTTACTCAAACTTGCCTTTTACCTTGTGTTTATCAGAATTCAGTATCTGCTCAAGCTCTACTTCGTAGTCGTCTCTTTCCTGCCTTAGCAGCCTGTAAAATATGAACGCTATGTAAAGCCCGAACACTATTGCAAAGAACACGAGTGTTTTGCTGCTTAAAAAAGTCTCAAACACCTGTGATCACCAAAATAAAGTAGAGACAACTACTATTTAAAGATTTGTTTGCTGGGAAATACGGACTCTAAAAAACTGTTTAGCGGTTTTTTATCGCCATCCACCAGAACGCAAACGCAAAAGCTGCCAGCAGCATTATCCCAACCACATTGAACAGTGCAGGATTGTAGAGTATCACCCTGTCAAGGAATTCTGCGTAGCCGACGGTGCTTATTATGAATCTTGAGTCAAGGTATAAGTACAGGAAGACTGCTGCTATGAGCATGATGGCAAGCGCGGCTCTTCTTGCGTTGCCTTCAGGGAGCAGCCGTGCTGCGTATCTGTGTATGACGTATGCTGCTATGAGCAGGCAGGAGAGAACAATAAGCCTTCCGAAGAGGTCTGCTGCTGTAAGGTTAGTCGTGCCTTTGTTTATCAGGAAAAGGAGTCCCAGTGCTATCAGCAGCAGGCCTGCGAAAGCAGATGAGCTGTGGACTGAAAGCTTTCTCCCGAAAACTGTGAGCTTTAGTTCATATCCTTTTATCAGCCTGCTTTCGGCAAGGTTGTATCTGTCATAAGCAAGCGCAAGTATGAATAAGGGTATCATTATTCCAAGCGAGTAAAAGAACAGCAGTAGTGCTGAGTAAGCGTAGTTGTTGAATGCTGCCGCGACTGTTAGTATTCCTGATATGATTGGCCCGCTGCACGCGCTCCACCCTACTGCGAATACTGCTCCGAAAAGGAAGACCCCTGCGAAGTCATGTCGCGGCTTGATTCCGAAATTAAGGAATCTGAATCCTTTGCCGAAGAAGGTCATTACTCCGAAGGCTATGAGCAGGAACCCTATGCCCTGTATCAGTGCTGTGGATGTGTTCTGGAAGAAAACGTATGATATCTTGCCAAGGTATGCTATGAGTATTCCCAGTGTGACAAATGAAAGTGAGAACCCGAGGAAGAACACCCCTGTGATCTTGGCCACATCTCGCTTTTCCTTAAATGCAAACGACACGAATGCCGGCAGCACTGCTATTGTGCATGGCGAGAAGAGGCTTGCTACGCCTGCAAGGAAAGCTATTGCGAAGGATATGTTCCTTACCGCTTCTGGGGATACATCGAGCTTTATAGAGTTCTCAACAAAGCTTATTATCTCAGGGAAGCTCACTATTGTATATATTGCGGCTGCTGCTGCTATAACTATCATTAAGTTGGTTATTCTGCCCATTTTTGCCTGTTCTTCTCAGTTGCGCAACTGGATGCTGAAGCTGAAAAAGGAGTTGACTTTTTCCTTTGCCGACTTCAGGTGCCTTGTTGTTCCCTGCCTTGTTGCCGAGAAGTTGTCTGCGCGTTCTTCTTCTGCGTTTAGCTCGTGCCTGAATGTAGTGAATGAAGCCAGGGGTGAAAACAGCCTTGCAAGGAAGGCTGAGAACTTGAGTGCTGATGTGCCTGACTTTATGTGCATCAATTCGTGGAGCAGCACTGACTCGATTTCCCTTCTGTTAAGTATGTCGAAAAGGCCTGCTGACATGAAAATCACTGGCCTTATGTTTGAGAAGGAAAAGGCTACGGGGCTGGCTTCATCAATGATGTAAACCTTTGGCGTCTTTACACCAAGTAGGCTTGACTCTGTCTCTATGAATTTCTGCAAGTCGTTGCTTTTTAGGCTGCGTGATGATTTGGCCTTTATGTAGAGGAACACAAGTGGTGCTGCCAGGCTGCCTATGACAGCAGATAGCAGCCCTGTGAATCCTATGAGGTAAATTATTGGGAGTAGCTTGCTGCATCCTGTGTAGAATGCCTGGCAGCCGCTGAACAAAAAGTAAAATGCAAAGGGGAATACTAAAGCGAATACGTGGAGGTATGTGAAGAATATCCTTTGCGAGGAGGACGAGTTTTTTCTGATGACCATGAGGAGGCTTCCAATTGCCAACATAAGCGAGGCTGTTATTATGCTCATCTTGAGCGGCTCCATGAAAAATCCGGCGTAGCACTCATTGCACAGCATTTTTACCTCTTCCTTTCCTCGCTGAAGCGCTCGTTGAAGTATCCCACTGCAGCGTTTCCGAAGCGCTCAATCAGGCTGTTGACTGTTGTCTCTATGATTGATTTTTCGAACTGCTTCCTGTCTTTTAGCGGGAAGTATATGTATCTGACTCCTCCCCTGCCTGTTTCTATGTCTCTTCCGACAATGCCTTTTTGGTGGAGCCTGTCCAGTATGACTGCTATGCTGCTCAGGGCAACGCTCATTTCCGGCTTTAGCTGTTCATAGATTTTTCTTACCTTCATTTTCCTGTCAGGCCACAGCACGCTTAGGACGGCGCTCTCGAGGGGGCTTAGAAGGGATTCGAAATCTGTGTTGAACTTTATCTCTTTCATGGCTTGTGCATTGGATGCCTAATATAAATACTTTACGCTCTATGTAAAAGTTAGGGTATTACAAGTCACATGCCACGTTAAGCGGGACTTTTCAGGACTATTCAGGCAAGATTGGCTTTGGCTTTCCTGCTCACAGGTTCTCAGTCACAGACCAGGCCGTTTTCAGACACCTCCTTGCATCCTCATTGTTGGAACGTGCGGAGATAAAGGTGCAAGGGGTTTACACTCAGGATGATTCAGCGTTTGTTGTGACTGGCTTCAGCAGAAGTTATCGGGTGCCTGTTGAATAATGAGTTAATTTTGTAGCAGACAGCTTTTCAAGGAGGATAAGGGTAAAGTATAGGGTGGCATAGGCATATGAATCAATTGGCGGGTGCATAACTTTTTATATTCTGGTATTGGGCTGCGCTTTATGCTCCGAGTGTCAAGATGCATGAGCACCCAGCACCCTGACAACGTCACGATTCCTTTTTTTGCTGGCAATCCTGAGCTTAGTGGGGATGATGAGGTTAAGGAGGCTTTTTACACGTATTCTCATATCAAGTGCAGGGAGCAGCTTTGGGACTGTGAGGGCAAGGAGGTGGACAGCTTTGTCATCAAGAAGCTTCTGAGCAGCTATGAGCCTTATTTCAGGAGGAACAGGATAGGGAGGGATATTTTCCTTACTCTTCGTGTTCCTAATCCTTCTGTTGAGAGGAGCGAGGCCAAGATTCTGCTTGAGACGCTTGAGAGCATTCCGAGGAATTTTGATGCGGCAAGGCTTTTCTACGGCGAGGATACTGCCCCGATTTTTGAGGTTACTGTTCCGATGACGACAAGCAGCCTTGAATTGATTAGGGTTGCTGAGTATTACAAGAGGCATGTTGTGGGCAAGCAGGAGTCAAGGCTTGTCGATGGGGACATCACGATAGGTGAATGGATAGGGGATTTCAGGCCTCCTGAAATAAGGGTTATACCTCTTATAGAGGATAAGGATACACTTCTTTCTCCTGAGAAGGTTGTCGGGCCGTTCATGGAAAGCCAGAGCGTTGAGGGCTATCAGAGGGTGTGGCTTGCGCGGAGTGACCCTGCGCTGAATTATGGAAACCTTGCAACTGTGCTTATGCTTAAAGTGGCTTTGCAGAGGCTCAGCCGGCTTGAGGAGAGTAGCTCTGTCAGCATCCTGCCTATCTTGGGCTGCGGCTCTGCGCCTTTCAGGGGGAACTTCAAGCCGACTAACATCCAGAACTGTATCCAGGGCTACCCGAGCGTTTACACTTACACTTTGCAGTCTGCTTTCCGGTATGATTATGACATCGGGAAGGTTGCTTCTGCTGTGAGCTACCTTAACGATACAAGTCCGGGAAAGCCTGTTGAGGTTGATGAGGAAAGATGTGTTGAGATTATTGGCCGGCTTACTGATGCCTATAAGTCGCAGGTTGCTTTGCTTGTTGACAGCATCAGCCATGTTGCGCCGTTTATTCCTTCAAGGAGGAAGAGGAAGCTGCACATAGGCTTGTTTGGTTACTCAAGGAGTGTCGGTAACCTTAAGCTTCCGAGGGCGATAACTTTTTGCGCTGCTCTTTACTCTTATGGGCTGCCTCCTGAAATTTTGGGGCTGAACGCTCTCACAGGTAGGGATATAGATTACATCAGGGGCATTTATGTGAACTTTGATAACGACCTGAGGGATTCTTTGATGTTCCTGAATGAGGGCAACCTGCGGCTTTTCCCGAGGGAAGTGGTAAAAGCCGCTGAGAGCGCGAAGGGCATGGTTGAGTTTGAGCCTGATGAGCGCCATGCAAAGGTTACTTCGATTATAGCTGATGACCTTGGCCAGGGGAGGCATAAGGTTCTTAGCGAGAATATAACCCGTGCAGGGTTCATAAGGGGCTTTTTGGGATAGCAAAACCAAAAATTTAAATATAACCTACCTTTACAAAGAATGTAAAAAAAGATTTTTCCGATTGTAAAGGTGGGATATGTGAATGAAAAAACTCAGCATAACGTCGAACTTTTGATTGTTCTTCTGGTCGCGGCGTTGGTTGTTTTCAACACGCTGCAGATATTGTCTGTTTCCGCAGCGCTTTCCGGAAAAAGCCAGGGCTTCAG
>JACQST010000025.1 GCA_016211185.1 Candidatus Woesearchaeota archaeon | reverse complement strand
TCTCAGGGAACTTGTCCATAAGGCTCTTTGTCTCTTCCGGAACCGACACAGTTATCGAAACCATTTTTAATAAAAAAACGTAAAAACGCTAAAATATTTAAACTTTTCCATTTCTTAATACCAGCAACGGAGAAACATATAAATAAAGCAGCCAGAACAGCAGCCACATGAAGATAATAGTAACCATACCGGCATACAACGAGGAAACAACAATAGGCACAGTAATAGATGACATAAAAAAAGCCCTCGACAAGAAACACAGCTACGAAATAATAGTAATAGACGACGGAAGCACAGACCGGACATCAGAAAACGCAAAAAAAGCAGGCGCAACAGTATATTCGCACCAAAAAAACTACGGGCTTGCAGAGGCCTTCAAGACAGCAGTCCAGAAAGCACAGGAACACAAGGCAGACATAATAGTGCACACAGACGCAGATGCGCAGTATGACGCAGACGACATACCAAAACTCCTCGAAAAGATAAGCCAGGGAAACGACCTTGTTCTGGGCTCAAGATTCAAAGGCAACATAGAATCAATGCCCCTCATAAACAGAATAGGAAACAAGGCATTCTCAGCAGTAATATCCCAGATAACAAGGCAAAAGATAACCGATGCGCAGACAGGATTCAGGGCATTCACAAAAGAGGCAGCAAAGCTCCCAATAACCTCCAACTACACATACACACAGGAGCAGATACTAAGGGCAGCACGAGCCAAGCTGAGAATAGCTGAAGTGCCCATAACATTCAGGAAAAGAATGACAGGCAAAAGCAGGCTCATAAGAAACCCAATCGATTACGCACTCAAGGCATGGGTAACCATATTCAGGATATACCGAGACTATGAGCCCCTAAAATTCTTCGGCATGTTCGGAAGCTTCTTCCTGGCCATAGGAATGATACTGGGAATGTTTGTGCTGTATTCCTTCCTGACCACCGGCTTCGTTGGAGGAATACCCCGAGTTGTACTTGCGGGCGTGTTCATAACAATGGGCATACAGATAATACTGTTCGGATTCCTTGCAGACATGATAAAAAACAGAACATGAAACTCAAAGAATAATAAAACCTGTAGATTGGCATCATTCTTTCAACAGCAAGCTATAAATAGAACAAAAGCGTATCCACAGTAATGACAGAAATTTCGCTGAAAACTATACACGAAGACCTGGTTAACCTACAGAAAGACCTACAGTTCATAAAACACGCAATTGCTGAAGACTTCGAGCTTAGCAAAGAAGCCAAGAGACAAATAGAAGAAGCAAGAAAAACAGAAGAGACGGAATTCATCAACCAGCGTGATGTTGAAAAAGAGTTCGCAATATGAGCTACTCTGTTCAATGGCACCCTCAAGCAATACGATTCTTGAGGAAGCTGCCTAAAGACACTGCGAAAAGAATTGTTCTTAAGGTAAAAGATTTGCAGCTATGCAAGTCATTGGCCACAGAAGAAACATTTATGACAGAGCCTGATTAAGATGAACCTCTCCACAGCAGCAAAGATACTTCTCGGCATGGCCATACTCGGGCTGCTCCTCTACAAGGCAGGGATAAGCCAGACCACAAACACCATAGCAAAAACAAACCTCCTCCTCATGCTGCCAATAACAGCCCTGTTCACACTTGGACTCTACATAGGGGCATACAACATAAAGATACTCACTGACGCAATCGGGACAAACATAGGCATGAAAGACATGTGGAACTACTACATAACAAGCTGGGCATTCGGACTAATAATACCGGGAAAAGTCGGCGAATTCACATTCGTATACCTTTCGAGGAAACACCTCACAACAGGCCAGGCAATGGCAGTAGCAATCATTGACAAGATAACCACCGTGATAACGCTGTGCGCACTCGCATTCACAGGCTTCTTCATATTCATGGAAACAAAACAAGCAATAATGCTCACCCTGCTCACAACAGCAGCCACAGCCATAGCGGTAGCCGCGGTCCTAACAACACCCGGAAAGAACATAATAAGGAGAATACTGGGCAAATACCAAAAAATTTTTTCGGGCTTCACTGAAACAACAAACCACCTCCTGTACAGGAAAACCGGAGCAGTGGCCGCAAACCTCGCCATAACCCTCCTGAAATGGGGCCTCACAGCAATAGTCACATACCTGATATTCCTCTCACTGGGACAAAACACAAACCCGCTCACAGTCCTGAGCATAAGCGCAGCAACAATGCTAATATCGCTGATACCAATAACCATGTCAGGCCTCGGAATAAAAGAAGGCGCAGCAGTGATACTTTACGGACAGACAGGAATACCGGCAGCAACAACAATAAGCGCCCACATCATAATGCTCCTCCTAAACTACATCGGGGCAGCAACAGTATTCCTGCTCCGCAACATCCACAGCAACAAGCCTAATTAAGAACCCAAGGAATCATACTGCAATACTTACGAAGACCCCAAACATTCAGCTGAACAGAGCCGCCATAAGCACAAACATCACCAACACTGACAGCCAAATCCAGGAAACAACGAACCTGCCCCTCACCAAGCACCACCCCCTCATCACGGCAAAGCTCCAACGCACGCCGCAAATAATCCTCCCTGCCAACCTGAGCAATGCCGCCAGTAACCCTGCCCAAAAGATAACTCGTAAATGCTCCAGCAAGCTCAACGTCAATAACAAACCCAGAACGACAGACTTCCAAACGCTCATGAAGGGAACTGCTGCCTGTCCTCAAAATAAACATAACCGACCTCTCAAGAGACATAAAAATCACCCCACCAGATAATCCCCAATCGCCAAAACATCAATATTGCCCTGCCTAAAGGACTCCACAGCATCCCTCGGCGAACACACAATCGGGTGCTCATGCTCATTAAAGGAAGTATTCACAAAGATAGGCAGGCCAGTAATCTCCTTGTATGCCTTAAGAATAGCATAATAGCTCGGGTTCTGCTCCCTGGAAACGGTCTGGGGGCGCGCAGTATTATCGATGTGTGTTATTGCAGGCGCATTCTGCGCGCACAACTTAGTGCAGTCAAAAGTCATGGTCATAAACTTCGCTGCATACTCACCCACCCCAAAGCTGTTAAAATACTCCTCAGCATGCTCCCGCATCATCGAAGGAGCGAAAGGCATGAACTCAGTTCTGTGAAGCTTCTTATTAAGCCAAGTGTTGATTGAAGGGTCTTTCGGGCTTGCAATGATTGAGCGGTTCCCCAAAGCACGAGGCCCATACTCCATCCTCCCATTAAAGCGGCCAACAACCCTGCCCCTGCTCACAAGCTCCGCAACATCCTGCTCAACATCCTTAACATGCCTATACTTCAGGCCGCCAGCCTTAAGCGCAGCAACAATCTCCTCATCACTGAACTCAGGGCCAAAATAAACAGAGTCATGGAACACAGGCTTCGGCGTGCTGCCCTTATCGAGCAACAAATCAGCCCACAACGCATAAGCAGAGCCAACACCCTGACCCCCATCACCCATATGCGGATGGATAAAAACCTTCTCCACACCCCTTACCTTAGAGACCTCCTGATTAACCCTCACGTTCGCAAAAAGGCCGCCAGCAAGAGCAATGTTCCTCCGCGGATACTTCCTAAGCGCATTCGAGACAAGCTGAACAGCAACCTCCTCAGAACGCCTCTGCAGCCCAGCAGCAACATGCTCCCTCCTCTGATGCCACATAAGCATATGCAGCTTCTTAACAGCCCTATAACCCCAAGGCGGAAACATACTAACCCTGTACTGAAGGCCATCAACACCCTCAACCTTCCTGAAAATACCCACAGTCTTCTCAGCCGTCCCATGCGCAGCAAGGCCAGTAAGCTTACCCTCATCCTTGTTCGGAGTAAAGCCCATATTGTAAGTCACATAGCCATAAACCGAGGCAGGGCTATGAAAAAAAGGCGTGCTCGCAACCCTCCTCAAACCGTACTGGGAATCCACCACACTAACAGAAGCACACAGCCCGTCACCAGCCCCATCAGTCGTAACAACAAGCACATCCCTGTCAAAAGGAGAAGTGTAATAAGCAGAAGCAGCATGGCCGACATGATGCTCAACAAAACGAACAGGCGCATCAACGCCCATCCTCCTCAACGCGGCAGTGAACGAGCCCTTATCCCTGAAAAAAGAATAAAAACGCCTGTAAAAAGAAGCAAAAGCATTAGTCCCGAACACAAAAGGAAGATAAGCCATGTAACTCATAAGCCTCCTCCTGAAATTATACTCATGATACTCACGCCCAATACCAGAGCCAGGAGTCACATTAGAAACAGCAACGTAATCAATACTTCCAGGGCTAACACCAGAAACCCTGAAAACCTCCCTTACCGAAAGAACCGGAAACCCCAAAAACAGCTTGATACGATTAAGGCGCTCCTCATTAACAGCAGCAACAATCCTGCCATCCACTATTAAAGCAGCGCCCGCATCGTGGCTGTGATTAATGCCCAAAATCCTCATTTCGCACACGCCCTGAAAACCTTAACATACTCACGGGCAATCTTGTCCCATGCAAAGCGCTCATGCACAAGCTTATAAGCATTTTGCCCCATCCTATCCCTGAGCCCAGAATCCTTCAGAAGCTTTACAATACCGGCAGCAAGGTCTTCAGAGTCCTTCTCCCTCACAAGAAGGCCAACCTTCGGGCTGATAACATCAGGAATCCCACCAGTATTAGTCCCAATCACAGGCTTCCTGCAAGCCATAGCCTCAGCATACACAACACCCTGGCCCTCCCTGTCGCCATGCCTGTCAACAATAGAAGGCAGCACAAACAGGTCACACGCGCAATAATACTTGGGAAGCTCTGCATTCGGGATTTCTCCGGCAAAAACAACCCTATCCGAGATGCCAAGACTGGAAGCCTGAGCCCTCAACGAATCAAGCATGGGGCCACCCCCAACAACCACCAAGCGCGCATTAGAAACCACACCAACAACCCTCTGGAAAGCATCCACAAGATAATCAGGCCCCTTCCTCTCAACAAGACGGCCCACAAAAAGAACCATAAGCTCCCCATCCCTACAGAACTTCCTCCTAACCTCACCAGCCCCCGAAACATCAGGCCTAAAACTACTAATATCAACACCCAAAGGAACAGCGCCCAACGGCCTCCTCACACCCATCTCCCTGATAAAACGAACATAATAATTTGTCACAGTAAAGCTCCTGAAGGAACGGTCAACAATGTAATTCAGAAGCCACACAAGCCTGAACCTACGAGCCATAACAAGCTCGCCACCATAAAAATTAACCACATACGGAAAGCCAGTAAACCTCGCGGCCAAGCCCTGCGGAAAAGCCCAGTGCGCATGCACAACATCAGGCTTAAAATCATTGGCAACACGCCTTGACGCCAGAATCTGCGAGACAACGAAAAAAGGCGCCTGAAGCAAAGCAAACAAGCTCCTTGAAATATTAGTCGGAATACCCGGACCATAAGAAAGACGCTGCCAAGAAACAGGAAAAAAATACCTAAACCTAAAGATTCTTACGCCATCCAAAACCTCCTCCAGCTCCGCATCCCCATCATGAGGAGCAACAGCAACAACATGATGCCCCTGCCTCACAAGCTCCTTCGCAAAATGAAAAACAAAAGGCGGCTGAGGGTCATCAGCAAAGCGGGGAAACTTAGACGTTATTATGAGAATCTTAAGAGGCTTCATAAAAGCCAGAGACATAATTGCTTATATAAAAACAATGCCCAAAAACAGACATAATTTTATTCGATAAAACACATTAAACGCATTAAACACGCCAATACGTGCATGTCGAGAATATATGAACCCTTAAATAAATCGACTAAAAGATAAAGGCGTGCTAAAGCTGCTAACAGTTTCCGCACTAGTAACCACAGTAGCATTGTATGCTGCAACATATGCACCCCCGATTGAAACAAAAATACCGATAAAATCAGAACCAGGCGTCAACACAACAGCATTCTATGAAGCACTATCAACCTTCGACGGGAGAGAATCCACAAACATAACTGAAATAAGGGTATTCTGCAAATACATTCCAGACCCTAAAGGAAAATTCCCATACCTCGCAGGCAGATACTACCCAAGCCACACATACTACGAATTACGGCGAACCATAACCGGCATCATAGACCTCTACGGAGGCTGCGAACCCGACCGAAACCCGCAGTCATTCAAAGACACAATAGACCACGAATTAAAACACCATGGCTGCTACAGGGACACAAGAAAAGACTGCGACGGGATACTCTACGGAGAGAAACACTGGATACCCGAATACCATTACCTAATAACGATGAACAAAAAGTGAAAACAGAGACAACAAAACAGAAAGATATATATAT
>JACQST010000022.1 GCA_016211185.1 Candidatus Woesearchaeota archaeon | reverse complement strand
ATGTTACTCAGTTACATATTTTTAATATACTTAGTAACATATGTCATTAAGTACCATAAAAGTTATATACTCGGTAACATAAGCATCCTGCGTGAAGGAAGAAGAACATTTTAACGCGTATAGCGAGCACCGCTCTGTCATTGATTGGGCGATTGATAGAGGCGTTGAACATTCACAAAGGACTATAGCCATGCACGCTTCCAGGGGAGCTGTTGAGCTTTTGTCATTTTATCTTCATAAAGCCAGGAAGATAGACCAAGGATTCCAGATTAATCACAGGGGGTTCAAAAGCCCGCAGGCGGGCAGGAAGCTTCCAGGGTTTGAAAAGAAGGAAGTTATCGTGCCTAAGCTGGTTGAGCTCGAAAACAACTGCGAGAATTTTACATACGGCTCACAAAAGCCGGCAAGCGAAATCAAGGAAGTTGTTGAGCTGTTTAACGAAGTGGAAAAGCTGCTGAAGGAGTCGGCAAAAGATGAAAAGTGAGACCAGGAATAAGCTTATTGCGTATGCTGCGCATTTCACTTCTTTCCTCATAGAGCATGGCGTGAATGCCAGGAGAATGATTCTGTTCGGCTCTGTAGCAAGCGGCGAATTTGACAATGGGAGCGATGTAGACATTTTTGTCGATGCAGACAAAACCGAAGGAAAGACAGTGCTTGGATTATTGAGCAGTTTTGAGAAAACGTTTGGCGAAAAATGGAGGCTTAAAGGCATTGCAAATCAGTTATCAATCACCATAGGCGATTTAAATTCAAAGGAGTGGGAAGATGTCAGAAGAGCAGTTCAAAGCTATGGTTTGACCCTTTACGGGCAGTATGAAGAGCTTCCCAAGGGCATTAAGCCCTTTGTGCTCTTCAGCCTTGACTTCAAGGGCATAAGCAGGCCCCGCAAGGTTGGGCTTTGGCGTAAGCTGTATGGCTATGAGCAGAAGGTAGGCAAAAAAAACTACAAAACAGAGGGCCTGTTAAGGCGCCTTGGCGGCGCTAAGGTGGATAGGGGCGTTGTTCTTGTTCCGGCTGCGGGCGCTGCCGAGCTCAAAGGCTTTTTGGGGAAGAATAAGATAAGCTTCAGGCTGGTTGAGTTCTGGAGCGACCAGCTTTCCTCCGTTTGAATTTGTGCCGTATGTTGGGAAGAACACAATTCAGCAGCAGCGCGACTTTGGGTTCGGGAAAGGCAATTATGTGACACTTGAAAACGTCAACAAAGGCCCATTAGCGGCAGGCACGGTTTCAATTAATGCGTAATCTCTTTTTTCTCTGTAATCTCCAACAGTAATAGCATGCAAGTTGTCTGGGAACATTTCGAATGGACCCTGATTAATGCCATATGTTGGAGCTAAAAGCCCTGAGCCAGGGAACCATAACCCAATCTGACTGACTATATGGTTTTTTCCAGAAGCATTTAAGCTCCTTTCAAGGGTGGTGTTGACAAGGTTTGGATCTTTGTAAACGTAGCTATTGTGCCCATCATGACCTCTCAGCATAACCCTAAATCCCTGTTTCTCCATCGCGGCGAAATTTTTCACATGCGCATCTTCCCGCAGTTGAAGCCGGTACCACAACTCCGCTTCGATTCCCCGCATGTGACTGGCATAGGAAGATGCGAGCTCACCATCCAGGGCACCGTGAACCATGATTGTCCTGAAGCTATCGCGTTGACTCGGGCGAAGCGATATTTCCCGCTTATGCTGGCGGAGAAGACCCTCAATGAAGGCCTTTGCTGCCGGGTCGCTGAACAATTCATAGTGCTCCTTCTCCTGGCCGTTTTTGTTATGGTATACGTCAAAATCGTGATTCCCGGGAACAGCGACAACATTGTACCGCCTTCCCAGTTCCATAACCTCCCTTATGCTGGATAGTTCCTCCAGATCGCCCAATACTACCACGACATCAGGTTTAACAACTTGAAGGACTTTCTCTTCCAGAGGCTTTAATGGCTCACCGTGTACGTCTGAGACTGCAATAAGTTTCATGCGATGTGGTCGCAGGCGGCGATATATAAAGCTTTTGTTTTTCGTTACCTGTAAGTGATTACAATCAGACTAGATTGAGCAGCTCAAAGCAGCCTTCTCACCAGCGAGAACAGGAACAGTATCAGGAATATTAT
>JACQST010000021.1 GCA_016211185.1 Candidatus Woesearchaeota archaeon | reverse complement strand
GCCTCCTTCGCCTGGCTCGTATTCGGTTTCGGTTAATGGCAGTGATGGCGACAACATTACTGTTGTTTCGTGGAACTCAACGCATTACGGCATTAACAGCACTATACTTGAAAAGGCCACTACCCGGATTGATGTTATCCTGAACTTCAGCAGGTCAGAGACTAATATCTCGCTTAACATTACTGACAATGCATCATTCAACATATCGCAGACGTTCAACTTCACTGTTAACGTTTCAATGGTAGGAGACGGGGGCTCGGGGTGTTTTGTTTATATCTCGCTGAACAGGACCTCTGTTGGATTGTCTCCGGGCGAGTCTTATTCGCATTCCCTTGGCAGCATTGGCTCTGGTCAGCATGTTCTTACTTCATGGAACCTGACCGCTAACTACACTGGCAGCGTCAATATAACAGTGAATTCAAGTTGTGCTTCTGACGTGGTTAATTTTGACAATGCAAATGTGAGGGTTGCGTATAACATAACTGTTGTTGATTTTTTGTTGCCTGTTGTGTCACTTGAGTTTCCTTTGAACAGCACGAGGGCTAAGAACAATCAGGTCTTGTTCAGGTATAATGTTTCTGATGATTCCGCGATTGCCAACTGCAGCCTTTTTGTGGATGACGTTCTTAACCAGACGAATTATTCTGTTGTTAGGGGTGTTTCGATGAATTTCTCGGCTGTGATTCCACTTGGTCTTCATAACTGGAGCGTGAACTGCACTGAGAATTCATCGAATTCCATGACAGGCAGCTCTGGCAACTTCCTTCTTAACATTTCCCCGAATCTTGCCCCGTTTTTTGTTTCTGTTTCGCACGACAGCCCTGTTGACCTGTTTGCGTCTTCTTTCAGGGAGGTGGAGTGCAATGCCAGTGTGCAGGATTCGAATGAGGACGATAATATCTCGGTTAATGCCACTTGGTACTTCAACTCGTCCCAGGTTTTTTTTGGCTCTGCTGATGACAACAGCACCCATTATACGAATGCGAGCTGCGTGAATGTGTCTGTTTCAGGGGAGTTCAGGAATTTCAGCTGCCGCACAAGGCTGGCGTATTTTGCCAGTAACGGGAGCTGGATGTGCAATTTTTCGGCGATTGACTCTGGTAATCTGTCTTCGTCTTCTGCCGGGCCTTTTTTCATTAATGAGCTTGTGGCTGTGGACGCGTTTCCTCTTGCGATGGAGTTCGGCAACATAACTGTTACCCAGGTTTCGCAGCCTCAGTCTGTTAACGTGACTAATGCCGGCAACATCGCCATAAACCTGACTGTGTTTGGCTTTGGCGGTGACAACCAGTCGCGTTACGAGAACTATTCTTTTTGGTGCCCGCGCGGGCTTATTGATATCGGGCTGGAGAGGTTCGGGGTGGATGTGCTTCCTTATGATGCCATGCATAACTTGACGCCTTCGCCGTCCGGGGTTAACATAACCCTGCTTAAGGTCGTTAATCAGTCCAATCCTGTTAACGTTACCAATACGACTTATTGGCGGGTCAAGGTTCCTCCGGGTGTTGGTGGGAGGTGTAATGGCACTGTGGTGTTTACGGGTTTTGTGGCGTGATCAGCTTGTGGGATTACCGTTTAATTTATATCTTGGTGTGTTGAAGATGGGTTTTATGGCGGGGAAGTTGTGGCTGGTTGCTGTTGTATTGGCTTTGTCCATATCCATATCCTCTGTTTTGGCTGTTGACATTAACGTGACTCCTCTTTGCGGTCAGTGCCTTGCGGGCTCTGAGGCTGTGTGGAACGTGACAATTTCGAATCAGGGCCAGACTGAGCTGGGTGTGGAGCGGGTTGAGCTGATGGATACTGGCAGCTTTATGGTTTTTGCCCAGTATAATTCTTCTATGACTGTTTTTGCGAAGCG
Organism: Candidatus Woesearchaeota archaeon; assembly: GCA_016211185.1. Taxonomy (GTDB): domain Archaea; phylum Nanobdellota; class Nanobdellia; order Woesearchaeales; family UBA10216; genus JACQST01. The sequence goes on along the minus strand of JACQST010000021.1, from coordinate 19,866 downwards.
GCCTGTTACTGTCCAGATTGATGGTTTTCTTCCGGAGTATAGTGGTGTGCCTAACCTGTCTTACAGGGTGTGTTACCTTCTGTCTGTTCTTCCTTCGCAGCGCACGATTGAGGATATTTCTGTTGGCACGACAAGGTATTTCTGCAACCCTTATAACCTGTCAATGCCTTTGCTTCAGTGCATAGATAGCTTTGGCTGTTCTGATGATGAGTCCTGTGTGAAGGGCGTCTGTGTGAAGCTTGCCTGTGAGGGCTGTAGTTACATTGGCAATCACAGCTGCTTGAAGTATGAGTGCTGCTCTGGTGATGGCTGCGGTGCTTCTGAGGCCTGTGTCTCGAATAGTTGTGTTTCCCTTGAGTGCCTCGGCTCTGAGCAGGTCTTTAACCATTCCTGTGTTCCTTTGGAGTGTGCGGCTGATGAGGCTGCTGTGAATGGCTCGTGTGTTGCTCTTGGCTGCGGGAAGGATGAGGGCTTCTTTAATCATAGCTGCGTGAAGCTTGGCTGCAGGTTTGACCAGTTTGTCTTTAATCATAGCTGTGTTGATTTGTCTTGTGCCGGGGATGAGGGCTTTAGGAACAACTCTTGCTTCAGGCTTCAGTGCTCGCTTAACGAGACTGTTTCAAATCATTCTTGTATACTGAAGAAGTGCGGTTTCTTCAGCAAGCTTGATGGGCATGGTAGTTGTGTGTTTAATCGTGACCTCGCTTATCTGTCCTTTGAGCCTTTCCTTGTTGTTGGCCTGGGGCTTGCTGTTGTGCTGGTGTGGAGGCGTGTCTCAGGCAGGTCTGGTCTGCGCTTGGAAAAGGCTGGGAAGCCCGTTAAGTCTTTAAGCCCTGTTAAGGAAGCTTCTAAGGGTTCCTCGGTTAAGGACTCCGGTGCAGATGAAGCTCCTTTAGGAGATGGTGATAAGTCAGTTGCTGTTGTTGGCGAAAAGCCTTCAGGTAAGGAAGCTGAAGTTGGCTCTGTGGGTGGTGGCAAGTGAGGCTGTTGTTTTTTTTGTTTGCAGCTGCTCTGCTTGCTTCGTCTGCGGATGCTCTGAGCATTGGCGTCAGCCCGGGCAGGGTTGATTTTAATGATGTCCTTAAGGGCGGCTACGCTGAGAAGACTCTTACGGTGAGCACTAATTCTGAGAGCCCGCTCGTTGCTTCTGTTGAGCTTGGCGGCGAGGTGTCTGAGTGGCTCAGCCTTGAGCCTAACCAGACAAGGTTTGTTCTTTCTGTGTCTTCGCCTTACAGGGTGAAGGTTATTGTTCGGCCTCCTAAGGACGCGAGGAACGATTCGTACAGCGGGTCTGTTACTTTTAACACTGAGGGGCTGGGCAACTTAACTACGAGGATTGGGGGCATCATAAGGACTGGCGTTACTTCCGTGCTTGAGCTCAGGACTACTGGGAGGGAGATTGTTGCCTGCAGTGCCGGAAACATACAGGTTTCTGACACAGAGCATTCTCTTCCTTTGCTTGTGACTGCTGTTGTGCAGAACACTGGCAATGTCAGGCTGCGGCCTTCCTTGAGGGTGTCTGTTTTTGACCAGTCCATGAAGAGTCGTGTCCTGCAGAGGACTGCTGTTGGTGAGGAGGTTCTTCCGACTTCAGAGAGGGTGGTCTCCGCGAACTTCCCGAATCAGCTTGGTGTCGGGCAGTATTGGGCTGAGGTTGTTTTGGATGAGTGCGGCGTTGTTAAGACAGGGACGTTTGATGTTGGTGAGCGTGGCTCTGTTTCGGACAAGGGGGAGCTTTCGGGGATAAGGAATCCTGGCTGGGTGTCTGTTAACGAGACTGTCCCGATAAGGGCTGCTTTCAGGAATTCTGGCAGCAGGGCTGTTTCAGCTTATTTCAGGGGTGAGGTGAGGCTGGATGGCCGTTTTATCAGCCAGCTGCAGAGCGAGGAGCTGACTGTGCCTTCAGGGAGCGATGTTGAGCTTGTTTCGTACTTTGTGCCTGCAACTCAGGGCAGGTATGTTGTTTCTGGCCAGGTTGTGTATAACCGCAAGGTGACTTTTGAGCAGAGCAGCATATTTACTGTTGTGCAGAGGGCTGAGGCTGAGTCCCCTTCATTCTTTGTTTCTGTGCTGCCCCTTGTGGTGTATCTTGCCGTTACTGTCTCGGTTGTTGTGCTTTTGAGGGCTGTGCTTAGGAAGAGGGGCAGGCGGTAGTGGAGTGTCGCTTCGACAGTTAAGTAGTGTTTAATAGTGTTTAAGAAACCTTGGCTAAATCCTTACTTGTCTTGTTGTTGCGGTTGCCTGTTTTTTCCTGTCTATTGGCTTCTTGAGGTATTCTGTCCATTTCATCCCTATCTTTGTCATCTGGTTCTGGAAGTCGTCTGAGAGCTTGTATGTTTTCTTGTAGAGGTCGTAGTCTATCATGCCCATGCTTCTCAGAGGCGCGAGTATTCTGTCGTAGAATTGTCTTTTGTTGTAGGACAGCCTTACAAGCTTTCCCTTGAATTCGGGCTCGTCGATGAGTGTCTGGAGCTTGCCCTCGTGCAGCTCTGTCGCGATTGCTGACATCTCTGTTCGGTCTATCTCGCCGCCTTTATCCTTTATCGCGTTTATGAGCACTGTCGCGACTATCTTCTGCTGCTTTGTGGCGAAGACTGTTTCGAACAAGTCTTCAGGCATGTTGAACCTGTCAAATAGTATCACCCTTCCACCCCCACTATACTGTTCTTACATAACTGTAGTTTAGTATATAAATTTTGTGGGGTTTTGTCGGGATTTTGTGATTTTCGGCTTCAAAATCTGTTTGCCGTTACATTTAGCCCCACCAGATGTATTTGGGGTTATATGGAGCGTTGATTGATATCAGATTCCCGCCTATATTTTGGAGTATCATCGTGTCTTCGATATATATCGTGACTCCTCTTACACAATCGACTATTAGCGGGTGTCTTCCTGATGTTTTCACTTCCACCCATTTTTGTGTCTGTGCGCCTCCTCCAAGCCCGATGTGGCCTTCTACCATCCTGCTTTCATATCCCATGAATTGAGCGAGCATGCTGATTAGAGCAGATTTTTGTTCGCAGTTCCCTGTTCCTCTTTTTATGAACTCTCCAAGGGGTATCGGTTCCCTTGTTTCCTGCTTTGCAGCATATTCTTGGTAGAGCTTCTCGAGAGCTTCTGGGTCTCTGTTGCTCTCAAGCCTTTGTTTGACTGTGGATAGTACATATTCCATGCGCAGCCGCAGCCCTTGTTGTTCTGCTTTTATTCTTCCGGCTTCTGCATAAAGAAAGTTCATTAGTTCGGGGTCTTTTGAGTTGTCTATTGTAATCTTGAATCCCGGTCTCCCTGCGCTTGAAAAGACAAATTCGTCCCCGTTTGTAACTGTTCGTGGGAAGAACGAAGAGTCGTAAGGCAGTCGTTCTACAGTCCTTGTTGTTAGCTGGCTGTGTTTCCGCAGTGCGGCAGCCTTTAAATCGTTGTACATGTCCCTGTAGTATGTTTTAGGCGGAACTGCTGCCAGGGCCGATGCAAAGGAGCTTTCAAAGTGTTGGTCTGTTAGTCGGCCGCTGAGTATTTTGCTCATTACGCTTCTTAGGTCTTTAATTAGTTCTTTTTCTCTTTGTGCTCCGGTAAATCCTGTGTAGACATCTATACCTTGCGCGGTGTGAACTCCTGGCGGTTCTTTTCCATAAGGTATATCCCTACTCAGGTCATAGACTAGTCTTTCGTATGAATAACGGTTTGTGGCCGAAAATGATGATTGCTTGAATCTCCAGAGTGCTGTTCTGGCGCCTACTTCAACGCTGATTCCATGCTCTCTTAGTTTCTGCGCGATGGCTTGTCGTTCTAGCCGGTTTAGTCCTGAGAAGCTTCTATCAATGCCTGCTGTAGCTGTAGCTTTTTCTGGTGGTATCCTTGCGGGTTTTAGTTTTTTCCATCCCTTTTTCAGAAGTCCTGCACTAAAGACCTTTCCCTTTGGTGCCATTAATGCTCTTCTGCCAGCGCTCATTGGGGTTGGTGGCAGGGCCATCATTGCTGCGTCAACGTGGTTTGACGGCAGTATCATGTTTGCTATTATTCCCGGGTTTGTGTTCAAGAGGCTGTTTTCCCATTCAAGGTCCGCTTTGTTGTCTACGTAGTTTTTTAGCAGGCTCCTGCTGAGCCTGTTTTCATCATATACCAAGTCTCTAATCTCTTTTGGTGCTATGTAATAGTATGGTTCTGATATGAAGTATCCTATGTCTGGGTATCCTGGGTAGAGTTGTATGTCTGATAGCATTATCACTCTTTTGAAGTCATCTGGGTTTTGTTGGGTTGCTGTCAGGAATGTTTGGAAGTCTTGTTGTTCCATTAGCAGCTCTATAGCTCCCAGTACGTATTTGTTTGATTGTTCGTAGTCTTCTGAGCCTCTTAGGCTTCCTGCGGCTTCTAAGTATGCTTCCAGGATTAATCCGGTGACTGCTTCTTTGGTTGATACGTCCCTTTGCTCTTCATTGAAGAACAGGGTCGGCCTCCCACTGTCGATTGCGTCATCTATTATGCTGAGCTTGTAGAGGAACTGCATGTTTGGCTCGGCAAATGCCTTTCTTACTTCATCTATCGTTTTTTTCTCCTGCTCGCTTAGTGGCACATTGTCGTCTGTGGGAATCGGCGCGTTGTATATGTCGTTCAGGAATCTCCCTCTCTGCCTCTGGCTGTTTATCTCTCGCAGCCCGTTGAGTATCTCGCCATGGTATCTGATGGCTTTCTCTGCATCCAGTTTGTTGTCAACAAGGAACCTTTTGTGTGAGTATCTGCTTGTCATCCTTTTGAGGTCACTTATGCCAAATACGTTTCCACCTCTGTTCATGTCATCCAGCAGGTTTCTTAGCTCATTTATCTTGAGTTCGGTGAATATTGTTGGCTCAAGAAAGGCCATTTCTCTTTCAGTGTTCTGTCCAGTTTGCTGTATTTGCCTTCTGTAGTTGTTTTCAAGGACTTCTCTGTAGTTCTCTTCTTGTGTTCTGAAGAGCTGGACCGCGTTCGGGGTTATGGCGTAGAATTGTTCTATGTCTGCTTGCGTTTGTGTTTCTGGTAGCGTGTATTTTATTGTGTAGTGGACTGTTGTAGGGTTTTCCGGGTTGAATACAGTGTCGCTGAGCCAGTATCTTGTTGTGAGCCCTCTTGTTTGGTCGAGGTACGCATCCCATTGGTTGTTCTCTGATTCCTCCATTGCGGTTATGAATGCGTAAAACTTTTGTCCGTACTCGTATACTTTGTCGTTTGTTGGGCCTCTGAGGTCTGCTGTATTTATGTCGGGGGGAAGTTTGTTGCGGTCAGATAGTCTGAGTAGGTGGTTCTCTCCCAAATTGTATTTTATGGCTTCGGCTCTTATTCTTCTTTGGTATTGAGCATCGTTTTCGTATGGTGTTCTTGGGTTTTTTGGCTCCAGATAGCTGATGGTTGGGATGTTGCTGTATGGCGTGTTATAGAAGGTATCTCGGGTTATTTTTAGCGTGCCCCTTGTAGGGTCAAGGTACTGCGATAGCTCTGGCAGGCTTATGTCGTACTGGTTGAACAGGTAGAGGTTAAGGAACATGTAGTTGCTTGTGTCAAATGTCTGTGGAGGTGTGAACTCCCCTTCTGTCTGGTCTGGTATCTGGAACGGGTTGTTTTGGTCTGAGTTGTAGTTTATTATCAGCCACCTTCCTGCTGATAGTATTCTTCCAAGCTCTTTCTTGTCCGGTATCTGCCAATAGCTGTACGGGGTTTCCAGCTTTATGTCTGTGCCGTCTCCTTCATTTATTATCTTGTAGAGCATGCCATCGTGTTTGCCTTCAATCACAACGTTTCCGAATGTGGCAAGTATCTTTCCTTTCAGGTATGCTGCGCTGGCAAGGTATCCTTTTGAGTTTGTGGCTTTTGTGAGGAAGAAGTAGTTTTGGCCTACCTCGTTTCTCTGGAGCTTTTCGTATGGGCATTCGATGCAGAAAATGCTGACTGGTGCCGGTTCGTTTATCACGCTGGGCCTGTCGCCGAATATCAGGTCAAATGAGGCTGGCATGTTTCTTGCGCATATCCTTTTCGAATCAAAGCATGCCCAGCTGTTCCATCCCTCTATCCGTATGGGGCTTTTTCTGTCTATTGTGCTGTCGCTGTTTAGCTTGAATTGCGCATTTCCGTATATCTCATCGTTTCCTGACCTGTAGTAGCCTCCAGTAATAGCTGTTTGGCCTGTCACGGTTGTACTTGTACCTGATGATTCGATTGTGCTTGCTGCATTTGCAAGCAGCGCAAGAGTCGCTGTCATTAGTAACAACAGAACTGGCAGGCACGCTGCTTTTTTCATGGGTTCCCTCTTCTTGTGGCGAACGCATAGCTTTTACCGGTGTCTATTATTTGGTAGATGTTGGTCCTTTCATCTGCCTGGAAGCTGATTATCACAGCCTGCTGCTGTGAAAGCACAGAGGGGTGTGTTGTGGTGTCTTCACTCATGCTAGCTACTATGTTGTTAGCCACAGTGTTTGCATTTCCATACCCTGAAGGTATTGTGTGCACAAAGGTGTTGAGCCTGTAAGTTGTAGTCCTTGTAGATGCCTTTATTGGGTAGTTGACTTCTATGAGGATTGTTTCGCGGCCTATGGTTACCTTGGTGGATGGGGGCTGGGTTTCTATGGTGAGTCCTTGCTTCTTGAACTCTTCGAATGTTGTGCATCTGGGCAGCTCCTCGTTTATGTGTCGGGCAAGCCTTTCTTCGGAGTTTTGGAGCGTGGGCACAAGGCTTCTTCCCTGGTCGTAATAGACTGGTATTGTGAGCCCAGCCAGCTCTATGTGGCTGTTTGTGCTGTCTGGGAACGTTTCAGTGTTCAGTTTCTCCTCGGCATCTTTTGCGGTCATCTCGATGCAGCTCTGGACATGCAGCTCTATTGCTTGCTGCTGCCCTGTTTCGGCAAGCGGGGTTTTTCCTTGGCCTGTCATTACCATTATGGCGAGTCCGAGAACAAGTAGCGTTACGAGGCCCATTATTATGAACAGGGATACCTGGCCTTTCTGCATTCCGCACCTTTTGCAGTTCTTTTTTTCTGCTTTCCGGATTCCCGCTCCGTGGTTTAAAAACCTTTTTATTGTTGTTCTTCGAAATCTGTTTATGCGAAGGGCCCAGGTTTCCTTTTTTGTTGTTGTTGGGCTGCTTGTCTTTGCATGGGCTGGGCTTGCTTTGCTTGCGAGAAGCCCTGTTTCGGGTGCTCAGGCTGACACTGGTTCTGCTTCGCAGGCTGCGTTGTTTGTCAAGGACTATGTTGATGGCTGCCTTGAGGAAAAGGCGTTTGAGGCTGTTCAGTTGGGGCTTTCAGATTCGGTCAGGGAGAGTCAGGAGTTTTTGGTTTCTGATGGCTTGAGGCAGTGCCTTGGCTCTGCTGTTTTCGGGATGCAGGGCGTCAAGGTTGTTTCCGGCGAGCCTGTTGTGCATGTCTATTCAGGCAGGGTTTTTGTTGTTGAGGCTGAGTTTCCTGTTGTTATAAGCTCGGGCTCTTTCTCTTCGAGGCTTTCAAGGTTCAGCACGCAGGTGTGGCTTGATAGCTCTGCCCGGCTTAGTCAGTCTGGTGATTCTGTTGTTGTTTCTTCTGACAGGAAGGCTGAGCTGGGTGTTGTTGCAGGCTCTGCAAGGGGCAATGCTGCTCTTGGCGAGGTCGGGCTTTCCATCTCTGAGAAGCCTTTGTCTGCGAGCGATGAGGTTGTTGTTGGGAATATTGTTTATGGTGTTTTTCCTGTGGCTTCTTTTGAGCCGAAGGCCCTGCTGTCGATAAGTTATTCTGATTCTGGGCTGCCTGTCTCCGAGGAGGCTCTTGCTGTTGCTTTTTTTGATTCTGTTTCTGGTTCTTGGATTAGGTTGGATAGTGTTGTGGATTCCTCAAGGAATGTTGTTTCCGCCCATGTTTCCCGTTCAGGCTTGTTTGCGGTTGTTTATTCAGGGATTGGTGAGGGCTTTCCTGAGGACAGGTCTGTTTATGAGTCACAGCCTGTTCCTGTTCCGAGTCCTCAAGAGCCTGTTCAGCCAGAGCCTGATTTTGTTCCTGAGCTTGAGAACTGCTTCAGGGGCAGGCTTGCTGTGTTCCCTGTTAAGGGTGCTGTGAGCTTCATGAATGATTGGGGCTTTGGAAGGGTGCAGGGCAGGCATGAGGGCACTGACATAATGGCTCCTGATGGCTCTGGGATTGTTGCCGCTGTGTCTGGTGTTGTTCATGACCGGTATTGCAGCACTCTGGGTGGCAACGCATTTGAAATCAGGTCTGATGATGGCGTTGTTTACTATTATGCGCATATGTCTTCTTTTGGCAGATTCAGGAAAGGTGACCGTGTCAGGGCTGGCGACGTTCTCGGGTATGTGGGCACTACGATAGGCTGTATGGGATGTGCTGAGGGCCTTTGCGGTATCCCAGGAAGGACTGTGCCTCATCTTCACTTCGGTATCTATGTTGATACGAATGCTAAGTGGAAGGCGCAGAATCCGTATTGCTCGCTTCTTGACGCGCAGCGCCGTCAGGGCTTGTCTTGAGTTACTGGCAGCAAGGTTTATAAAGCAGGATGCCTGTGTTTGGTTTATGCGTAGAAAAGAGGGTTTCCTTATAGCCTTGCTTGTGGCCTGCCTCTCAGGCTCTTCTCTGTTTGCTTATGGAGCTTCTGGCGATAATTTTAATGCAGACCGGTTCAATTACTGGATAGTTGCTGTTGCTGAAAAGGGCACATTCAGCTTTAATGAGACTGTTGAGGTCACTGGCTCCCTAAAAAGGTCTAACATTTCCTATAACAAGGCACCAGACATCTCTGTCAACCAGACGGATTATTATGCAGTTGGCGATAACTTTACAATGAATCTGAGCGTGCTGAATTTCAGCTCAAACAACTCGCCCTCCATGGTCAGCTTTGTGCTTGTAAACACTAGTTCTGGCGTGTTCAGGACAAGGAGCAGCAGTTTTTCCGGCGCAGTTGCCCTCTACGCCCCTTATTCTGAAGGCGAGTATATCCTGAGGGTGCAGTTTGAAGACTCACTGAACAGTACCTCTTATTCTGTTGATGTGCATTTCGCTGTTTTTTCGCAGAGTGTTGACAAGGTTCTTGTTTTTCCTGACAAGTCAGGGTATTATGCAGGGGACCCTGTCGTGGTAACCGGCTCTGCGCGCAGGCAGGCCTCTGACAGCCTTGTGCCTGTTTCGAACTTCTCCCTCAACGGAACTGTAAGAAGGAGTTCAGGGGTTTCTGATTCCATTCTTTCATCGTTCAGCTGCAGGACATCTGATTCAGGGGACTGTTCTGTCAACCTTTCAGCTCCTTCGGGCCTTGGCACTTATGTCATTGAGGTTAATAATTTTGTTGCCTCAAGCTCATTCAGGGTTGTGCCTTTTGACGTGAGCGTCTACGTTAAGGATTCTGCAGGCACTGGCTTCAAGGAAATCTTGACTACTAATGAGCAGGCGTCTGTTGAGGTCAAGGTAACCAAGAACAGCACTGCCCCGAACGGGACTTTTGTATTTAACGGCACCATTGCCGATTACTCCGGCAGGATAGTTGCCAACATAACGTCCACCAAGCTTAATGACACTAACGGCTTCATCAACCGTTTCCAGTTCAGCACAGGGAGCGGGTTCAGTGAGGGGGTGTACAAGGTGTCTGTTGATGTCTTTGAGTCAGGCGGCGGGAATATTTCTGCGTCTGCCTCTTTCCAGGTGAGGAGCTGGACAATGTACCTTACAAAGTCTTCTGACAACTCAGGGTTTGAGTATGAGTATTCGGCGTTTCCTGTCAGGAATGTGACTTTTGAGGTTTATCCTAAGGAGAGGGCTAATGGCACACTGATTACAACCCTTAACCAGAGCCATTTTAATGTCACTTTTTACGACAGAATGAGGAACCCTCTGCTGGCTGCAAACGCGACCTTTAATTCGAGCTGCGGCACGCAGGGCTGCTACAGGTTTTCGTTCACCACCCCAAATGTTACTGGCTCGTACACTGTTTCTGTAGTCCTGAACTTCAGTGATGTTGTCCAGTCCTCTGAGAGGTCTATAAAGGTCACTGACCTTGTTGCCTCAGCTTATCCAAGCACCCAGGAAGGGGCTTTAAAGGAGGTGTTCAGCACGACAGAGTTCGTGTTCGTGTCAGTTGATGCCAAAAACACGACAGGGCCTGATAATGTCACTAATGTCACCCTTGGCTTTGTTGTGTATGAGAACGGGACTGTGGTGAACTATACACGTGTTCCTGGCTGGGGAGATGTTGACGCAAACAACAGCGTGCTTGAGTGGGCATATAATGACTCTGTTGACAGGGTGATGCTTGATGCCCCGACGCATGGAGGCTCTTACAGCATAAGGCTGTTCATCAACAACAACACAGGTGCCGCATTAACATCTTTCATAGTTAATCCTTATGACGTGTGTGCTGCTGCGAAGAGCTCTGCCGGCAGCATTGACAGCTCCAACAGCTGGTATGTCTGGCAGTTCAAGTCAACTGATACAGTATATGTTGAGCTGAAGATTACCCGGGCTGAGAACCCTTCCGGGAGGGCGCCTGTTGATAACTCCACCTCATTTAATTCCCAGCAGTACGGCATGGGCAGGGCCTGCAGCATCGATACCACCAAGAGGCAGGTAATAACCAACGCCAGTATGGCTGTTGACAAAGTAATCAATATGCAGTCCGGAGCATCGCAGCCGCTTAATACAACTGCTTCAGTCTGCTCGGCTGATAATGACCAGGGCCAGTACACATGCACCATTAAGCCTGAAGGCAGGTGGAGCGGCGGCAGGCATCTTGTTGTCCTAAAAGTAACAGGGCCTGACGGCCAGACTACTGACAAGGCAGTCACTATTTTTGAGGCCCGCAGCTTCTATATCTGGGCTTACGCGAACAATTACGCGTGGGTTCAGAGGCCTGTGAGCAACATCACCTTCAACGTTAGGCTTTATGAGGCAGGAAGCAACTGGTGGTCAAACTGGTACTCAAACTCACAGAACGGCGGCATAAGCGGCTCAATCACTGTCGAAAGGGTGAGCTACATGGGCGACTTCGGGGAGTGGATATGGCCGCCTATCGATTACCAGTACAACATCACCGGAGTCAACTCATCAAACGTGACCAATGGGTGGGGAAGCTTTTCAATCACCCATGACAGGACTCCAAGAAAGAAATGGCAGACAGGGAGCTATTCTGTTACCATAAAGGGTACTAACGACGTGACCGGGGAGACTGATTACGGGGAGGCATGGTTTTCAGTCAGGCAGTGGGAAGCTTATTCTACACCCATCGAATCAGGCACTTACAATTACAAGTCCGCATACAGCCCCAAGGAAAACATAAGCCTTTATGTCAGGATTTACGATGCCGGCAGCTACTCTGATTCTGGCGGCGCAAGCCTTGGCGGGAACGTGAGTATAGGGGTGAAGAAGATACAGTTCTACCAGTCAGGGAGCTACAGGGAGCTTAATTCAAGCCTTTTCTCCTTCAGGAGGCTGAGCGTGAATGTCTCCAGCCCATGGTATTCAGGCGCGAGTGATACTTACAGGAGCCATGTGCTTAACATAAGCAGGGCTTCTGGAGCATGGGATGGCGGGTGGTATAATGTGGTTCTGGACATAAACGGGACAGAGACCGGCTACGGGTGGTTTAACGTGATACCCTTCAATGTTGATGCGCAGCCTGTTAACAGCAGTGGCTCTTACGCTTACTCAACTAATGGGAACGGGCCGGTTTACTTCAACATCACAACCACACGAAATAAAAAAAGCTCGTATTCATGGTATAGCCGCGGGGATTACATCAACGCAACCATAAAAGACGTTGTCCTGAGGACATGGAAGAGCGATACTTGGGAGAATGTTGAGTTTAATTATCCTGAAGACCTGAACGTCTCCCCGCTGTCTGTCAACGGGACTGCTTTGGTATACGTGAACAGGAGCTGGGACCCAGGCTATTATTCTGGCGAAGTAACAATGGTTGACTCTGAGAACTCCACTGCAACAGGGTATCTGTGGTTCAGCGTGCAGCCGTTCAGGCTCAGCGCGTCTGCAGTTAGGTATACTGTTGATGTGGACGGGAACGCGAGCTTCAGCCTATTTGCCTACGACCCAGACTGGACAATCAACTCTGTGGTGCCAGGAAATTACAGCATTGCGGGGATTGTCGAGACCCTCTGGAGCGGCTCTGGCTACAGCAAGATTACGTACGCTAATTACACGCCCGGTCCTTCCCAAGCATTCAATGGCAGCACAGTTCTTAATATAAGCCCCAACTCCGGCGCGTGGAGCCTGGCAAATGGAGGCTACAGGTCACTGGCAGTCACAGTCATGAACAACGGCACTGGGAAATCCCAGACAACCTGGCTGTCTTTCAGGGTTGTCAGCGTGGCTGTAAGCATAGGAGCGGTTCCAAACAGGTATGGAATACTGAGGACGCAGAACGTTACCCTTCCGGTAACTGTTGCAAGGGCTTCCTCAGGTGCAGGTACCATTGGAAACCTGTCAAGGGTTTATGAGATGAGCTGGCCTCACCAGACTGCATATAATTTCAGCATTGGCTCATGCAGCTCTGCTGTCACAGGAACGTGCTCTGTGAACAGCACCCAGCCTGGCGGCGTCAATGGCAGCGTTGAGCAGAACGTCACTCTGATAGCCCCTGCTGACGGGTGGCCGGAGGGCTATCACAGCCTGAACATAGAGTTCACCTCGGCATCTGACAGCTCGCAAAGGATTGAGGCAGGCACCGCTTGGTTTAGTGTTCCCAATCCTTACAGCGCATACTGGTATAGCGAGGATGCCAATGCAAGCTGGCAGTACTATTTCGGCACATCTGACAACATCACGTTCAGGATTCACGTGCTCAACAGCACTCAGGGCTGCCTGAACGCCCATGTCAATGTCTCAAGGGTTGAGTTCTCTCCTTCTTCAAACTCATGCTGGTCTGACTACTGCAGGAAGTTTTATGAGTATAGCTTCACTGTAATAAACCAGACTGTGTCCTGGATTCCTGCCAACTCCATAACTGTTGGCGGCAATGAGCTTAACTGCAGCGAGAAGAGGGCCATCAGGGTTTTCAACAATGGCTCGGCATGGAGCAGAGGGCAGTATTACATAAGGGTGACTGTGAACGGTAGCCAGGGAACATCTGTTCTGAAGACAGGATACTTCTCGGTGAAGGATACGCAGGCTCCAAACGCAACCATTCACAGCCCTGCTTTCAACACAACAGTGAACGGAAGCCTTTTTGTCAACGTGTCAACAAGCGAGCCAGCAATGTGCAACATGTATCTGGTAAGCTACGACAAGTTCAAAGAGTGGTACTGTGGCTCGCAGAGTGGCAACAGCAGCAACAACACCCTCGATACAAGCACTGTGGAGTACCGCTCATGCAACAGTGCGGGCTTTAACGGCAGCTCCTACAGCTATGCCTATACAAGCAACTGGTATTCTGACGGCGGCGAGCCAGGCTACACATACGCTACTGGAGGCACTGAGCACACATTCAACTTTTCAATTTCAAGGCTTCCTGCAACGCAGCATTACGCTATTGATGTGAACTGCTTTGATGATGACTGGAATTATGTCAACAGGAAGGTCGCGTTCAGGGTTAATGTGACTAACTCAACTGCAAGCTCGGGCAACGCATCTGGGAACGGGACTGTTAACGTGAGCCTTGAGGCTCCTGCAGACAGCGCATCACTAAGTATAGGCTCAGAGCTTAACCTCAGCTTCAGGGTGAACCATTCGACTTATGTGAGCCAGGGCATATGGGCCAATTGCTCGCTTTTTTCTAATTTCACAGGCTCATGGGCAATGAACAGTACGCACGAGCTTATCTTCCTTGATGTGCCTGCAAAGCAGGTCAACTTCACACCAAATCACAGCACCACGGGCACTTACAGGTGGGGTGTCTTGTGCAACGCGACAAACTCTTCAGGAGCGTGGTCTGTTTCCAACCGCACATTCACGCTTTCTCCAGCTAATAACAGCTCAGCTGCGCTTTCAATCAACCAGACTGAGCCAAACGGCACAGCGTTTTCGAACACCTCAGCAACTGTTTATGCAGTGCTTAACTACAATGTCAGCATCGCCTCCTTCAGCAACCTAAACTGCTCGCTCTATACAAACCACACAGGCTCATGGGTTCCCAATATAAGCAATAACCAGGTATACGGCTCTTCAAACTTCTTCGCTGTCAACTTCACAGGGAACGGAACGCATCTCTGGAACATTTATTGCACAAACGTTACAGAGACAGTGTGGGCGCAGAACAGGACGCTTGTTTCCCGAGTCAACAACGGCTCTGTCTCCTCCACGATTAACGTCACGCTTTTGCTGCCTGCCAACAGCGCAAGCCAGGCAGGCAGTTCCCCTGTCACGTTCTGGTTCAACTGGTCTGCCTCGCGGACTTCCTCAGTTAACTGCTCCCTTTATGCAAACTTCACTTCCTCGTGGGCTGTTAACTCATCAACCACAGGAATAACCTCAGTAAACAGCAGCTGGTCACTGAACCACAGCACTGCAGGGCATTACAAGTGGGGTGTTTACTGCGTGAACCAGACTGACAGCTCTGTAAACTCGTGGTCACTTGGCAATTTCACATTTTCATTGACTTAGGAGGCAAAAATATGTCTGTAAAATCAGGTAAATGCATAGGACTGCTTTTTGGACTTATGATTTTTTCTGCTGCCGGCTCTTTTGGCGCAGAGGCTGTGCTTCAGGTAACCGCGTTCAGCTGCTCAGGGCAGACAGGCACTGTTAATGTTGCTGTCAACGAGAACTTCAACTGCCAGGCAACCATCTATAACCCTGATGACACAACAGCGAGCCTTACATCTGTGACTCTGCGGGTTGATGGGAGCTGGGCAGAGTCCTCAAGCTACTCCGGCTCTGGCTTCAGCACAAGCATAAACACCGGCGCGTCAACAACAGCCACGTTTTCCGACATAAAGGGCCAGAGCCCTGGCTCAAACAAGTTCTCTTCGGCAATGCTTGACTCTGTTTCCGATACCTCTGTTGCAGACACCACAATAAACACTATAAGCCTGAAGTCAATAAACAACCAGACCAACGTTTCATCTGCTGCCCAGAGCTCTGTTTTCAGCGTGCTCGCCACTATAACTGTGGGCGGGAGCAGCATTAATGTCGATGTAAACATGAGCACAAACTCCACCACCCCTGAAGCACAGGGCTTTTCAAATTCGCTCTCCCAGAAAAGGTGCTTGGTCATGAATGGCTCTGACGGAGGCAGCGCAGGAAACGTTACCCAGAACATAGGAACCCTTGATGACGGCAACTCTGCCGCGAACCCGCAGAAATGGTTCATAGTGATGGGCTCTACTGACTGCAACTACACTGTTACTGCAAAGGGCAAGGCAGGCTCTGCTGTTGTTATAAGCAGCATCGCAGGCACTGTTTACAATACAAGCGGAGGCTCACAGCTTTCAGGCTCTAGCTCTTCATCTAGCTCTTCAAGCTCAAGCAGCTCAGGAAGCGGTGGAGGAGGCGGAGGAGGTGGTGGCGGAGGAGGAGGCTCGGCTTTGGTTTCCGAGTCTGCGACTGTGCCCCTGATACCTTTGGGCTTCACAGGCGTTTTCAGCTACAAGAAGGCAGACCAAGTTTCTGTATACTCAATCGAGGCTGTGCCTGTTGCAGAGTCTGTGCAGGCATCCATAACAGTGAAGGAGGCCGCCCTTGCCAAAGGCGAGAGAACGCCTGCTGATGACGGCGGGCTGGTCTACAAATATATCTCAATACTTTCAGACAGGCTTGGCAACACCAGCAAAGTAACTATAAAATTCAAGGTTCCTGTCTCATGGCTCGATAACAACAGCCTTGACCATTCCTCTGTTGCTCTCTACAGGCTAAAGGGCGCATGGGAGGCTTTGCCAACAAAGCAGGCATCCTCTGATTCAGGCTACATATACTATTCCTCAGATTCCCCAGGGCTCAGCCTGTTTGCAATAACTGCAAAAAAAAGCCCTGTGCAAGGGAAGACCGATGCCCAGCAAAAGGAGCCTGTTACCGACAACTTTACAGGCAAGGAAAGAAGTCTGGAGCCTCCAGATAATTCCCCTTCGGGGGAGTCTTCAGGTGAGGATAAGGCTGTTGAGCCAAGCCTCATCCCCCTGCGCATTGCAGACATTGAGGACACCGAGGCATGGTTCTTTGCCCTGCTCGCCATTGCAGCGATTGCTGCATTTATAGTGCTTAAGAGAGGCAGGAAGATAAGGCAGAAGCCTGAGCTGTCCACTGAAATGCTCAGATAGTGCAGATAAGTTAAGTTTATATATTGTCTGCCTACATTGTCTGCCCGTGATTGCTGGAATGCTGGATGTTGTTTCTGTTGGCAGGGCTGTTTATGACCTGTTTGTTTATACCGATAAGGCCAGCACCGAGATAATAAGGGTGAAGCATCCTCGGGAGAACACTGAGCACATAGCGTATCCTACAGGCGCCAAGATTCTTATTGAGCGGGCCTGCTTTGATGTTGGCGGAGGCGCCACGAATACAGCAACTTCTTTCAGTAGGCTCGGGCTTAGGGCAGGCTGCGTTTCCTCTGTGGGAAAGGATTTTTATGGCAGGCAGATTCTTGAGTGCCTCAAAAGGGAGCGCGTCAGGTTCATTGGCAGGCTTAGCAGTGAGCACACTGATTTCTCAATCATTCTTGACAGCAAGGGGCATGACCGCACAATCCTTACCTATACCGGAGCGGGCAGCTCTTTAGGAATCTCAAAAAAAGAGTTTGGGAGACTTAATGCCCGTTGCGTTTTTGTTTCATCCACAACCGGCTCTGCGTTCAGCGAGGCAGCGTCTTTTGCAGCGGCCGCAAGGAAGAATGGAGCTGTTGTTGCATTCAACCCCAGCACATATCTTGCCAAGAAGGGCTATTCTTTCCTAAAAGGAATTCTTGGCTGCACAGATATTCTTGTGCTTAACAAGGAGGAAGCCATGCATGTTTCTAACGAAAGCGAGGTTTCAGGAATGCTTTCTCGGCTTTCCGGTTACGGGCCTGCGACAGTGATTGTTACCGATGGAGCTAAAGGGGCTTATGCGCTTGCAGGAGGCTCTTTTTTCTCTGTCAGACCCCACAAGGGCGTCAAGGCTTTTGAAACCACTGGCGCAGGCGATGCATTTGCATCGGGCTTCGTTGCAGGAATGCTGAGAAACTCAGGGGTTGAGTTTTCGCTGAAGCTGGCTGTTTGCAATGCAGAGTCAGTCATATCGCATTTCGGCGCTCATAACCTGCTTTTGTCATGGCGTGAAGCTGCTTCAATCATTAAGAAACGGCCTGTCAAGGTCTTATCAGGCATTTCGGAGAAAGGGTGAGATTTATGGATGAGAGCAAGGATGCTTTTGTTTTGTGGTTTGACAAGATAGGCATAGGGGATGTTGGAGTTGTCGGCGGAAAGAACGCTTCCCTTGGCGAGATGTACAGGAACCTTTCAAAGCTGGGCGTTGCGATACCGAACGGGTTTGCGGTCACTGCCCACGCTTACCGCTATTTTCTTGACAAGGCAGGCATTGAGGCCCAGATAAGGAGCTGGCTCAGGGACCTTGACGTGAGGGATGTTGAGGAGCTTGCTGAGCGAGCCCACAAGGTGCGCAATCTGATCCGCAGGTCTGATTTCCCTGAGGAGCTCAAGTCAGAGATACTAAAAGCCTATGAGAAGATGTCCAGGGAATACGGCTCTCACGTAGATGTTGCTGTGCGCTCTTCTGCAACTGCCGAGGACCTTCCTGGCGCCAGCTTTGCAGGCCAGCAGGAGACTTACCTTAACATCAGGGGCGAAGCTGCGCTGCTCGAAGCTGTCAGGAACTGCTTCGCGTCGCTTTTCACCAACCGGGCTATCGTATATAGGACAGAGATGAAGTTCGACCACTTCTCTGTGGCACTATCTGTCGGAGTACAGAAGATGGTTCGCTCAGACAAAGCCTGCTCGGGTGTGATGTTTACCCTCGATACAGAAACAGGATTCAGCGATGTCGTGCTTATCAACGCTGCCTACGGGCTTGGCGAGACTGTTGTTCAGGGCGCTGTCAATCCTGACGAGTTCTTTGTGTTCAAGCCCACGCTCCAGAAAGGCTCAAGGCCGATTCTTCAGAAAAAGACAGGTGAGAAGAAGATTAAAGCTGTCTATTCACATGAAGGGAACAAGCCCATAAAGACTGTTCCTGTGCCAAAGGATGACCGAGTTAAGCTGGTTCTTTCTGACGACGAGGTTTTGTCGCTTGCAAAATGGGGAGTGATGATTGAGGAATACTACACTAAGAAGCTTGGCAAGTATACCCCCATGGATATCGAGTGGGCCAAGGACGGCGTTACAAACAAGCTGTTCATTGTGCAGGCAAGGCCTGAGACAATCCACAGCGAAAAATACGTCAAGTCAATGGTTAAGTATGCCCTTAACCAGAAGGGCACTAAGGTGCTTGCCAAGGGCAGCGCTGTTGGCGAGAAGATTGGGCAGGGCAAGGCCCACGTCATAAAGGACGTTCACAACATGAAGGAGTTCAGGCAGGGCGAGGTTCTAATCACTGACATGACAGACCCTGACTGGGTTCCGATAATGAAGATGGCATCTGCCATAGTTACGAACAGGGGCGGGAGGAGCAGCCACGCCGCCATAGTCAGCAGGGAGCTTGGCCTTCCTGCTGTTGTGGGCACCAACAATGCCACTGAGAAAATCAAGTCAGGCACCCCTGTGACTGTGAGCTGCGCTGAGGGCGAATTCGGATTTGTCTATGAAGGGCTGCTGAAGTTTGATGTCGAGAAGGTTGATTTTGTGAAGCTGCCTAAGACAAGGACAAAGGTGATGGTGAACATCGGCTCCCCTGATGAGGCGTTTGAGCACAGCAGGCTTCCAGTTGATGGCGTGGGGCTCGCAAGGGAGGAGTTCATAATAAACAACTACATAAAGATACACCCGCTGGCGCTTGTCAACTACAAGAACGTGAAAGACACCCATGTCAGGGCTCAGGTTGAATCCCTGACAAAGGGCTGGAAGGACAAGCAGGAGTTCTTTGTGGAGAGGCTCGCACAGGGCATAGCAACCATTGCAGCCGCATTTTACCCGAAGGACGTAATACTGAGACTCAGCGATTTCAAGAGCAATGAGTATGCAAACCTTATCGGAGGTCATCTTTTTGAGCCAAAGGAGGAGAACCCCATGCTCGGCTGGAGAGGTGCCTCGAGGTATTACAGCGAGCAGTTCAGGCCTGCATTCGCCCTTGAGTGCAGAGCTATCATGAAAGCCCGCGAAGAGATGGGGCTCTCAAACATCAAGGTTATGGTTCCGATGTGCAGGACCCCTGAAGAAGGCAGAAAGGTCATTAAGGAGATGGAGTCAAACGGCCTGAAGCAGGGCAGGAACGGCCTTGAAGTTTATGTCATGTGCGAGATTCCCTCCAATGTCGTTCTGGCTGAGGAATTCTGCAAGGTGTTTGACGGCTTCAGCATAGGCAGCAATGACCTGACGCAGTTCACGCTGGGTGTTGACCGAGATTCTGCCTTGGTAAGCCACATATTTGACGAGAGGGATGAGGCTGTCAGGCAGATGGTTGCTGCTGCAATAAAGGCTGCGAAGGCAAACAAGAAAAAAATAGGCATCTGCGGGCAAGCCCCTTCTGACTACCCTGAGTTTGCAGAGTTTTTAGTTGAGTGTGGCATTGACAGCATCTCGCTCAACCCTGACGCCATAATAAAGACAATCCTGGTCATCGACAAGAAGGAGAAGAAGATGGGTGCGGGGAAGTGAATTACTCATTTCAATTTATCTTGCCCCTATGGTCTAGTGGATATGATAAGATCCTCCGGAGATCTTGACCCGGGTTCAAAAAGCAGAGGGCTCTTCAAGCTAAACCCTGTCCCTGCATGAAATTCCCGGTAGGGGCATACCTACTTTAGTGAAATAACACCCGCTTTTTCTCGAATGTATTT
>JACQST010000020.1 GCA_016211185.1 Candidatus Woesearchaeota archaeon | reverse complement strand
GTAAAATATTTAAATACTAAGATTTCAAGTATCAATTATGATTGGAGAGACCGTTGTAACGAGGAGCAGCCAGATAACCCTGACAAAGAAAGTGAGGGAACAGCTGGATATAAAGGAAGGTGACAGGTTAGTTCTGAATATCCGAGGCGATGTGCTCATAGTAAGCAAAAAAGACCCTTCTGTATTTGACAACTTTGACGAATTCCTGCCCGAAAACTTTGAGAAAACGCTGAATAAGATAAGAACAGACGAGAAGGAAAGACTGAAAAGACTGGGCATCATATGAAAGCAATGTTAGATACTTCTGCAATAGTGGAAATAGACCGTAAGAATACAGAAGTAATAAGCCTAATTAAAAAACTGATAGAGTTGGATTATCCGCTTTCAATAAGCACTATCACGATATCTGAGATTTTGGCAGGCTCATACCTCGCCAAAGACTACACCGAGGCAGTGCAAAGCGCAAAGAGAATACTTGCACAGTTCATATGGGCAGAGCTTGATGCTGCAGCAGCTGAAAAAACAGGCCAATACATAGCTTACCTTATCTCACAGGGAACCCCAATCGAATACGCTGATGCGGCAATAGCAGCCACAGCAAAGACAACAGGCTGCGACTACATAATAACCCTTAACAAAAAACACTTCCAAGCAATATCTGAAATCAGGAATATGGCAGTAACCCCCTCTGAAATGGCCAAGCTTCTGTAACTTTAAAAAATATTCTGGTTGCTTTCCTTTACATGGCCCTGCCTTTCGACAAGTCTCCTACTTACTGCAGAATAATGTGCACGGTAAGCCTCATAAACCAAGGAACCAAGGTTTGTAACAGCAGGAATTGCAGCAAATTTTATACAAAGCTAACCTGAACCTCAACATCCTTGCCGAAAATCCGCTTAAGGTCCTCAAAAACAGGCTCCTTAAGGAAAACCCTCTCAGGAATCTGGGAACGGGCCAAAGACTTCTCAAGCTCCTCACCTGAGGAAGCCCTTATGCTTGCAAGCCCTCCGGACTCAGTTATCAACGCCCGCGATATCTCCTTGTCCCTGTGATCAATGTCATGGATAATGAAAGCCTCCTTGTCAAGCAGCAAAACCTCGCCATACCTGTTGCCGTGCTTAACCCTGATTCTGGCACGCTCAAGCTCGCGGCCCCTCTTCCTCTGAACATACTCAATCATAAACCTTGTGAAACCCTCAGCATCCTTCTTCACCTTCTCAACCTCGGCCTTGGTGAGCTTGCCTGAATCATAATCCTTCTTCGCTGCAGATATGGCGCCAAAGGTGCGCAAAAACTTGGCGGGAACCTTGCCGTCCTTAACAAGCCTCTGCTCAAACAGAGCTGCGGCCTGACCCTCCTCAACCTTCTCAACGCCCTCAAGCCTCAGGACATCCCTAACCATTGAAAGGGCATTGTCATAGATGTGAAGCATGCTGTCAGCCTCCCTAATCTTCTGAATCTCCTCAAACAACGTGTTCAGCCTCTTAAGATAGCGGTCAGCGTCCTTCACAAGCTCATCAATCTCCTTACCGAAAATATCTGCCTTGTCACCATGCTCAAGCTCCTTCCTCACCTGAATGTTGCGCTCAAGAATCTTGACAAACTCATCCTCAAGAAGCCCAAGCTTCTTCACAAAAATCTCCCTCATTATCTCAGGAGTCTCCTTAGGCGTAGGCGGAGGAACACCGTAAAGCATAAGCGCAGCCTGCGAAGGCGTAAGAATAGCCCAGAAAGTATCCTCCATCCCGATTTCCTTGAGCTTGAAATTAACCCTCTTCAGAATCTGGTCGCCAGTGCTCATATACATGTCTATAGCTTCCTGGCTCGGCTTGATGCGGCCCATCTGAAGCAGCTGCTTCCAAGGCATGAATATGCCCCTGTCATAAAACGGAACACCATCCCTAAGGAACGTGAAAATTATCGGGTTAGCCTCCCTAATGGAGTCCCAGAAATCCGTAAGGATGTAAACCTGAACATTAAGCTTGTTCTTCACGCCAGTAAGCTCGCCAGCCTCAATGGCCATACCTATAATTATTGCGCGTAGCTTGTCCTTCAGCTCAGCTCTCGTCATCCTCTTGACATCAGTGTCATCAATAACAATGAAGACATCAACGTCACTCTTCTCAGTAGCCTTGCCCTGAATCAGCGAACCTGCAAGAACATAACTGACAATGTAGCGCTCAAACTTGGCCAAAACCCTTGTCTTGTGGACCTCAGCAATCCTTATTGCTGCAAGCATGCCCTTGTCAAATACAGGAGCAGCAGTGGCTATAAGCGCAGTAAGGTCATACTTGGCATCAAAACAGCTCTGCCACACCTCGGAAAGAATGAATATCTGCGGCGCAAGCCTCTGGTCAACCTCAGCGGCAATCGTCTGTATAATAGTGATAAGCTTTGACTTCAGCTCCTCCTTAGGCATCTTCCTGCTGTCAGAATCATCAACAAGGATTAGCACATTTATCTGCTCAGCAGGCACTTGCGGAACAAGCGAAGGATGAGATACCTGAGGCATTGCCTGCACAGCAGGCATGCCCTGAGCTGGCATTTGCTGCATCTGAGACATACCAGGAGCCTGATACGGCACCCTAATAGGCTGCACCTGCGGCATTCCATGCATCGGCTGTATCGGCTGCGGCTGCATCGGAGGCATTCCAGGAGGCATAGGCTGCCCTGCAAACTGCCCCTGCATCGGCTGCGACGGAGGAAGCAGAGCCACACCAACAATGTAGTCACCAAACTTCTCCATAACCCTGTCCTTGAAAGAATCCAGCTTCTCCTTAATCTCCCTGAACTTCTTCTGAGCCTCCTTCGGAAGCTTCACGCCCATGCGCTCAAGCTCACGCTCCCACAAATCCTCCTTCTTCTCGGCCTGACCCTCAGAAACAGCATCTTGAGATTTCTTTTCAGGCTCTTCCTTAACATCCTTCTTCTGCTTCTTAGCCATTTCTTGAGTCAGGGAAACAGGAACTTATATAAATGTTTGCAAGACCAGCTCCACAATATCCCTAACCTGCCCCGCGCTCAAAGGCGCACTAACTTTTTGAGAAACAACATAGCAGAACTCATTGATGTTCTGGATAGATACAGCAAGCTTCAGCTCACCAACCCAGCACTTTCCCAGCAGCTTCTTTGCCACAAGGTGCTTTTCCCCCTCGCTCAAGTCAAAGGCATACACAAGCACATTTGTATCAACGAGAAAATCATGCCCTGCCATAAATGTCTGACCGCCTGCTGTAAAGCTCAATACATAAATAGTTATTGGCAAGTGGTGAAAATAGAAAAATTTATATAGTTGCGGGCAAAATGATAAAAACAAAGGCATAAACCACCAAACACGCCAAATAGAAAAATTTATAATCCAACCAAGGAACAAAATGGCAGCTACAATAGATGATTTGACGGAGTATAGAATGGCTACACAGAAAGAGCCCACACCTTTCGAAACCTTTGCACGAAAAAGGAAAACAATAGATAATCTAGTAAATAAACTGTCCATTGAGCATCACAAGGCGTATATCGCTGCTACAGAAGAACATCTTAAAGTAGAAGATGGCTATAGTTATGATAAACTCGAGCAGGATGATGATGTTCGAAAAAGATTCGCCCAAACAATGGCTCAGTTCTATGCAAAGCAGGCAAAATCCTTTTATGGAATAGAAGAGGGCAAGAAACTCACAGATGAACAAACAAGTTTGCTAATAGACTCCTATGCAGGAATTACTGAAGATGAACTACTTACTCTAATAAGACAACACGGCAAAGACTTCACAGAAGAAGCATTCAGATCAGTAATAGACGAGCTGAAGAAAAAAGTTTCCTCTAGACTTGTGCCTGGAGCAACAAAACATGTAGAGCTAAAACATAGAGAAGGGATACTCAGAGAGATGAATCAACTCGACCGACCAATAACCATGCGTGACAAGACCGGCAAAGAAAAAGAATACTGGATATCGCCTGAAAGCATGAAGGTTGAAAAACTCAAGTCCCTTATGGAAACCTATCATCTTAACAATGAGCACATCCCTGTAAAGGCTCACAGAGGAGAATTATACTTAGTAGAGAAAAAATATTCAGAACAGAAAAAGGCAGCCTAAACGCCTCCCCTGTTTTTTCTAAACTCTAAAAAAAAGGCGGTGCCGGAGCAGAGAGAGCAATGTCAATGAGACTTGAAACCATAGTGGACAGGGAAGGCACAGGGACTAACCCGAGGGCCATGGCAGACATAGCCCAAGCTGTTGAGGCAGGCGAGCAAAGAGGATTGTCTGATTCTGGAGGGCGATTTAGGGAAACAGCAGAGCTGAGAAACACAGTGCCTTACAACACATACAGCCACAGCCTCGCATTTGAGAAGGACGCAACAGGAGGCGAGATAACAACAGCAGGGCATGAAGAGCAGCCCATCGCAGAGCAGGCAGCAAAGATAAGGGCAGAGCTTGAGAGGCAGCTAAGAAAAGGAGAAATCGACTTCCAGACATACTACCGAAGAGCCAGCCTGCTCCCAACACTGAAAATAACCGAATACTTCCTGGACACATATGACTCAGTCCATCACGAGGGATTGGCTGACAAGATAGCCAACCTGCTCACATACCTTGAGAAGAACACAGGGCTTTCTGACGCGGCAGGCTTCGCGAGAAGCATATGGAGCAAGCTAACGAACTCATACACGCGGCCAAATAACATAGCGGCACGCCAAGGATTCCTTGAGGAAATAATGTTCGCAGCCATAGGCAAAAACAGGTTCGGCATAGCATACAGCAAGGACACCATAGGAACAGCCTATCACGGAATGAGGAACTTCAACAACGTAATCAAGACGCTCGACCTATACAAAGAACCAGAACTCCTCATAGAATACCTCATAGACCACGAGGTGATGCACCTGAGGCACCCAACATACCCAAGCAATGATGAGGAAATGGCGAAGCACGAGATTGAGACCAGGCTCAGGGTATATGAGATGTACCGATACAGCGCACACACCGCAGCTACTGAAAGCGAAGAGAAAAAATATAGAAAGCTTGCAAGGATAGCTGCTGTGTTTGTAGTTGGGCATGCAGGGGTAGGGCCAATGTCTTACATAGATGACAACAAGTCACTTTACACAGGAATAAGCGAAGTGGACGAGCCAAGAATGTACAATTCACCAGGAACAGGAACCCTTGACCCAAAGGTGCAGAGGGCATACAGGGCAAATATAGGGCACCCACTCTCAAAGCTTGCCCATGAAACAGGGCATGAAGAGCACATGCCGCAAACACACGAACCTGCACAACACAGCCCGAGACAGCACTACAACCCGAGGACAGCGCCAAAAGCAAGATACTCAACAACACACAGCCCACAAAGACACAGCCCTGCACAGCACAAGACAGGCGGATAGATAGAAACCTTTTTATTAATCTGACCTGACTTCTACAATGCATGACGATAAGCATAACATTCCCTGACGGCAGCACGAAAAACTATAAGAAAGGCACAACTGCCCAGAAAATAGCAGAGGAAATAGGGATAAGAAACGTGATTGCAGCTAAGCATGACTCCGAACTGAAAGACCTGACTGCACCAATAGAAAAAGACTGCAAGCTCAAGCTGCTGAAATTTGAAGAGCCTGAAGGAAAAGAAGTCTTCTGGCACACATCAGCACACATAATGGCACAGGCCATAAACAGGCTCTACCCGGGCGCAAAACTGACAATAGGCCCAAACTGGGAGAGCGGCTTCTTCTACGACATAGACATGGAGCCTGTCACACCGGAAGACATACAAAGAATAGAGAAGGAAATGGAAAAGATAGTGTCAGAGAACTTCACTATCGAAAGAAAAGTCTACACAAAGGAAAAAGCCCTGGAAGTATTCAACTCAAACCCATACAAGGTTGAACTGATAAAAGAGTCCAAGGAAAAGGAAGCCAGCGCATACATGCAAGGCGAATTCATAGACCTCTGCAAAGGGCCACACCTTCCAAGGACAGGATTGGTAAAGGCATTCAAGCTTGTGAAGACCTCAGGCGCATACTGGAAAGGAGACCAGAAAAACAGGCAGCTCCAAAGAATCTATGGAGTGTCCTTCCCTGAAAAAAAGCAGCTAACAGAATACCTTACACTAATTGAAGAAGCAGAGAAAAGGGATCATCGCGTGCTCGGGAAAAGACTGGAGCTGTTCATGTTCCACGACTGGAGCCCAGGAAGCCCCATAATACTGCCAAAAGGGACTATAATATACAATACACTTGTCGAGTTCATACGCAATGAATACAGGAAAAGAGGCTACAGAGAGGTAATCACGCCGCAGCTATTCAACAAGTCGCTATGGGAATTATCAGGGCACTGGCAGCACTACAAGGAGAACATGTTCTCAATGCTAATAGACAGCGAGGAATACTCCCTAAAGCCAATGAACTGCCCCTCACACGTCCTGATATTCAAATCAAGAACCATGAGCTACAGGGAGCTGCCACTAAGAATAGCGGACTTCTGCTACCTCCACAGAAACGAGCTAAAAGGAGTCCTTGGGGGAATGACAAGGGTAAGAAAATTCTCACAGGACGACGCACACATATTCTGCACTCAAGAACAGATACACACAGAAGTCACAAACCTTCTGGACTTCTTCAAGCACATATACATAGACACGTTCAAGCTGCCCTTCAAGGCATACATAAGCACCAAACCCGAAAAAGCAATGGGAAGCGCACAGAAATGGGAAGAGGCAGAAAACGCCCTGAAGCATGCCCTGAAAAAAAACAGCATAGACTTCGGGATAAAAGAAGGGGAAGGCGCGTTCTACGGGCCAAAGATAGACATATTCGTAAAAGACAGCCTCGGAAGGGAATGGCAGCTCCCCACATTACAGCTTGACTTCCAGATGCCAGAAAGAATGGGAGCAGAATACGAAGGAGCTGACGGGAAAAAGCACACACCAGTAATGATACACCGCGCACTGATAGGCACGTTCGAAAGATTCATAGGAGTCCTTACCGAGCACTACGCAGGGAAATTCCCGCTGTGGATAAGCCCTGAGCAGGCAAGGATACTCACAGTAGCAGACAGGTTTAACTACTACGGGGAAGAAGTCAAGAAGGAATACGAAGCAAAAGGCATAAGGGTGACTGTTGATTCAAGAACAGAATCAGTCAACTACAAGGTGAGGGAAGCACAGATTGACTACGTGAACTACATAATAGTCATAGGCGAGAAAGAAGCAACAGCAGGCACAGTAACAGTAAGGACAAGAGAAAACCAGATAATAGGAACAATGAGCAAGCAAGAGTTTCTCAGCAGGCTAATAAAGGAGATATATTGTAAAGAATAGAAACCGGAATTATAGGAAGTTACGCAAAAAACAATTCATAAAGGCAAATGCCTGCCTCGAAACTCCGACAACAATTTGTATCTTGGGTAATTGGATGCAAATGCCTCAAGCCGATCAGAAATATCAACTGGCGCGATGCCCGCATAAGTAATCGCTAACTGCAAATAGGTTACGACTTCAGTAGGATCGTCAACATCTGCGGCGAACTCAGCACGCTTCAAAGCAACATCCGCTGCCTTGGCATACCCTTTAGTCTTTATGCGACTCAACAAACCATCAAGATGTGTTCGCTCTCCATCCTCAAGAACTATCTTCCCACCAGAAACATTTGCTTCATCAACCCACATCTCCATATGATAAAGATTGCCAACACTTGCAGCGCACCACGCCCCAGAAACCTCAGCTCCCAACAAGGGGAACCTTTGCAAAAAATCATCAATGGCCATTAACGGCACAAATGAGAACAACTATAAAAATATTACTGTAATTCTTGCTCCCTAAAAACCTTCGATGCTGTATCGAGGACAAAAAACCTCATCTTCTCCGGACGCTCATAGACATATGCAAGCCTGTATTTCGGACTCAACTGCCTGTCCCCCACCTTCGCCAACTCAATAGCCATCTCCAGCTCTTTTTTATCTGGATGATACCACAAGCTAATGTTATCAATTACCTGAAACTTCTCCCCATTTACTTCTATGACATCAGGGTTCTGTAGCTCCCTTATAATGGTTTCGAACCCAGAAGGCCTTTCGACCAGATGGTTCTGAGCCATCCGCCATACCTGATT
>JACQST010000019.1 GCA_016211185.1 Candidatus Woesearchaeota archaeon | reverse complement strand
TATATAAAACTTACGAAAATTAAAGTCTTATGCTATAGAGAAGGATGATGATAATAGATACTTATTGCCTGGCGTCGCGGCGGGCCGAAATTTGCCTTACTGTACTCATTATTTAAGTTACTTGCATGAAATTCTACAGGAGACCTTGCTGTCTCCATTACATACTCCCGCTCAAAACCAAGCCCCTTTGCAGCCTCGTCTATAATTTCTGATATCTCTCTGCGCACCCTGTGACCCCTGATATGCTCAGGCTCGCTGCTGCGCATATACGCACTATTCACAACCTGAGCAACATAAGCCTTCAAGCCATGTATGTCAACTATGGAGGGGACCATGCCTTCACGAACCCTTTCCAGATCCAGCCTTGAAACAAACTCTTCCAAAGCTGTTCTCGCAACGTCCAAAAGGGCTGGGCGCACATCATCAGGAATCGTCCCCATGCATCAAATTCTGCGCTTCACATTTAAATATTTTTTCCCGGAAGAAGACAGCCTGCCATGGAAGTGAAAAAGCTTTATATACGCCTGCTTTTCCAGCAAATAAACTAAAACATGCGCGGGTACCCAAGCGGTTAAGGGGATCGCCTGCAGAGCGATTATTCGGGGGTTCGAATCCCTCTCCGCGCTCTATCTCTTATATGCGTCGTTACAATAATGAACTCACTCAACCTTAACCTCCAGCGGAATGCTTCTTGTAACGCACTCAGAGCCCGGGCATCTTTCCTCGGTGAGCTTTACAAGCCTCTTTATTGTCTCTGTATCCGGGCCCTCTGCATGGACTGTTATCCTGACCTTCTCAATGATGTCCCTTTTGGAGAAGCCGAGCTGCTTTGACAGGTCCATCCAGTTCTCAGCAGTAACTTCAAGCTTCTTCAGCTCAATCTTCTCTGCCGTTGCTGTGGCAGCGAATGTGACAGCGAAGCATGCCGCGATCCCGTGCAGACAGTATTGTATCGGGTCAGGGCTTGTTCCCCAACCCCCTGCGAAAGGCGGAAGCTCTGTCTTCAGCACAACGCTGCCCTTTGCATACTCAACTGTGGAAGCGAACTGTGGCTTGCCCTCATCGAAATACCACTCGCCTTTAACTTTTTTGTTCTTCTTTCCCACAGAAGAATCCTTCATGACTGTTGCCGCAAACTTTTCCATTTCCTGAGCATTCACATTGTTCATATTCACCACCTGTTTTTTTGTACTTATACCCTATGGCAAATCCTCTCTTCTTATGCCTAATTCGGCCTCTATCCTGTCACAAATCCTGTATAATGTCTCTCTATAAGCACGAGCGAGCTTTAGGGATTCGCCAACTGCTCAATAGTCCCTCATCTCAGTCTTATGATAGACCATTGTGATAAGCTCTGCGTCTGCTGGCTCCAACGCAATAGGTGCCCTGTCAGGCGGACTTATTTTGCGGCTGAAATATAGAACATTCAGCGGAGGGTACCCCAATGCTAATCCCAGCTCTTCAGAGTTCTGGGAATAGATAAGCCTTGACAATCCTTCTTCAGTATTAGCAAATGAGATGCATAATAATTCTGACAGTCCCAAAGAATCTTCCCCGATGGAGTAATGCGGCCCGGAATAAAACAGCCCGAAATTTTCAAGAGTTCTTACTGTTTGTTCAACAAACTTCCTTTGAAACCTATAAACGCCAGCAGAGTCCATGTAGACATTGTCGCCCTTACCGTAATTAAACATCCCCCCGCTATGATAATCAAGTGTTCCTGCCGGCTTTACTCCTGCGGAGACCAACAGTATGTTTCTCAAGTCAATCTGAAAGGGGCAGTTCAGGAAATCACTTATTGTGGATATTGAAACGTCATCTGGAGTCATGTTCGGCAAGGTTTAGAGCGTTATAAATGGAAGCACTTTTTAACTTCTCTGCTTTATTGCGCCGGCGGCGGGATTTTCGCCCACATTGATATCCCTGTGCGGTTTCTAACCCGCGCGATACTGGGAAGTATCAACTGGATTTCCCAAATCACATTGTGATGCGTGGTTTGGGCTATCTTCTTTTTATTAATCTTAAGCGCGCACCTGTCCAGTGTCCAGTGATAATTTTCGGTAACATCGGCCTTTTTTACAACATTTAAATAATACCCTAAACTTTAAGAATATGCTGGAAATAATCACAGGCAGGCGCTTGATGGACTCGTCGGGATTTGAACCCGAAGCCTCACCACAGCGAATGGTGCGCTCTACCGTTGAGCTACGAGCCCAAAAAACATTCTGAAAGAAACCGAGCAAGAATAAAAAGGTAACTGAAAAATGCAAGGGCTAAGCCTTGCCTACAATCTTGAACATCTTTGTGCCACACTTGGGGCATGAGCCCTGCATGGCCTTCATCTTGTTCTTCATAACGACTTCCTTCGCGTCCTTCATCTCCATTGGCTTCTTGCACTTCATGCATCTTCCTTCAACCATTATTTCACCTCAAAGTTCAAGCAAATAAAAAACAGTGCGGATTTAACCCCTTTAATATATAAATGTTTGGATAATCAAAAAATTTCCGATTCAGAAGACAGCAAAAGAAATTTATACCTTCCTTTTGTGAAGAACACCAATGGGGAGAAAACCCGGAAGCCAAATCAGGCAGAACATAATCGAGCTTCTGAGCTCGACAGGCGAAGGATACGGCTACCAGATATACCTTGCTTACAGGCAGATATTTCCCAAGGCAACAATGAGATCCATCTACTACCAGTTAAGGAAAGGCGTCCAGACAGGAGAGATAAAGATAAAAGCAATAAGAAAAATCCAGGGAAACTACAGCTGGGGAACAGAGGCTGAGAAAAAAATATATGCCCTCGGCGAACACGCAAAGGCGAAAGGAAACAGCAAGGTTGATGACTACCTAAAAAAAAGAGCTTCCTGAGTTAAAAAAGCTGCTTCAGGCCCTGGATATCATTTAGCACGAAATCAGGCTTTGCAAACCTCAGGCCAGACTCTGTGTTGTATCCTGAAAGCACAGTTGCCGTGAAGACCCCAGATTCATGCGAAGCCCCTGAACAGAACGCTGAAAGTTGCCTTAATCACAGGAGTCATCAGCAGAAGCATCAGCAGCAGGAAGGCAACAGATACCTTTGCCCAGACAGACTTTCCACGTGTCTCCCCGAAAATGCGCCGCGAAACGAGCAGAACCATCCTGCCGCCATCAATAGGCCCCATAGGAAGCAGGTTAGCAGTCCCTATGCCTATGCTCAGGATGAACAGGAACACCAGAAGCTCAAAAATGAAAAGATATGCCCTCAGCCCAAAAGTGCCGTCATTCACATACCTGTTCTTTATCCCCACCACACCCAGATAAGGTGCTGACGAGTTCCCCTCATGGCTTCCAACAACAATCTCATGGGAGCCCTCAGCGTTCCCAACAACCAGCGTATCCCCGGGCTTCAATGACCTGGTCAAATTTAGAAGCTGGTCAACATCAACCACCCTTGCACCATTGAAAGTGTCATAGACAACCCCCTGCCTGATTGTTGAGTTGTCAGCAGGGCCGCTTGGAGAAAAGCTCTCAAATGAAACACCCGCGGGCTTGAAAAGCACAGGCGTGAAGGGAACAAGCGCAAGGTTAACAACAAGGAAAATCACGCCCGCCGTCGCCAGGTTGAAGAAAGGCCCCGCGGCAAATATTGAATACTGGGCTATGTCGCTCTTCCTCTTTAACGATTCCTCATCAGGCTCAACAAAAGCGCCAAAGAAAGGGCCCATGACGAACGGGCCTGAGCTCTTTATCCTGACCCTGTGCGCGCTTGCAACAACGCCGTGCCCAAACTCATGAATAACAGCAACCAGGAATATCGCAATTATCCCGTGCCAGAAAGGAACAAAAAAATTGGTTCCGGGAACCTTGACGCCTGGAATTACAGGGCTTACAGCAGCAGGAGCAGAGGGGTCGAACAGCTTTGTCACCCCGTAAACCAAAGCGGCAACAACCGCAAGCATTGCAGCGAACCCCACTATTATCCCTACATATCCAAGCATCCGTATGGGCCTGGCATACCTAGTGCCCAGCCTGCTCATCAGGCCAACGCCCCACTGAGTCTTGTAAAGGGCAAACACCTTCATGTGTATCTCAAGCTTCTTCCTGTTCAGAAAGACCACAAGGAAAACCGCCAAATAAAACAGGATAACCCACTTGTAGCCCAGAAAAACATCGACCAGTGAAGGCATTTTCAGCTTTACTTCCTCTTGATGGGCCTCAGAACCCTGCTGTTGCACTTCCGGCAGCTGATTTTGCCCTGAACAACCTTCAGATTAGGTGCCCTGACTTTTGACTTACACTTCCTGCATACAAAAACGCTCTTGAAAAGCCTTGCTTCAGCCTCAGGAAACTTGACCATAAAATCACTCCTCACCAGACCCCTTTATCTGCTTCATTATCTTGTACTCAAGAACATGCCAATACAGCACAGTCGCGCCAGGCACAACACTATCCTTCATGTCCTCAGGGATGGCTATGTCAAAAGTCTCATAAGTCTCGAGGTCCATCACGTTAGCCATGTTTCCCTGAACAGAAAGAACCTGCGCGTTCTTCTTATCGATCATCGGGACATCAACATTATCGTGAGCAGGCATCACCGCAACCCTCCTGCGGCCGTCCATGATGCCAATACCCTCTATCCGCATCTTGGCGTGACCGTGCTTCCCAGGCCTCGAAATCTGTATGCTTGAAACCTTGCACGGAGCACCTTCAAGAACTATGTAGCTGCCCTCCTTAAGCGAGTTGGCTCCAACAGTCTTTGTAGTCATGATTCCCTCGTGCGGAAGAAAAAGGGGCGGTATTTAAATTTTTGGGTAGCCTTTAACACCATGCCTATTTCCCTCTCAAGAAAATCCCTGTTCTCAAACCCATGCTCAAGCTCCCTGAAGTCACGGCCATGATGCACAGTCCTCTCGCTTTTCGAGCTGAACTTCAGCTTCTTGTGAAGAAGCTCATGATACATCAGGTAATCCACGATGTCAGGCCGCTCCATGAAAACCCTGCTCACGCTGACAGTATCGGTATGGTAATCATAGCTCGCAAGCCTCCTTATAGAATCGTGCCAAGAAAACCCGGGCATATCAATCAAGCCGCTGAAATAGCGCTCATTAACCCTCCTGAATGATTCCTCAAGAAAAGGGTCTGAGCCAGACCTGCCAGCACTCAGGTGAAGGCTCTTCACAAAGTTAACATACAGGTCAATGTTCAGGCTCTCCTGCTTCAGCCCAAGAACCCTTGAAGCAAGAGACTGCAGCAGGCCGAGCACAATCTCATCACTCACGCCTGCCCACTCCCTGCCAAGGCTGAAAACCAGCAGGCTGCCATGCTTCCTCACATTCGCGTTATACGGCCTGAACCTGGCAGAATACCTAACACTAAAAGAATACCTCTCACCTTCAGGCCCAAGGAACAGCCTGAGGCCGGAAACCACATCAGGCATCTAACCCACCTCATACCGCAGGATGGCTGCAACCATCCCGAACTCCTTAAGCTGAGCACCCTCCCTTGTCTCTGTCGATATTATCTCGACCTTTGTCCCGAACCTCTTCGCAGCCTCCTCAAACTCCGCAATAAGCCCGGCCTCAAGGTCCTCTGAGAGCAGCACAACATCAACAACCCCGTCATTAACCTTCTGCATTACCTCTTTCTTTCCATAACTCACTATCCCTTGCCTTGTAGCGAGAAGCTCAAAGAACCGGTTCATCAATCTTTTTTCAACAACAAGCGCCTCCTCAGCCAAAGTATCCTGGCTCTTGTCAACAAGCTCATGAAGCCCGAACTCATCAGTATACGAAAGGTCCTTTATCGCCAGCACCTTGTTCTTAAGCTCAGTAGGAATATAGTTTCCCTCCACGAAATCATGTTTTGTAGGGCCTGGACCTCCCACAAGAATGCCCTTCACCTCAGGCTTGCCAAAGAACTCATCCTTTATGTGCTCACCCAGCCTCGTGTAGAACTCCTTGGCCGCGCCCTCCCTGAGTCGCTCGAAGCGCTGCGCGCTTTGTCCCCCGGCCTTCGACTTCCCAGGAACATTTGAAGTGTACCTTGCAACAGGAGTTATGCTCTTCCCCCTAAGCACGGCAATGACGCCTTCCCTCCTGTCCATCACAACCAGACCGTAAACCTCCTTGGACTCAAGCATGTCCCTAAGCAGGTCAAGCTGGAAGGTCTTGTCGCACCTGTAAATCCTGGTCTGTAAAGGAACAGGAGGCTCTATGCTCCAAACCCTCAAATCAATCTCGCCCTGCCTCGCAATGTTACCTGAAAAAACAGCCAGTCCGTTCTCAGGCGTTGCCTTGAACAGCCTCAAGTGCTGAATCATGCGCTCCAAGGCAGAAATCACGTTTTTCCTTGTTGAGGCAGACTTTATGTTTGCGGCAGTCCCCTGCTCCTGAGCAAGGTGATTAATGATTTTGTTCAGATCGTACCCGGAAGGGATGTAAACAGAAATGAGCTCAGTATGCATAGCCCTGTGCGAGTCAAGCTCTGCAACAAACTTCTTCAGCTCAAACTTCTGCCTTGCATCAAGAGACATGCAAAAAAACTAAGCCCCCGCCCTATATAAAAGTTTGTTACACCTTAGATTTAGAAATCCTAATACTCGTGCACGTAAACAATGATGCTTATGTCATCCCCCTTCGGTTGCTTATTGAAATGCCTTGCGTCGCTTGCGCGCTGAGCCTCGCTTACAAGCATGTCCCTTATTTTTGCGGGTTCCTTGATGCCCCTCCTGAACGCATCATTGATGACTGCCTGAAGCCTTCCACTCGGGCCGTCAAAAACATTGTCGTGAAACCCGTCTGAAGAGCTAATTACTATGTCCCCTTTCTGAAGCTTAAAGGAGCCCGAAGGCACGCCCCTTCATCATCCTCACTTTTGAAACAATCAATTTAAAAAGCTATCGCTCCCCAAAAAAAAACGCGAGGGGCTGTAGTGTAACTTGGCCATCACACGAGGTTTGGGACACAAGTGCGAACCGTGTCAAAACACCTTGTAATCAGGGTTCGAATCCCTGCAGCCCCATACCACGCAATAACTTTATAAAGAACCGTCTTAAACCTAATATCTCGGAATGGCGACCCTCACAAAATACAGTTCTGTAAAGCGCTTCGGGCCAAGATACGGCCGGCGCCTCAAAGAAAAGCTTGGAGCAATCGAAGCCCTAAAGTCAAAAGGCTCAACATGCCCCCAGTGCAGAAAAAGCAGGCTGAGGAGGATTGCCTCAGGCATATGGAGCTGCAAGAGATGCAACGTAAAGATGGCAGGCGGGGCATACACCCTTGAGCGCCTGATACTGGACAAAGCAGAAGCAAGGCATCAGAATGGTTGAATACAAGTGCTTTTACTGCGGGAAAAAGGTTTCAGTTGATTACCTGAAGAAAAAGGTCAGGTGCCCGTACTGCGGCAGCAAGATACTTTACAAGCCAAGAAAGACGATAACAAAGATAAAGGCCCGCTAAGCCTTAAGCCTTAAGCCCTAAGCCCGATGGAGTATCTGGCACAAATAAAAATCAGGAGCGATGCTGACCTTGTCTACAAGACGCTTTTGCCGGATAAAAAAGACCTGAAGGCAGACAGGTCAAGCTACACAATAAAAAAAAGTGACGGCGAAGTGCTGATTGACATAAAGGCGGCTGACGCGGTTGCGCTCAGGGCAGCAATAAATGCAATAACCAAGTCCCTGGATGTCATAGAAAAAATATCCCGCATATAAAAATGGCTGTTCAAAAAGCAACCCAGGAAAAGATACAGCAGCTGCAGATGTACGAGCAGAACCTGCAGAACTTCATTCTCCAGAAGCAGGCGCTCCAGATGCAGCTTGTCGAAATCGAAACAGCCCTTGCAGAGCTGGCAAAGACAAAGACCGCCTACAGGATAATAGGAAACATAATGATTGACTCCGAAAAAACAGACCTCCAGAAGGAGCTCGAGTCAAAAAAGGAAACCTCAGACCTGAGAATCAAGGCGATAGAGCGCCAGGAAAAAATCATAAGGGACAAGGCAGTAAGCCTCCAGAATGAAGTTCTCGGCGAATTAAAGGAAGAGTGAACGGTGCATAAATGGCTTCGGCAGAAGTAGAAAAGATAATAGCAGCGCTTGGGGAGCTGGAACAGGACACAACAGTGCCCAGAAACATCAAGGAGAAAACCCAGAGGATAATCTCTGCACTGAAGGGGAACGGAGAGGTCTCAGTCAGCAAGGACAAGGCACTACAGGAGCTTGATGAGATAGCTGATGACATAAACCTGCAGCCCTACACAAGGACGCAGATATGGAGCATAGTCAGCATGCTCGAAAAGCTATGACCTTCTCCTCTTTACACGTATAGCGTTCTTGATAAGCAAAGAGTTCGGAACAAACATCAAGTCGCCGTGAACAGTCTCTATCCGTGTATCTATCAACTCTATGCCCACCACAGTCCCCTCGATGCCTGAAACCCGAACAATATCACCTGGCCTGACGACGCCTTTCTGGTGGACATAAATCCCGCCAAACACGTTAGTGAGAAAATCCTTAAGGGAAAGGACGATTGACAAAAATATTACCATTATTACCAACCCGGCAACTATGCTGAACATCGCATTCTCAATATTAAGAACATCCAGTGCAAGCATCACCGAGAGAAAATACGCGAAGTATGTAACCAGAGACCCGATAACCTCTCCCAGCGGGATGTTTATTTTCAACACGTGGCGCACAGCGCTCTGCATGTCGGTGTCCCTGACAACCCTCTCAACCAGCTTCCCAAGAACCCTGCCTGCAATAAGTCCTATAAGAAGTATTATTGCAGCCGCAACGACGCTGTTGAACAGGCCTGAAACCATGCCCACAGCCGTTCCCAAAAAGTCTGCGGCCATAACAGGAAGGCAGGATTAAGATTTATAAAGCTTTTCATGAACACAACTGCAACATGACCGTATACGAGGAAAGGATAAGGGAAATCGAGGAGGAAATAAAAAAAACCCAGTACAACAAGGCCACAGAGCACCACATAGGCATGCTCAAGGCCAAAATCTCCCAGCTCAGGAAAAAGCACGAGCTCAGCTCCAAGAAATCTGCCGGTGAAGGCTTTGCAGTCAAGAAATCAGGCGACGCCACAGTCTGCCTTGTGGGCTTCCCGTCAGTAGGCAAGTCAACGATACTGAACAGGATAACCAACGCCGAATCAAGAACAGCAGCATACGCATTCACAACGCTTACATGCATTCCGGGCATAATGGATTACAGGTCAGCAAAGATACAGGTGCTCGATGTCCCAGGACTCATAAAGGGTGCCTCGCTTGGGGCTGGAAAGGGAAAAGAGGTGATAGCTGTCGTAAGGAACTCTGACCTCGTAGTAATAGTGGCGGACATATTCAACCTGAAGCAGATAGACACCCTGAAGGAAGAGCTCTACAACGCCAATATAAGGCTCGATGAGGAAAAACCCTCTGTCACGGTAAAGCAGGCCACGAGGGGAGGTCTCCATGTTGCAACAGTTAAGCTCACCAAAACAACCATTGAAACAGTCAAGGCAATACTAAAGGAATACAAGATAAACAGCGGAAACGTGCTGATAAGGGAAGACATAACAGCAGAGCGCCTTATAGACGTGCTTGAAGGAAACCGCACATACATATCTTCGCTAACAGTGCTGAACAAGATGGACCTTCTCACAAAAGAGCAGGCAGACGATGCAGTCAGGAAGACAAACGGGCTTCCGGTATCAGCAGAATCCTCAAGAAACATGCAGGAGCTGAAGGAAGCCATATACCAGAAGCTCAGGCTTGTAAGGATTTACCTCAAGGAACACGGGAAGAAAGCAGACAGCGAGCCTTTGATAATCAGGTCAAACCCCACAGTGGAAGACATCTGCAGGAAACTCCACAGGGATTTCGTGAACAGGTTCAAATACGCAAAGGTATGGGGGCCATCAGCCAAATACCCAGGCGAAAGGTTCCTCCTCGACCACACCCTGAAGGACGGAGACACGATAGAGATAAAGCTGAGGTGAGGTGTTAATTATTTTTTACATGTGTAAAATAAACTTGACACTAATCTGCTTAAAATTCTGCGTCTGATTCTTTCTTAATTGTGGACATCTCCTCTTCATAAGTCCTAACATTAAGGTTAGGGCTATACCTGACCTTCTTCCTGGAGGGCTTGTCCTCAAGCACGTTCAGTTCCCGAACCTCCTCAATGAGTATCTTTGGCTCCTCAGAAGCTTCCTTGACCATGGGCTTTGGTGATTCCTTGATGACAGACTTCACGTGCCTGTCAGAGACCTTTTCAGCACCCTCATCAACAGCGCTCTTTATGATATCCTCGCAGTTCTCAAGCAGCTTCCTCGGATTGTAGGCTGACAGCCTGTAAACCTTCTTTATCAAGGCATCCGACATTATCGGGAGGTCTCCAATCCTCTTCCTTACAAGCTCTAATGCATGGTCAGCCTTCAGCCTTGTGAGGGGCTTTATGTTTCCCTTAAGCAACTCATTGAAGCTGTCAGAGAACCTCTCAGCAGGGTAGTCTGTCCCGAAAAGGACCACTGTCCTGAAGTGCCCCTTCTTGACGAGCCGGGATATCTCGGCAGTCTCCTGCTTCCTGAGCTCCTGGGCCTCGTCAACAAGCAGTATCATGTTCTTCGCAGGGCTTGAGAACAGCCTGTTCCAGAAAGAGCTTCCCACAAGGAGGCTCCTGAAGCTTATCTTACCCTCAGAAGTGTTTGGGCTAACATATATGACCCTCTTCTTTCCACCATACCTTGAAAGGATAGCCTTCAGCATCGTAGTCTTGCCCACGCCCATAGGCCCCTTTATGAAGAGCACCTTGCCGCCCTCCATCTTGGAGAACACCTCCTCAAGGTCATACCCTATGATTTCGCTGTGGAAGGCAGCGGGCTTGATGCTGAAAGGGTTGTTGTAGAACCCAAGCTTCCTGTACCAAAGGTTACTGTCCATCAGTATCACCGAACGCCTTTTTTATCTGCTCGTCAGAAACCTGTCCTGACCCTTCATTGACTGCGCTGGCGCATGCTGCGCTCAGGCCCGTCAAGAACATCCTGACGTTGCTTCCGGAACGCTTATAAATCTTTTTGATTGCGTCCTCTGACAGGAGCTTAAGGCCCGGAGCGCGCTCATTTACCAGCTCAACCGCCTGCTCCGGAGTCAGCGGCTTCAGCCTGATTACCCTGTCGCCTATCCTGTCCCTGACGCTTTTCGAGAACTTGGCCCGCGCATACGAAGTGCCTGTAAAAACAACCGACTTGATGTAGTTGCTGTCAAAATAATACTTTATCCTCTCGCAGTTCTTCTTGGAGAGCTGGTTCGCATTGTCGAGGAAAAGCATCATGTCCCTTGGAACTGCACCGAAAACCCTGCCAAACAGGCCGTATTTGCCTTTCATCAGGCCCTCAATGTTGACCTTGCGCCCTATCTGGCCACAGTCAAATAATATGACCTTCCCCTTTCCGCCGAACTCGCCAATCAGCTTCCTGACGAGTGCAGTTTTTCCAGAGCCGTCTTTTCCCTCGATGTAAGCCATGCTGCCTGACTCAACCCTGTAGACAAGCTCGTCAAAAACCTTGTCCAGGCCGTAAACCCGCTCTGAAACTGCAAACGGGTCATCTGAAAAATCATAATCATCATACCACGCCATTGAAAGCACCCCTATTCGTCCTCAAGCTTCCTTGCCTTTGCCCTGTATTCCTCGGCTAGCTGATAATACCTGTGCGACTCGCTTTCCTCTCCTTTTTCATGAAGCTGCTCGGCCTTCCTGTGGAACTTCCTTGCATGGCTCAGGTCGCTGGCAGGAGTCTCCCTGAAAAGCATTATGCCCACAAGTATAAGGATCGCGATCATTGCGGCAGCAGACAACAGGAATATTGGCTTTCTCGCAATCACTTCGAGCCTTTCAGCGAGCGTGCTGGTGTCCTCAGGGGATTTTACGGCCTCGCCCGTAACTGTAATCAGGCTCGCGTTGGCAGCAGGCTTCCGCCCTTCTGACATCCTTCTTTCATCCTCCATGAGCGC
This sequence comes from Candidatus Woesearchaeota archaeon, assembly GCA_016211185.1. Classification (GTDB taxonomy): domain Archaea; phylum Nanobdellota; class Nanobdellia; order Woesearchaeales; family UBA10216; genus JACQST01. The sequence continues at coordinate 12,191 of JACQST010000019.1, read as the reverse complement.
AGCCTTGTTAAGCAGGCTCTTGTCGCCCCTGCACTGGGAAAGCTCACCCACAAAGCACCTGCACTGGCTTGAGGGCTGGTCAAAATAACAGTTGAACTGGTAATTTTCATCAGAGCGCTTCACGCACTCAAACTGGTAGGCACACCAGTCATCAAGGCTGACAGAACTCCTGCTTATGTTGCACTGGCTCAAATCGCCCTTGAAGCACCTGCACATTCCATCACTGTTATCGAAATAGCACCCGAACCAGAACGTCTTCTCATGCTGGCTTGCTATCCTGCATTCATACTCACTTGAGCACTTTGCATCATTCTTGACAGAGCCGCCACCAAGCCCTTCTGGCTGCGCAGAAGACGCATTTGTGAGAGTGAGGTTTCTTGACGAAAGATTTGCGGTTGAGGCTTTTGGCTCAGGATGCTCGATACCCGTATCATGAGCATAGGCAGACGCAAGCGCCACCATTAAAGTGAGAAACAAAATTGCCCTCTTCAAGTCCCTTCCCTCCGATTAATCACTGTTAACTTCGAACTATCGCTTCGATACCTTTTATTTAAATTTTTTGAATTTTGCTACTTCAAAATGATGTCTTGTTTTTCCTTTTGTGCAATCCGTGATTCAGCAATTATCCTTCTGACAAGCTCCTGTTTGCCAGACAGCCCGCGCAGCCTCGCAAGCCTTGTCATGGCAGCATCAAAACCTGAGCCATACTGCGCAGCTACCTTCTTCCTTTTCGCAATGGATTCTGGCAGCCCAAGACGAAGCGCAGCCCGCCTCAAGACAAGCTTGCTCCCGTCGCTGCCTATCTTCTCATTCCCGGGAACACGCATCGCCTCGATTATCAGCTGCCTGTCAAGAAAGGGCGTTGCAACCTGCACTCCGAGGCTGCCCGCAATACTGCAGTCACGAATAAGGTCCCTTGACCACATGTTGACGAGGCCGCTCCAGCACTCTGCATTCACGTCGCGGGCCATGGCATGCCTCCTGTAGCCTGCGAATATCTCCTCGCTGCCAAGCCCTGAGAAAAGGAAGCGTATGCCGTCCTCCTTCGCCATAGAGGCAGCAGCATAAGCGACACAGCCCACGCCCACATTAACAACATCATCCATCCCCAAAAGGCAGACCTTTCCTGCCAAATCACTAATCTCATCGAGGCTGAAAGCCCTTGAAACAAGCCTTATTCCGAGCTCTTCTGAAGCTTGCCTTGCAGCGGACGCATCCTTCGAATGGCCGAAGCCGGTAGTGTAGCACACAAAATCCGCACCTTCAAGCTTGCACATCAGGGCAATAAGGGAGCTGTCAACACCCCCAGAAAACATTACACCGAACCTGCCAGCAGGAATCCTGCTCCTCACAGCTTCGCTGAAGGCCTTGCTTACCGCAATCTCAGCTGTCCTTCCGCCCAGAGGCTCAAGGCTGGACGACTCATTCCTCATGGAATCAACAGACGCCTCCCACTGCTGCCGGCCAACAAGCATCCCATCGGAATCCAAAAAAAGCTCCTGCATCAAGGAAGGCAAACCAGGCAAATATTTAAATATTAAGCCAAAAACTCCCTGTGCATGAAACAACATGCAAAAGAACCACAAAAGCCAGAGCCCCAGACAGCAGGCTCCACAGAAGAACAGATAGGCTTCCACAAAGGAGCACTAACGACACTTGCAAAGGAAAGGCAGGAATTCACAAGGATACTCACCATAGTTGAGCAGCTCATGCAGATGCACCTGTCCGAGCTGAAGAAGCTTGGAGTCGACCTCGAAAAAGAAGCTGCGAAGACACAGGCAAAGGAAGAGAAGCCAAAGAAGCCAATTGAGGACATTCTTAGGTAAAAGACTTACGTATGGCACTATTATGGCGCTATCTTACACCTTTCCCGCAAGTGGCCACAGGAACATAACAGCAAGGCACAGCACAACCCTCGAATTCACAAAGGACACAGAACTGACTGAAAAGGGCGACTGCATAATAGCTGTGGGCGCACAGTTCAGCTTCGACGAGCTGAAAAGGTTCCTGTCATGCAAAAAAGTTGTGGTGACAGTGACAGCAGCAGGCATCACAGACAGAATAATCGCGTGCCCAAACCCCGGGTTCAACAGCGACCACGAGATTGTAATAAGGAAAGCCTCATTCACCAGCCCAAGAACGTTTGCAACAAGCGCTGATAAGGCTGCGGTCTCACTTAGCAGGCTGTTGATTGGCCAAATAACTAAGGGCAGACCTATAGAGATCTCTATTAGGCACATCGAATAAATATCAGATATACAGGTATATATCAAAAAATAAGAACAGGGCGCTTTTTTGCACATCAGTAGTGGTGAACAAAGGTTCATTTGATTAAGTGGATTCAGAATGCTCATCAATGAAATTTTATCTATCCCTGCAATAGATACAAACTACTATCTTGAAATGTGCAAGTTAAGGGGAGGAGTAAGCGGCCTTTTTCAGGTTCAAGACCGCTACCCTGATATAGACTCCCTTCAAAAAGCAATAAAATTCATAGCTCCTGATGAAAGACAAGTGCACTTGGCTGGAATGCGGAGAGAAGCAGTGCCAAGACTAGAACAAATGCTCTTCGTGACAACACTTTGCCAAGGAATCCCCCTTTGGATGGGAAATCCGAGAACTTCTGAAGGAGAATCTGAAGGAGAAATTTTCGTCCAATACAGTCTGAGAACTGAAGGCATGACAAACAAAAAGAATGGCAAAAGAAGATATCCGAACCATACAGGGCTTGCAGCAAGAAGGACACTAATTCATGCAGCTCTGCCTCTTTATGAGCTTCAAGGGAACTGGGAAGAGCTTTTGGTAACTGACCGAATGCTTCATTCAGACCCTGAACTTAGGGCAGGCTACCTTCCATCAGGAGCAGATATGCTTTTGTCGACAGTACACGAATTTAGGCAAGTGGATAGACATGGAAAAGTTACCCTTCCTGCAAGAAGATATGACGCCAGAATAAAATCAGGACTCGAGACAGCCTTTAAGCACACAGACTGGCTGACCGGACTAAAAGAAGCAGTGGAAGACTACTGTGCCAGCCGAAGTGTATGTCCAGAAACAGAATTTGTGGAAAGAGTGACACGGTTCCTTGTTGGTTACAATAACCCTATATCCAGCTGGAATGGACTTCTTCTTGCTCAGAATTGCGAAGCAGAATTAGAACGTCTTGTTTCCGGACTTCCCAGAAAGAATGGAACTAGGTCCGAGTATTCATCAAAGATATCGCCATACATCGTTGTTGAGAGAAACAGTGATGGCCGTGCAGCGAGATTCATAGAAGCCAGACTTCCGCATTTAGGATCAGGAATAGGGAACCAAGTAAATCATCATTTTGAAACAGAAGGATGGTATAATGAGCGTGAAGGCGATCATGGCTTAAACCATTTGAATTATTCTGCAGAAAGATTTAGGACAAGAATAACATCATGGACATCCCTGCACTGGGCAGTATTCAAGGGCATAGCTGTTCCCATATTTGCACCCGAGCATATAAAAGAATTTGCTCATGCCATTTCTGAAAGCGCTCTCGATGATGCAAGAAAAAGACAGCGGGGAGCAGTAACAGCCAACTATTTGAAATGACCTAATCAGCCGACATCACCCTCCTTGTCTTAGGCACATAATTCTTGATTGTTCCATCCCTGTAAAGGCCGCATCCCAGAAAGTCCCTCCCGTGTCTCACAATAACGAACCCTGAACACCCTGTGCAGTCCACAGACAAGTCATTTCCCCGAAGCCAGCTCATCATGCCTGCGTCATCAACATCTATGACATTCCTTGTCGCGTGAGGCCCCACTATCTGAGAGCCTTCAATAGTCAGCCTCAACCTGCCCCTGCTCAGCTCCCCGAAATAAAGCCCCGCAGAATTTATCCTCAGGCCAGAAAAGTCAATGCTCCCAACAGACCTGTCCACAACAAAAACCCTGTCCTTGCTGTTCATAAGGAAAGCGTAATCAAGCCAGACACTTGCGCCCCACTGGCTCTCCACAAGCCCCATAATCTCCCTGACCTGCTTCGAATTCAGTATCCTGAGGGAGAACATGGTGACAACTCCAACCACTGGGTTTAAATGCTTTTTGAACTCATAAATCAAATGCCCCATAGAGGGTTAGAGGCGCGCATCACCTCAGCAAGCTCCCTGAGCACTTCAATCTCCTCCTTCGTAAGGTGTTTGGAGAATTTCTTCATGGCCCTGAAATCATCCTCAGGGACTGCAGCAAGCAGAACGTCGCCCTCATTAATCTGCCTCCCCACAGTCGCGTTCTCAATGGAAACAGCCACCCTGCTGCCTTTCTCAGCAGAACTTATGCTTTCCTGCTCAAGCTGTATTGATTTTACCGAGCCGCACTGCTTCCCTTCCTTCACAAGCGAAGTGCCTGTCTTCAGCACACCTGACAGAACCTCAACCCCGACAATTGCCGGGCTGCTCTGCCTGAATACATAGCCCGGAAGAACCCGCAGCCTGCACGGCCTGACAACCCTGTCAAGCTCCATGGATTCCAGAGACTTCTTAACCTCTGCTCTCCAGCTCTCAAAATCCTCCATGAGCTGGTAAATCACCCTGCTCGTCAGCACCTTTGCCCTGCCCTCAGCAATGTCCTCAACCCCCACGTTAAAGCCCAGCACCACTGCATCAAGCGGAGACTTCTCGAGATTGGACTCGGCCGCAAGCACATCCTTCCTCGTGATGTTGCCTATCGAGGCCCTCTGCACTAACACACCCTTCTCCCTGAGAAGCCTCACTATTGCCTCAAGGCTCCCAAGGGTGTCAGCCTTAACGCAGATTCCCTGGCTGCCTGTCTCGATAAGCACTTCACTCACCTCAGCCCAGACATCCTTCTTGACCTGCTCGAAATCCTCGTCAGAATAAGACCTGACAGGAGCGCCAGCCACAACGCTCTCAACATTCATCGCGGCAACCTTAACCCCCGAAGCCGCTACAACCTGATTTACAGGAGCGAATTTTGACCTCTCTCTCATCTCAGAAAGAGGTGCGGGCTCAAAAAGAGCCTTAACCTTGGTAACCACAGGCCCGTTGAGGCCGCCAACAACAATATGGTCGCCTTTCCTCAGAACACCATCATAAACGATAACATCCAGCGTAGTTCCCAAACCACGGTCAACCTTCACCTCAAGCACAGTTCCCTTGGCATTCCCTGACACACTAATCCTCAATGAAGACTCAAGGTACTTCTGTGCAAGGCCTGTCAAAACCATCAGCAGCTCAGGTATCCCCTCCCCTGTCTTTGCGCAGTAAGGCACAATGGCAATCTGCTTCGTGTAGTCATCAACCCTGTCAAACCTCTCAGAGATGAAGCCCAGCTCAGACAGCTTCCCTACGATATCATAAACACGGCGCTCAAGCAGCTCCCTTGTGTCATCAGGCTGCAGCCCGATTCCCTCAAGAAGAAACCCCTTCGAACTCCTCCACCCAGGTATAAGGTCAATCTTGCTCGCTGCAACAACAAACGGAGTCCTGAAACTCTTGAGAATCTCAACAGCCTCAAAAGTCTGCGGCTTGAATCCCTCATTAACGTCAATCACAAGTATCGCGATATCCGCAAGGTTGCCACCCCTCTTCCTGAGATTCGTAAAAGCAGCATGCCCGGGAGTGTCTATGAAAAGAAGGCCGGGTATGCTGAAACCGGTCTTTATCGATGACAAAAGGCTTCCGCATATAGCCTTTACAGTCTCAAGGGGCACATGGCTACAGCCAATACATTGGGTTATTCCTCCAGCCTCGCCTGCACCAACAGCAGTCCCCCTTATCCTGTCAAGGAGCGCGGTCTTGCCTGCATCAACATGCCCTACAGTCACGATGAGCGGCTGCCTAATCGATTTCATCTCCATGAAACTTAAGGAAAAAGGCCTGCTTTTAAAGCATTTCCATCAAAAGCTTTTTATTGAGCCGGAAGGCAGCAGCACACATGCATGAGATAACAGAAGGGCTTGCAAGGATAGCTGCACCACCCGCAAAAATAATAGCAAGAAACATGGGAGTCTTCTACAACCCCGCGATGAAGCTTAACAGGGACATAACCATCCTGATTCTGAACTCCCTTAAGAAAAAAGGCCTGCAGGCAGCAGACCCCCTCGCAGGAACCGGCATAAGAAGCATAAGGATGCTGCTTGAGCTCGACAAAGGCGTGATAAAAAGCATAAGCGCAAACGACAGCTCAAGGAAGGCAGCAAATGCAATCAGGAAAAACCTGAAGCTGAACAGGATACCGGCCCGAAAACTGAAGGTCACAAGCATGGACGCAAACATGTTCCTGCTGCAAAGCACAGGATTCGACTACATAGACATAGACCCGTTCGGGTATCCTGGCAAGTTCCTCGATGCAGCAGCAGAGCGCCTCTCAAGAAACGGCATACTCGCGGTCACTGCAACAGATACGGCAGCCCTTTCAGGCTCATCACCGCAGGCATGCATCAGGAAATACTGGGCAATGCCTTTAAGGAACGAGTTCATGCACGAAACAGCGATAAGAATACTCATAAGGAGAGTGCAGCTTGCCGGGATGGAACGGGAAAAAAGCCTCACACCCATATTTTCATACGCAGACCAGCACTATGTCAGGTCGTTTTTCACATGCCAGAAAGGCAGGCAGAAAGCATCCCAAACAGCCAGGCAGCATGGATACATACTTTACTGCAGGAAATGCCTTCACAGGGAATCCTGCCGAGAGCCGCAGGGCATGGCACAGAGCTGTCCAGAATGCGGGTTTAATTATGAGTATGCAGGCCCACTGTGGCTCGGCAAGACAACAGGGCTAACATCATCCAGAATGGCAAAAGGCGAACACAAAGACATGATAACCATGATAGCTGAAGAATCCGCCATAAAGCAGCCATGGTTCTTTAACACAAACAGGGTTTGCAGCAAGCACTCAATAAGAAGCCCCCTGCCGGTACAGGAAGCCATAAAGAGACTAGTCCAGCAAGGACACCAAGCGGTCCGGACGCACCTTGACCCGTCAGGCATAAAGACCAGTGCAACAGCAACTGAAGTCGCAAAAGCGCTCAGGACATAGAAGCCGACCGCCTGACAAAAAAATACAGCGCAACCAGAGCAACACCAGTAACAGCACTTGCAGCAACAACCCTCAAAAAGAAATCCATGAAAAGCCCCTCAGGGAAAAAATCGACCAGGCTTCCAGCCCCGCTGAAAGTATAGCTCCCCTCTGCGAAAAAAAGCCGATGGAAAGCCTCGAAAGAGCTGGAGAAGCCTGCTGCCGAAACCACAAAAAAAGCACAGGCTGCAATCACAAGCAACCCTGAGAGAAGAAACACCCTGCTGAGCTCACTCAAGAAAGACTTCCTGTCAGCAGAATGCAGGAACAGGACAGCAGCAAGCGCCACACTCACCAATACAAGAAGATAAAGGTAACCTGTTGCCTTCCTTATGGCAGCCCGCACATCCCTCAAGTGCTGCATCTCCTCATCACTAAAAGCCCAGCTGTCTATGCTCTCCTTCCTGCCCTGATGGAAAAGAACAATATCCCGGGCAACATCCCCTGCCTCAGGAAGCCTGCCATAAACCCCCAGCTTCACAAACTCTGCATCGTAAAACGACATATCGAAAACAAGCGCCCGGAAATTAGCAAGGAACACCACCTGCGCAAGCACAAAAGCCAGCGGGATGACAAAAAGCCACGAAGACCTCATAACTATTCGTATCTGAATATTCTGTTCATAAAGCTTTTTATTAATGGTTATTGGAAAACCGGCTGATTGGAGGGAGAAAATGGTCAAAACAAGATACATCACTTCAGAATCAGTAACAGAAGGACACCCTGACAAGATATGCGACCAGATAAGCGACGCGATACTTGACGATCTCTACTCCCAGGACCCCACATCAAGGGTAGCTGTCGAGTGCCTGACAACAACAGGCCTCGTCATAGTCGCAGGAGAGGTAACCACAAAAGGCTACTCTGATGTCCAGAAGATAGTCAGGAGAACATTAAGGGAGATAGGATACACTGACCCTGCATTCGGCATAGACTGCGAGGACGCGGGAGTCCTTGTATCGATACACGGCCAAAGCCCAGACATAGCACAAGGAGTGAACGAAGATTCTAAGAAAGAGCAAGGCGCAGGCGACCAGGGAATGATGTACGGATACGCATGCACAGAAACACCAGAATACATGCCTCTTCCAATAATACTCGCGCACAGGCTCACAAAGAAAATGGCAGACGTGAGAAAATCTGGAGAAATAAGGCACATAGGGCCAGATGGCAAAAGCCAGGTAAGCGTCGAATACCACGATGACTTTCCAAAAAGGGTTTCCGCAGTTGTCATCGCCTGCCAGCACACCGAGGAGCACACCACAAAGGAAGGCCAGACATCAGACGCGTTCAGGCGCGAAATAACCGAAAAGGTAATCAAGCCGGCCATTGGAGAATACCTCGATTCAAACACAAAAGTTCATATAAACGCAACCGGGAAGTTTGTCATCGGAGGGCCTGAAGGGGACACAGGAGTTACCGGAAGAAAAATCATAGTAGACACATACGGAGGAGTGGGCAGGCACGGAGGAGGAGCATTCTCAGGAAAAGACCCCACAAAAGTTGACAGGAGCGGAGCATACGCTGCAAGATACGTGGCAAAAAACATAGTTGCCGCAGGCCTTGCCGACAGGTGCGAGGTCTCGCTGTCATACGCAATAGGCGTTGCAGAACCGACATCCATAAACGTGGACACATTCGGCACTGCGAAAATCCCTGAAGAGAGGATTTCGGAGCTTGTGAAAAACAACTTCAGGCTGACTCCAAAGGGGATAATAGAAAGCCTGAGCCTCATGAGGCCCATATACAGGAAAACCGCAGCATACGGCCACTTCGGAAGGAACGACCCGGACTTCACATGGGAAAAAACCGACAAGGCAGAACAGCTCAGGAAGGAAGCAGCCAAACAGAATAATTAAAGACATTTGTGAACGTTGCCAGTGCATCAAATTACATAGCAGCGCTGGCAAACCCTGCAACAATAGAGGAAAACCGCATAGCACACCACTACAGGAAATAAAGGAGACTCTTTCCATAAACATTTATAAATTATATAAGCGTACTCTTCTCACTGATGATATGCGAATTAGTGAGCAGGCTTTATCAGAGGTTCATGCGCGCCTCGGGATTCCAGAAAGCAAGGCAAACCCTAACAGCGTACGATGCTTCTGACGAGCAAAGAATAGCAACCACCATGTTCATAAACCCTGCTCAGCCCGAAAACGATACGGGAATAAACGCGCTTTTCGTTGATAGCGATGAGCGTTTTGCTGCACAGCTTGGCCGCTGGCTTATGGAACACGGGATAAACGTACTATACGCCAAGGATCCTAAAAGCGCGCAAAGCGCTTTACGCAGCTTATACCTTGATGTCATTCTGGTGTCTGACGTGTTTGGGAAACGAGGCTTAGTTGATTTCCTTAGGGCAGCGAATTCCGGCTGCGTTCAAAATCCAGTAATCCTTCTTAAGACTTACGGCGGAGTAACAATTGATGACCTTGTCAATCAGGGAGTTCCTGTAAACTCGTGGGGAAGCTTCTTCAAAAGCGAAATCAACGATCCAGATTCAGGCACAATGGAAGAAGTGCTGGCAGCAGTAACTAATTTATCGATGGGAAAGGCAGTAATGGACAGAAGCTTGGTTTCTGGATTCGCATATGATTTCAAAACATGGAGAAAAGACCCTCGGCAGCGTGGAGTAGAATCTTACATGGGGTTGCCTGTCCTTCCCGGACAATCAGATAACCTTGCGCCTTCACAATACAGCCTTGCTAAAGCTGCAGACTACATAGCACTGCGTATGAGGCCAAGAGCTCTTGGAAATCCACCATACCAGCGGCTTACAATAATCTCAGAGAGCGCTGCCCAGGGAATAGTGAGCCTCACAGAACCGATGGGAAGTTACGGAAGTGCAAGGCGCCCTAACTTTTCCGAAACCCACCTGAAAGTTACCAGCGTAGAGGATCTTCGGGCTCTTCTTGGTTACCTTGAAATCAGGTTCCCCACAATACGTCTTCCTGCCCCTATCGCTGTCTGCAAGCTTGGTGAAGAGCAAAGAACAGTCATGGGTGTGGATGTCGTCTTGGTCGTCTATCGCTCGCTGGTAGCTGCGAATTTGGCGCACGTGTCGAGCACGCTCTACAATGCAGGGAAGTTCCCTGAGCACGCTCAGATAAGCGATGCCTCCCTCTTGAGGACAATAGACATGTTATCGGAATGGTATAAATACACTGGTAGCCTATCTGATTTACAATTACAAGAGATTGAAGGGATTAAAGGGATTGAAAGGCTCTATCTAAGGTCTGCCAGAAATGCGCTCGCGAGCCTAAGAACACTCTCGCCAGAACATTCAGACCATACCTACAACTACACTGTAAAAGCATATGAAGGGGTTATCAGCCTGCTCTCAGCACAGGACCAGAACCACTTCGGCAGGATAATCGATGCCCAGCCACAGAACATCGGTGCTATGTGGGGGATGACCTTTCCAGACGCAGATATGATAATATCGAGACTGATGAATGGATATCCGAGAGTTATCCCGAAAAAACCAACCGCAATAGCTGTTTTTGACCCGCAACCCAGGACAGGACTCAAACTGGAAGACGCGCTTCACCTGATATGGGCAGAAGAGCTTCATCTCCCTGCTGAGAAAAGAATTGAATTTGTAGAGCGCGCAATAACCGCTCTGTTCTCAGATAGGGAAGACTTGTTGCCGTCAGCACCACTTGTTGCGGCACTGATGGGAACATACAAGGGCATGAGGAAAGCCTATATAGTGGCCGAGTTTGTCCGGAACGTAACAAGGTCATTTCATACAGGTAAAATACCGCTGAATGACTACAAAAATTTCCTGGAAACATATTCGCGTTCATTCTTGAACTGGCAGAGACTTTCTCTTGATTTTGCATCGGCAGCCCTTTATGTTGCACAGGAATTCAAGCCGGGAGACTTTGATTACAACATGGGGCTCTTTAGGGCTCATCTGGTAACGGGGCCAGGGCCAGTTGCAGTTCCCAGAGTTCCCAGTAAAACCTCGACAGGATACGGATACTACGATAGAGAAACAATTGGCCTGCTGAGCAATGCAGTGGTGGCGGCACAATACATAGCCCAGCTCAATAACCCTGCCGAAATAGCAAAAGAAAAAGCAAGACTCTAAAGCTCCAGAACCATATAAGGCCCGGTCATGCCGAAAACATCCTGAGCTATCGATATGTTGTGATGTATAAGCATCGCCTCGTGGCCTGACAGCGGCTTCTTGGCAAGCGCAAACGACGCTTCCAGGATAACGTTCCTGGTCTGCTTCAGCCTGAGAAGCTTTTCATCATCGAACTTGTAGAAAAGCTCATAGAAGTCCCTGACCATTGAGTTTGCCTTCTGCACCCCGTCAATAAGCTCCTTCCTTATCTTTCCCCCCTTTTCCATATTTGTGTTAAGGTAATAGCAGGTATACTTGTACTGGTCAGCAATCTTCTCAAGCATCTCAATTATGTAGTAAATCGGGCCGGTCTTTGAATACTTGACCTTGCCGTTCTTGTTTATGTGGCGCCTAAGCACGGTTGTAAAGCGGTTATTGGTCTGCTCAAGAAATGCCACGTTCTTCAGGTGTGCGTAATCCTCATTCTTCAGGACAGAAAGAAACTCGTCAGACATGGCAAGCAGAAGAAGGAATGTCCTCCTAAGTATGGAGTCAAACTCCTCTGTGTTGCCTGACACGCTCTTGATAACGCAGTGGGACTGCCCTTGCTCAAGAATCTCAAACCCCACAACATCACTGTTTATTGCGGCGTGAACATACCTTATGGATTCAGGCTTTGAGAACTTTACCCTCAACTCGTCAATCCCCCTTTTATATAGCGCCTGTATGCATCTTGAAGTCATTCCGTTAAACCGGCTTATATCGATGTCAAAGCTCTCAACTATAGGCATGCTTGAGGAATTGACGACAACCTTATCGCCCTCCTCCTGAACGTCCAGCTCCTGCCCCTTCTGTATGTTGTTGCGCTTTGTCCATGCTCTCGGAAGAGAGATTAGATGGGTTGAACCTGCAATCTGTATGACCTTCCTTTTCATGGTATCACCCCCCTTGCGGATATATCTCTCTCTTTTCAGTTTATTGCATATAATTAACTTTAAATATTTTGTCTTCTTTATTTAAATTTTTCTTTTTTCTTTAAC
>JACQST010000018.1 GCA_016211185.1 Candidatus Woesearchaeota archaeon | reverse complement strand
TTTTCTTCAAGTTTCATAACAAGGTCAACAACAAGGTCCTCGGAAACACCCATACTTTTGAGCTTCTCAGCCTTCTCCTCTAGATTGTATATCCTGAACTTAACTTCGAGATCAACCTTTCCCCTTAGCTGCCTCATGCAGGCTGACTTGTTATCTCCAAGGACTTCGCACTCTGCCCTTTCACTTGCAACGTTCCTGAGCGCAAACTCGTTCCTCGCGCACTCAAACCGCCTCTTGTCAGAAGGAAACTGCCAGCACTTCTGGACAAGGGCGTAATTCCTCGTGCAATTGCCTCTCGCAGCACCAATCATTGCCCTGCACTCCTCAGGAAGGTAACCGGGCTCATTCTCAGCCTCAAGCCCAATCCTGCACCTTATGCGCTCCTTCCTGGAAGAAAACTCGCTGCACTTATACGCAGCCTTCACAGAGCCAGGAGTTACAAGCTGCTCCTGCTCAGTAGCCGTAATGTTCTGCTTAGAGATTATCCTCTGCCCGCCACCGCCACCACCTGACGGTCCTGAGGCAGCATAAGCCAATCCAACAGAAATTATAAGGACTACAGCAATACAGACAGCAAACAGGGCGCTAAAACCTTCGGAGCCAGACATAATCCATATATTAAAGATAAGCAAATATAAATTCTTTTGGTTTCTGGAAAAATGCTGATAGACAAAAATTAAAAACCCTCAAAGCGGCAGCCAACCAAAAACCCGAGGTGCATGAAATGAAGACAATACTTGTTGTTCTTGACGGCATGGCAGACAGGCCATCAGACAAACTCGGAAATAAAACACCGCTTGAGGCAGCAGAAACACCTTCCATGGACAAGCTTGCCAGAAACGGCTCATTAGGGCAACTCGACATACTCGAAGGAATCGCTCCGGAAAGCGACTCAGCAGTGCTGAGCATACTCGGATATGACCCGCACAGATACTACACAGGTCGGGGACCTCTCGAGGCAGTAGGCATAGGGATAAGGATGCGGCCAGGAACACTCGCGCTAAGATGCAACTTCGCAACAGCAGCAAAATACCCTGAGCTCAAAGACAGAAGGGTTGCGAGAAGCCTCACAAGCGAGGAATCCCACGCAATAGCAGAGGCAATAAGCAACAGCATCACCCTGAAAAACGCAGAATTTGACTTTAAGGCAAGCGTTGCACACAGGGCAGTCCTGATGATAAGGGCAAAGGAAAAGCTGTCATCAAGGATAACCAACACAGACCCTGCTTACGCTGTAACAAGAAAAGGCATACCGGAGGCACTCGCAAAGTTCGAAATGAAGCTCCAGGAATCAAAGCCCCTTGACAACACAAAAGAAGCTGCACACGCTGCAGAGCTCCTAAATGAATTCACAAGGAAATCATATGAACTCCTTGACAGCCATCCGATAAACAGGAAGCGCAGGGAAAAAGGCATGCTTCCAGCAAACGCCATAATATCAAGGGACGGAGGAGACAGGATGCCTGACCTCTATGACATATCGGAAAAACACGGCAGGAAGTTCGCAATACTCGCAGACATGCCCCTCGAGATAGGGATAGGCACACTGAGTGGAATGGGCATAGTGCAGCTTCCCTTCCCAACATTCACCAAGGAAGACCACGCTATAAGGGTTGAGAAAACGGTCCATGCACTAAAGAACTACGATGCCCTGTACATCCACATAAAAGGCCCAGACCTCTTCGGGCACGAAGGAGACCACGAAGGCAAAAAGCAATGCATACAGGACATAGACAAGCACTACTTCGAACCTCTCCTAAAAAGGATAAGCCTAAAGGAAACCGTGATAGCCATAACATCAGACCACTCGACACCCTGCTCAATGAAAGGCCACTCAGGAGACCCTGTGCCATTCGTCATTTCGGGGGGAAATGTTCCATCAGACAAGGTAACTACCTTCAGCGAGCAGGAAGCAGAAAAAGGAAGCTATGGAAAGATACATGCAACGGGATTCATGCCGCTTGTCATGAAGCTGTCAGGTAAGTGAAATGGTCTTAGAAAAAGGAGATAAGTATCAATGCGAGCAATGCAAGTTCTGGTACAGAGAGAAATCATGGGCAGGTAAGTGCGAGGCATGGTGCAAGGCGCACAGAAGCTGCAATATTGAGATCACAAACCACGCGATTATGTGAATGGTTTTAACCACTTCTAAATGACTCTTTCTATTGGGAAACCTTTAAATACCTCAATTGTGGAAAGTGGAGAAAAAGGGGGTGTAACTTCATGATTAACCTGCTGACTTTTAGCTTTGCCGCTGGAATAACCGGCCTTATCTTTGCAGGCTACCTTATCTACAGCGTTCTGAGAAGAGAGCCTGGAACTAAGGAAATGCTGAGCATCTCTCATGCCATACAGGAAGGCGCGACCGCTTATATGAACAGGCAGTACAGGACAGTAGGTGTTCTCTCAGTAATCATAGCAGCGGTGCTGTGGTTTGCTCTCGGCAGCACAACCGCAATCACGTTCATATTAGGAGCGCTTCTCTCAGCCATAGCAGGATACATCGGCATGATGATTTCTGTGCGGGCAAACGTAAGGACAGCCAACGCAGCAAGAAACGGACTTGCAGAGGCATTTGAAGTCGCGTTCCATGGAGGAGCAGTAACAGGCTTTGCAGTAGTCAGCCTTGGCCTGCTTGGAGTTGCAGCACTCACGTATTACTTCGGAGACCCAACAGCATTAATAGGCTTTGGCTTCGGAGCAAGCTTAATAAGCCTTTTCGCAAGAGTTGGAGGAGGGATATACACGAAAGGGGCTGACGTCGGAGCAGACCTCGTTGGAAAGCTTGAAGCTGGAATACCAGAGGACGACCCAAGAAACCCGGCAGTCATAGCAGACAACGTTGGAGACAATGTCGGGGACTGCGCAGGCATGGCAGCAGACCTCTTCGAAAGCTACACTGTAACAATAATTGCAGCAATGCTCCTCGGAATCACGCTGTCATCAATAGACGGAGTGCTTTATCCCCTGGTCCTCGGCGCAATAGCAATACTCGCATCTATAATAGGAAGCTTGTTTGTAAAGACAAACGACAAAAACAGGATATGGACAGCCCTCAACAGGGGAATACTCATAAGTGCAGCACTAACACTGCTGGGCTTTTACGCCATGACAGCATACTTCTTCCCAGCACACATGAACCTGTTCTACGCGGCAACAGTCGGAATAGTGCTGACAGTGATAATAAGCTACGTCACAGAATATTATACCTCACATTCAAGAGAGCCAACAAGAAGCATAGCAGAGTCTGCAAAAACAGGCCCTGCAACAGTTATTATCAACGGCATAGCAAGAGGCATGGAAAGCACACTTGTTCCAGTGTTAGCCATCTCAGCAGGAATCTTAGTGGCATACTACTTTGGCGGTGTCTATGGAATAGCCATAGCAGCAGTAGCAATGCTCTCAATGACAGGCATAATAGTAAGCGTGGACTCATTCGGCCCGATAACTGACAACGCAGGAGGCATAGCAGAGATGTCGAAGATGCCCCCATCTGTAAGGCAGGTCACAGACCCTCTCGACGCAGTTGGAAACACAACAAAAGCAGTTACAAAAGGATTTGCCATAGGCTCAGCAGCTCTTGCCGCGCTCTCGCTCTTTGCAGCATACAGGGACGCCACAGGCCTGCAGGCAATAAACATCTACGAGCCCGCAGTTGTTGTCGGGCTGTTCATAGGCGGAATGCTGCCATTCATATTCTCATCGCTGACAATGAGGGCAGTCGGAAAGGCAGCATTCCTCATAGTCGAAGAAGTAAGAAGGCAATTCCGAGAAATAAAAGGCCTCATGTCAGGAAAAGCAAGGGCAGACTATGCCAAATGTGTGGACATAAGCACAAAGGCAGCCATGAGGGAACTCATTCTGCCAGGAATAATAGCAGTATCAGCTCCACTGCTTGTGGGATTCCTTCTCGGGCCTGAAGCACTCGGAGGACTGCTCGCAGGCTCAATAGTAACAGGCCTCCTGCTGGCCATAACAATGACCACAAGTGGAGCAGCATGGGACAACGCAAAGAAATACATAGAGACAGGAAAGCTTGGCGGAAAGGGAAGCGACGCGCACAAGGCAGCAGTAGTAGGAGACACAGTAGGAGACCCATTCAAGGACACATCAGGCCCTGCACTGAACCCGCTGATAAAGGTCCTGAACACAGTTGCGCTGCTGTCCGCAGCAATCATAGTCGCATACCATGCAGCGCTTTGAAGGAAATAAAAACCCCAACCAGTAAACAAATGAGCAGCATAGCCTAAAAAGAAATCCTTCTAATCCAGTTCACTTTATCAAAATCTGCATCATCACTTGCAATACTGTTCGTGCCTATGACCTTCATAACTGAAGCATGAAAAGCATCCCGAGGCTTGAGGCCATATCTCTCAATAATGTCAACAGCAATTAATGGAACCTCTACCCCCGTCTCCTTAACAGAGAGATTAGGAACTGCATATACCCCCTCAATAACATCCCTAAGCTCCTTTGACCTGTTATTCTTGATTATGACCCACATAACTTCGTCCAGCGCAAGGGATGAGGTAACTGCATACCTGCCCTGCACTATCTCTCTAAGCAGCTTTCTGGCATTTTCTCCTTTTTTCCCATTGTCAAAATTGAAGAAAATGAAGAAGTTTGCATCAAGATAAATCATTCGAATTCCTCTTCGTAAATCCTGTCTCCGTATACCCAGCGTGATACATCTGCTCCAGCCCTTTTCGCCCTATCCTCTGCAGCCTTAACAACGTCCTGTTCTGTGAGGGGCCTTATCTCTATCTTTTTGTTCTTCACTTCCAGTATGGCATGCTTGCTCGGACTTAACCCTATACTGTCCCTAACAACCTTGGGTATGACGAGCTGCCCCTTATCACCTAGTTTTAGTTTGATTATCATTTTTTCTCACCTTGAAACTCAATAAGTTGGTTTAATATTTATACTTTTTGTTTTGATAAGCAATAATTATAAACAAGCCCATAGATACGGGGAGCATGCACCTATCAGAACTCAGGGCAAAAATACCAGAGCAGCTTTACACGATACTCGAAAAAGACATAAACGAGCTAAGGCCTGCACAGGAAAAAGCAGTCAGGGCAGGGCTTCTCGAAGGGAAAAACCTCCTCGTATGCACTCCCACAAGCTCAGGAAAGACGCTGATAGCAGAGCTTGCCGCACTCAGCACCATAATAAGCGGCAAAGGAAAGGCCATATACATCGTCCCGCTCAAGGCATTGGCAAGCGAGAAATACAACGACTTCAGGAAAAGATACGGGCACATCGCAAAGGTAGCGCTCTCAATAGGGGACATGGACTCAGCAGACAACTACCTTTCAGAATACGACCTCATAATAACAGTCTCAGAAAAACTTGACAGCCTGATACGGCATTACGCGCCGTGGATAAGCATGGCGAAGGTAATCATAGTGGATGAGATACACCTCCTGAACGACCCTGTAAGAGGGCCGACGCTGGAGGTATTGATAACAATGATGAGGCAGCTCCTCAAGAACACGCAGGTAATAGGGCTTTCCGCAACAATAGGAAACCCACAAGAACTTGCGGGCTGGCTTGATGCAGAGCTCGTCTATGACGAATGGAGGCCTGTAAGGCTTCTGAAGGGAGTCTATCTTGACGGGGAGATAGAGTTTGTTGAGTGAACCAGCGGGTATTATGTGCCGCGGCTAAAACGTGCACGGTGTGCAGAGCTTAAATATCTGTTTACATTTACGTTCAAACATGGTGAAAACTATAACTGTAACTGAGGAAGCCTATAACAAGATTAAGAGGCTTAAGGCGGCTGACGAAAGCTTCAGCGACCTCTTCAAAAGACTTGGAAATGAAAAAAACCCTCTCCCCAGAATGTTTGGTATAATCTCCAAAGATGAGGCTGAGAAGGCAGAAAAAGAAATCAGAGAATACAGAAAGGCATTTATTTTCTTAAAATCCGAAACCTAAAACTTGAAATTATTGTCTAAAATCCAAAACAAAAAATTTAAATACAACCGCCAAACAACTAACAACAAATTTGTAAAATGGCCTTAATCAACAATGAAGGAGTGAGCAAGACTTTGCTGCTCGTATCCTTGTTGTTGCTGAGCCTGCTTTTGCTTCAATAAAGCCGCTCTTTCTCAAAGGCCTGAAGCAAAGCGTAAAAAACTCAACGGTCTTTGGGAAGAGTTGTAAAACTTCATACGTGATGGAAAATTACAACACTGACCATAGACACCCTGGTGAATGAAGCTCCTGCAGAAGCAGGCGTGCAGATTATGGGCATGCCTCCAAACACGGGACAGAAAAATCCCGTAATAAGAGCAATACACACTGAAAAAGGCACCTATTTATGGTATGACGCGATAAGTTCATACTTCTCCCCTGCAGCATGCACGAGATTTATCAGGGGACAATGTTTTGGAAATGTAGAAGCTCTGGAAGGCTTCTTCGACCCCATAACCGCAAAGTTTGCAAAAGGGGTAATATCCCCGATGCCACAGTACGGAATAACAGAAGGATATGAATGGCAAAAGGAGATGGGAGCGAGAAAGGGCATTGTCACGAGACCCTACCTTGTAGGGCTAGCTGCAGCAGATGTTTTTGGCGGCGTATGGCAAGACGATGACCTGACAAGTGCGCGCAGAAAAGGATTAAAAGTTGCAGTATTTCACATATCGGTTGATCCAACCTACCGAAGATTCAGCTTCGGAACAGACATGCTCTCTGTGTATTCGGGCATAATGGCCAAAAAAAATTATGATGGCATAGCCTGCCTGTTCGATAATGATGACGAGCATGTTGGAACAGCAGAGTTCTTTGAAAAAAACGGTTTTGAAGTCACCAGATACGGCCTCCAAAACATGTATTCACAAGCCGTGCTAATGTTCCCTGAAAGGAGCTACTATAAGCCTAACCCTGAAATCACAGCAGCGGAATCAAACAACTCAAGGTCATCATACCCCTGCCCTGTCCCGAGGTAAAGTATGGGCTTCCTCGTGACATAAGAAACAGAGATAGCAGTGCCTCCCTTCTCGTCAACGTCAGCCTTGGCAAGTATTATGCCGTCAATGCCTACAGCCTCGTCAAAGCTCATGGCCTGCTCAGTGCAGTCATTCCCAGTGATGCTCTCCCCAACAAAAATCTTAAGGTCAGGCTTGACAACACGAACAACCTTTTTGACCTCATCCATCAGGTTAGTGTTGCTGTGAAGCCTTCCCGCAGTGTCAACCAGCACCACATCCATGCCTTTGGCCTCAGCGAAGCGCACAGCGTCAAACGCGACAGCCGCAGGGTCAGAGCCATAGCTGTGCTTAATCATCTTTACCCCCAAGCTGTCAGCGTGGTGCTGCAGCTGCTCGATGGATGCTGCCCTGAAAGTGTCTGATGCCGAAAGCACAACCTTCAGCCCCTTGTCCTTGAGCATCTTCGCAACCTTTGCGATAGTAGTCGTCTTTCCAGAGCCGTTAATGCCGACAAAAACCACCACAAAAGGAGACTTTGACTTAACCCTGTCAGCGAGCTCAAAAGGCTCCTCAAATAAGCCCTCAACTGATTTTTTCAAAGCCCCTGAAATGGACTCAGCCACCTTTCCCCTTGGAAGAGGCTTACCGACAATGGCAGTCTCAAGGTCAGACTTCACTTTCTCAACAACTTCAACAGCCACGTTGTTCTCAAGCATCGCAACCTCCAGCTCCCAGAACAGCTGCCTAAACTTCTCCGGGGAAATTCTCGTAGTCGTGAGCTTCTCCCTTATCAGACTGCCAATGCCCCTTTCGCTTTCACCCTTTTCAACTTCAACAGCAGGCTTGGCCAAAGCTACAGTAGGCTTAGCAGAATCAGCTTCAGCGAAGTCAATAGCCTTGGAATCATCAGAACCCTTTTCAACACCCTTCGAGAAACCGGATATTACGCCCTTAAGCTTGTCCTTGAGAAACCTGAACATCTCCAGATTCACCCAACAAGCGAAGCCATGCTCTCCTCTGCCTGCCTGGCCTGCTGAACCATCCTCTCAAGCTCCTCAAGCATGCCTGCCCTGTGAGACTGAGCCTCATCCAGCTTTCCCTTCACGAAGGCCTTTGCATCATCAACAGACTTAACCACAGCAACATCAGCACCGACATTAACCACAACCTCGCTGCAGTCCTTAAGGATGCTCCTGACGAATATTCCGCTGCTGAGAGCGCTCAGCATCTCAGTGTCAGGCCTCATTGACTTAAGGGTCTCAAGATCCTGCACCAGCTTTGAAAGGGCGACAAGGTGCTCATCCAGAGCCTCAACCTGCTCCTGAGCCTGCTTTATCTGCCTGCCCAGAAGCTGCAGCTCAATATACTGCTTCCTTACCTCATCCTCACTAACCTCTGTATTCGCCTTTCCCATTCGAAACCAAAACGTTTAGTGATACTGGTGAAACAGGTAAGATACAGGCTCTCCCTTATAAATGTTCTTGATGGCCTCGGCAAGCATCTTCGAAACGGAAAGAACCTTAACCTTAGGGAACATCTTCTCATCAGGAAGAGGGATAGTGTCAGTGACTATAAGCTCCTCGATCTCAGCGCTCCTAAGCCTATCAGTAGCATTATCGGAGTGAATCGGGTGGGTGCACGCAACAAATATCTTCCTTGCCTCATGGTTCTTCAACGCCCTCACAGCCTCAACTATGCTTGACCCGGTGTCAATAAAATCGTCAATTATGACAGCGTTCATGTCCTTCACCTTGCCCACAACATTCATCGCGTCAGCCTCCCTGTAATGCTTCCTGTACTTGTCGATTATGGCAAGGCGCGCATCAAGCATGTTCGCAAGGTTCCTGGCCCGCTTCACGCCACCAGCATCAGGCGCAACAACCACCAATTCCTCAATAGCCTTCCCGGCAAGATACCTGCTTATCAGGCTCAGCGCTGAAAGGTTGTCAACAGGGATGCTGAAAAAGCCCTCAATCTGGGGCGCATGCAGGTCAAGCGTGACTATCCTCTGGGCGCCAGCAACAGTCATCATGTCAGCCACAAGCCTTGCAGAGATGGGCTCCATGCCTGTCTTCTTCTTCTCCTGCTTGGCATAGCCGAAAAAAGGAATCACCGCGGATATGGTTCCAGCAGAAGCCCTCCTCAACGCGTCCATTATCAGCAAGAGCTCCATCAGGTTCTCATTGGCCGGAGGACAAGTGGACTGCAGAACAAAAACGTTCTTCCCCCGGACAGACTCAAGAATCTCAACCCTTGTCTCGCCGTTGGGGAACCTTCCAACATCAGCCTTCGCAAGCGGAATACCCAATTCGCGGGCAACAGAAGCCGCAAGGCCCGGATTGGAGTTTCCCGCAATCAGCATAAGGCCATCATACTCAGGCAAGCCGACATGATTTTCCATAGAAAGAGCAATAAGGCAGTGCTTTATAAATATTCTGGCAGCATCTTACAGGACAGAAGTTAAGCTGGCCTGATTTTAAAAAGATTATCCAGAGCCCGTATTGTTCAACCTGTAGATGTTAACCGTAGGC
>JACQST010000016.1 GCA_016211185.1 Candidatus Woesearchaeota archaeon | reverse complement strand
TGTCGTCGAAAACTTTTACTCCGTGATGCCTTTGTTGGCCCTTCACATAAGCTGTTGACGCTTCGAAATCCTTCATGCCTGTTGACATGTGATCAGCCCAGTTATTTCTGGTGTCTCATGGAATTCGGGAAACAAAACCTTTGAAACTACAGCCATGCAGATCTCCCATATTTATCAACTCCATAGCTTTATGGCGCCGCGCGGCTATGAGCTTGTCTGGGAAGAGACAATGATTTAACAGTTTGCCAAGAAAAAACGCTTTGCGGGTCTTCGCTCTACGCTCAGACCACGCAGTATTGGCTCAATCAAAGAAAGATTTATAATGGATTCTGGGCTGAGTTGTTGCAAAAGTGGTAAATATGCCTGCAGCCCCTAAGGATTACGGCAAGGACAGAATACTTGATGCCTTGGAAGAGGAAGAGACTGCAAACAGTGCTTCGCGCCGTGCTGCGTACGATGCGATGGCGGGCAGCAACCTGTCTTCAAAGTCAGGGAGGAATGCGTTCAGCAGCATGGTTTCTGCTGCGGCTGCGGGCGCTTCTGCAGCTACCGGCGCTGCTAAGTCAGGCGGCAGCGTGGTTGTGAAGGGTCTTGATTTCCTTAAGCCCAAGGTTCCTGTGCCTACTTTTGTTCTGGTTTTTGTGGCGTTGTATCAGCTTCTTGAGCTTTTTCTTGGCTACATCATCCCGCTTCAGACCAGGGCTTTTGTTTATTTCACGATTTTTGTTGCTGTCGCGTTTGTTTTTAAAATCCTGCCTGTGCAGCATGCGTCTGCGCTTTCACTGATTTCTCTTCTTGCGCCTGTCTTATGGAGCAAGCTTCTGCCTGTTATTCCTAAGTCTTCTGAGTTCGGGGTTTTCACTGTCTTGAATGCGCTGATGCTTTTTTTTGCTACTTGCTGGACATGGGTTCTGGTTGCGAGGGAGAGCGACAGTTTTGTTGGAGGCATTGCGCGTGACATCATAATAATATTGTTGCTTTATGGCATTGTCTGGCCTGTTTTGGCTGATGCCATGAAGACCACTGGGTTTGGCGAGAGCATTTATGAGGTTGACCAGAAGTATGGGATAAAGTCTTTTTTTGAAGGGCTTAAAAAGTCTTTGGATTCCGGGAAGGCAGCTGGTTCTTTGGCAGGCAGGTATAACGCCTTTATTGAGTCTATTGGCGATTTTTTCAGCGGGCAGATAAGCACTGCTACTGGCGGAATAGTTCCTGGGAAGGAGAAGGACTCTAAGCCTGTGGGGGTTTTCATCAAGAAGCTGGAGCCTGCTGAGCCTTCGTATGTTGAGGGCAGGAAGGTTGTTGTGCTGGCTGATATAAAGGCTGAGACTTTGGAGGAGCCTATCTCGATTATTCCTAAGTGCTGGTCTGACTTCGAGAAGAGGGATGAGATTCAAGGCGTTATCCTGCCTCCTGAAATCAGGGTTGATAAGTTTGAGGATAACGTGTTTAGTTGCAGGTTCGATAGTGGCCTTAAGCCCGGCAGCAGGTCTGTGAAGGTCTCTGCGACGTTCAACTTTAAGACTGATGCTGACTTGAGGGCGTATGTTATTGACAGGGGTAAGGTTCCGAAGGATGAGGACCCTGTTGCGTTTTACAAGCTGCCTGAGAAGGAGCCTGTTGCAGAATACACTCAGGGCCCTGTGATGATTGGCATAGATGCAGGCCCTGTGATAAACGCTGCGCCTATGGAGAATGAGGAGCAGTCGATTAAGTTGTCCCTGAGCACTGATTGGCAGGGTCGTATTGACTCGTTGTCTGAGCTTAAGCTTTATGTGCCGAAAGGATTGAGGATTGACGTGTCTGGCTGCACCGGCAGGTTTGTTGCTTCTGGCGGTGATGAGGACTATGATTTCTACCAGCTGGATATAGCAGGGGAGAGGTCTGGGAACCCTGAGGCGTTTACTGATATCAGGAAGGGCAGTTACCTTTATTTCTTGTGTCCTTTGGAGTTTAGTGAGCGTGAGTCGTCTAAGTTGCTTGGTGAGGGTGGTGTGGGGCTTAGGTTCTTCAGGGTGTCTGCAAGGTATACTTATACTGTGGAGAAGGACGTTGTTGTAAGGGTTGATGAGAGGAAGAAGCCTTCTTCGTCTTCTCCTGTCTCTGTTTCTTCTTCATCAGGAGGAGGTTCTACTGGGAGCGCAAGCGTTGTTGACGCCATCAGGTATTGGGCTGACAGGCATGGTGTTCCAAGGAGGATTGCGTTTCAGGTTGCCATGGTTGAGGGTGGCCTGCAGCATTATGCCCCGAGGCCTTACAGCGCTTATGGCAACTGTGATGGGGTTGTGAAGTGTGGTGACAGTGGCTGCTCCTTGGGCGTGATGCAGATTAATACCTGCACAAATGCTCATCCGCAGTGCGTTGGGAAGGTTGTATATCAGAAGGGCAGCCCTGACATGTGCATTGGTGCTTTGTCTTGCTCTGGGAAGGATGTTAAGGACTTGAACTGCAACATAGAGGCCGGGTTGAGGTTGCTGAAGGCTGGTTACGATGAGTCTGTCAGTAGCCCTGTTGATGCTTGTACTTGCGGGGGCAGGTATTCTGGGTGGGGGTATGCGTTGAGGAGGTATAACGGCTGTGCATGCAGCAATGATTATGTTGAAAATGTGTTGAGGACTGATGTTTCGGAATATCTTTCAGAGCGTGTTGCTTAGGATTGAAAAGGCAGGGCTGGTTGTCTTTTTGCTTGCATTAATGCTGCTTTTGGCAGGGTGTGCTGGCAGGGATAACAGCACTGTGTTGCCTGTGCAGGACACTTTTCATACGGGCACTGAGGGGATTATGATTGGCTTTTTGGAGAGTTCTCCTCCATCTGAGCTTTTGGCTCCTGCATCTTCTGGTTCTGGTTACCCGTTCAAGGTTGCATTGAGGGTTCAGAACAAGGGCGCTTTTGATGTTTCTGACGGTGTTGTTGCTGTGAATGTTGAGCAGGACTACATGAGCCTCGACAGTTCAAGAAAGGCTTTTTCGCTTTTGGGCAGGAGCTTTGCAACGCCTGTTGGAGAGGAGGAGCTTGTGATTTTCAGCGGGTATACAAGGCAGTTCAGGGAGTCTCAGGCTGAGTCACATGACTCTGTTGTTGTTGCCTCTTCCTGTTACAAGTATAGGACTGAGCTG
The DNA here is from genome assembly GCA_016211185.1 of Candidatus Woesearchaeota archaeon. Classification (GTDB taxonomy): domain Archaea; phylum Nanobdellota; class Nanobdellia; order Woesearchaeales; family UBA10216; genus JACQST01. The sequence continues at coordinate 36,132 of JACQST010000016.1, read as the reverse complement.
AAGTCTGATGTGTGCATAGTGTCAGATGCTTTTGGTGTGTCCCGCGGCCCGAGCTCATGCGCGGCTAAGGATATCTCTTCTTCAGGTCAGGGCGCTCCTGTTGCCGTTACTAAGGTTGTTACGAAGTTTTTTCCTGTCGGGGCAGGGAGAGATGTTTCTTCTGTGAAGCCTGTGTTTGAGCTGCATCTCAAAAACGGGGGTGATGGTAGGGTGGTGAGTCCTGGTGCTGATGTTTCCTCGCTTTGCTCGTCCGGACCGGTTTCTGCAGGCGACTCAGGAAAGGTGTGGGGTTACGTTTCTGTTTCGGCGAGGCTTTCAGGTGCAAGGCTTTCGTGTCCTTCCGTGCCAGTTAGATTACCGCCTGAAGGCGCTGTTGTGCGGTGCTCTTTGGAAGAGCCGTTGGAGGCAGGCGCCAGCTATGTTGCTCCGCTTATAGTGGAGGTTGATTACGGATACATCTCGACTGTTTCAAAGCAGGTCAGGATTTTGAGGGAGGGTTGAGGGTTAGCAATATTTATATAAGCCATGTGTCACTTGGTGCTAAAATGAGAGTTGACTTGCTGTTCTTGGTTGCGCTTTTGGTCGTTCTGGCTGGGTGCTCAGGGGGTTCTTCTGATCCAGGGGCAGGTGGTGACAAATTCAAGTCAGGCACAAAGGGCTTGGGCCTTGCTTTTATGCCAGGTGTTCCTCCGGATAGGTTTTTGGGGGAGGGGCGCTTTGGTGTGGCTGTTCAGGTGAGGAATCTGGGCACGTCTGACATTGAGCAGGGGCAGGGCACTGTTTTTATCAGTGGCTTTGACCCCGGGATTATCACGGGTATGGAGACGTCTGCTGATGTTGGCAGGCTTTCGGGTAGGAGCTCTTTTACTCCTGAGGGCGAGCTTAACGTGGTTGAGTTTGAGGGCGTGGTTTCTCTTCAGGAGGGCGTTGATGCCTACAGGCCTGTATTGCTTGCGACTGCCTGTTATTCTTATCAGACGTGGGCTGTGCCTGTTGTTTGTGTTGATTCTGATTCTTCTTCAACAGGTCAGGAGGTTTGCAGCTCAAAGGATGTTTCGCTTTCTGGAGGCCAGGGCGCTCCTGTTGCTGTTACGAAGGTGCAGCTGAGCCCTTCTTCAGAGAAGCTCAGGTTTGTTATCGATGTTTCGAATGTGGGTGGGGGAGCTGTTTTTTCTGAGCAGGCTATGGAGAGGTGCAGCCCTTACAGCGAAGGGCTTTCTTTCAGGGACATTGACCTTGTGCGGCTTGAGTCTGTTGAGGTTGCCGGGAGGGATATTACTGGCTCCTGCAAGCCCTTGACTGATGGGCATATAAAGCTGATAAATGGCAAGAGGAGCATCTTCTGCGAGCTTGGCGTCGAAGATCTGGGGGAGCGGCCTGCGTTTAATTCTCCCATGAATGTCCGGCTGAAGTATGGCTACCGTGATTCTGTTCAGAAGAAGGTTGAGCTTGTGAGGGCTCCTTGACTCGTTTAGTTCCCGTTTAGAAAGATTTATATAAGTCTGACTCGCTTTTTGTGGTGCTGGTGTTCGTATGAAAAGAAGGGTTGCGCTTGTGTTCTTTTTGGCTGCTTCTGTTTTCATTGCAGGCTGTGCTCAGGGCCCTAATAATGTGAAGACCACTCCTTTCTGTGGAGGCCTTGATGGCGTTGAGGTGAAGTTCGTTGAGGGGAGTCCTCCACTGGAGGTTTTTGATGGCAACCAGTTTCCTTTTGATGTTTCCTTGAGGCTTCTTAATAAGGGTGAGCAGGACATAGAGGTTTCGCAGTCGAAGGTTGAGCTTTCTGGCATAAGCAACGTTGATTTTGGCGGCCCTGTGTATGTGAAGGTTGTTTCTGAGCGGATTCCGGGGAAGAGCAAGGACCAGGAGGGTAACTGCAGGGAGGCTAACCCGGTGATTGTTTCTTTTGGCAGCTCTGGTGAGGAGCCTTTCAGGTATAGGCAGGTGTTGCCTGGGAACACCCAGTTTCCTTTGCGTGTCGATGTGTGCTATTCTTACAGGACCCGGGCTTCTGCGCAGTTCTGTGTGCAGCGGGAGTTGCCGAGGTTTGGCCAGGAGCCGACCTGCAAGGTTGATGAGGTTAAGGCAGTGTCTAATTCAGGCTCTCCTCTGCATGTGGAGAATTTCAGGCAGAGTCCTGGCGGGCAGAGCAAGATTGCTTTTTCATTTGACCTTGTGCATAAGGGCACTGGTGCCATTCATTCTGGTGACTTGTGCGATTCAAGGTTCCAGAACAGGAACAGGGTTAGGGTGAGGGTTACTTCGAATGTTGGGAGGATAACCTGCACGAGCCTTGGCGGCGGGAATGAGGGTGACGTTACGCTTACTGAGAACAAGAAGTTTGTGAGCTGCTTCATGGATGCCTCTGGTGTTTCTGGGAGGGAGTTTGAAACCCCACTGAGCATTGAGCTTTTCTTCAATTACAAGCAGCATGAGGACACTACTATTTTGGTGAAGAGCGCTGGAGTTGCTTCAGGCACGCCTTCGCCGTCTCCTGTGCCAACGCCAACACCAACCCCAACGCCGTCAGTTATGTGTCCTGGGGGAGTGGGTGCGTGTGGCGGAAGTAGCCGCGAGTCCCTTAGTTCATGCAGCGGCCAGTGGCTTTACCCTGGCAACACCCAGTATAATGAGTGGTGCAGGGTTACTGCTGGGGAATCGCGTTCTTACTGCTATACTTGCAGTGTAGGGACAGGCAGTGCTTGCCCTGGCGGCGTTGATGGCTGTGGAGGTGGCAGCAGGGAGTTCTTGCCTGCTTGCAGTGGCTCTTGGAATTACCAGTACAACAGCCAGTATGATATTTGGTGCCGGGCAAATGCCGGAGAGTCAAGACCTTACTGTTACACGTGCAGCACTGGTGCAGGTATCGGCGGCACTGTTTGCCCTGGCGGGACAAATGCGTGCGGCAATGATAATTACGGCCTTCTCGGAACAACCTGCAGCATTGGATGGACGTATCCAAATAACCCTACATGGAATAACTGGTGCCTCACAAACGCTGGCGGCTCAAGGGCTTACTGCTATAGGTGCGGGTAAAGTAAGTAATATGAGGTTGAGTAATGCTTAGAGGTTTAGCTTGCTGAATGCCTTTTCCACTGCTTCTTTTGCGTAGCCTGATGAGAGAAGGGATTTCTTTATGTTTTCAGGCGTGTCTTTGTGCTGGAGTGCTACGTCTATTACTGAGAGTATCTCTTCGGTTTCTGTGTATCCGAGTTCTTGCTCATTCGTGTTGTATTTCGTCTCTTCATTGATTGGCGTTTTTTTCATTTGTTGTGGTGCAATCTGTGCCTCTTGTATCAAGATTGGTTTCTGTGGTTGTGGTAATGGCTGTTCAGTTCGCTTGGGTACGGGTATCTGCTGGGTTGGCTGTTGTATATCGAGGTGTTGCTCGAGCTTGGACAGCGCTGGTTTTGGCTGCGCTGCTGCTGTGAGTGCTTCTATCGCTTTGTTAAGGGTTTCCTGCTGTCTGGTGAGTACCTGTTCTTTGGCTTCGAGGGCTTTGTCCTTGCTTTCGGTGTCTTTCAGCTGCTTCTCGATTGTTGTGAGCATCCCTTTGACTTTTTCCTCTCTTTCCTTGAGCTGTTCCTTTTCCTGATCGATTTCCTTTCTTTCTTTTTCCTGTCTTTCTTTGTCTTTTTGACTCTGCTGGCTCTGCCCGGTTAAGGCTTCTATCGTGTCTGTTCCCCTCAGGTCTATTACCTGCTGTGATTTTATGGCGAACTCCTTGATTGCCTCGTCTATCCTTTGCTTTTGTGACTCTGTTTCCAGCTGTTTTTGTGTCAGCTGTGCCTTGAGCTTCTCGGCTTCGGCTTTTGTGGCTATCTCTCTTGTGGCGTGCTCCCTTATAAGCGAGTCCATTGCCTTTTCGTGGTTGCGCCTGGCATTGTTGAGCAAGCCTTGGTATTGCTCCTTGAGTTTTCTTGTATAGGTGAGTTGTGCGTGCATGTTTCTCTGGAAGGCCTGGTTTTCGCCTTTTTGCTGTTCGAGCTCCATGGCCAGTTTTCTTGCTGTTGCTTCCTTTACCTTGATTATCTGGGTTGCGTTCTCAAGCTCTCTTTCTGCCTGTGCTGTCCTGCCGTAGTCCTTTGTGTGCTTTAGCTCGAGTACTTGTGATTCCTTTGCAGCGATTTCTTTCTGGAGCTGCTGTTCTATTCTTTGCGTGATTTCCTCTCTTTCTGCTATGAAGCTCTTGAGCCTGTCTATTTCGTGGGCTTTTTGCTTTAGCTGCGTTGTGAGCTGGAAGTATAGGCTTTCGTATGATTTTTCTTTTTGTTGTGACTGCTCTGCGAGTTTCCGCATTTCCTCGTTTTTCTGGTTTAGCCTTTGTTTTGTTGCCTCTGCTTCGTTTCTTGTGAGGTCGAGTTCTGCGTGGAGTTCCTTGTTTATTCCTTCGAAGTCGTTCTGTGTTGTCTCTGTCTGAAGCCTTAGCATCTTAAGTCTCTTTACGGTGTCTTCCTTCTCTGATAGCTGCCTGTTGAATTCCTCCCTGAACTCTGCTTCTGTGGCTTCCCTGAGCATCAGGCTTTCCCTTAGCTTTGAGTTTGCTTCCTCGAGCTCTGATACGCGCTGGTTGAGGATGATTGTCTCATTGTGGAGGTCGTCGTCAATGTGAATTGTCTGTGGCCTGGTGCTTTTTTCCGAAAGCCTTTTTATGACGATGTCCTTGTGGGCGAGTTGTTTTGAGAACTCTGTTTTGACTGCTTTTTCTATTGCTTCCCTGAGATGTATTGCTTCCCTGAGCTTTGTGTTTGTTTCTTCAAGCTGCGATATGGTGCTGCCTTTCAGGATTATTTGCTCCTGAAGGTTTTTTATTGCCTGTGTGCTGTGTTGGTGTTGTTTTATCAGCTCAAGCTCCTCATCTCTCTGGATTGTGAGTGTTGCTTCATGGGCTGCTTCTTCTTTTCTTGAGGCTATCTGCTTGAGCTGCTCGATTGTTCTGTCTTTCTCAGCGAGCTGCCTGTTGAATTCCTCACTCATTGCCCGCTCAAGTGAGTCCCTTAGCAGCATATGCTCCCTTAGCTTGGCGTTGACTGCCTCGAGGCCGGCCATTCTTTTGTGCAGCGAGGCTATTTCTGTGTCGAGAGCCTTTATTGTGCCTTTGAATGTTTCCCTAGCGAGAAATAGCTGTGCGTGGTCGTCTTGGGGTTGTTTTGGCTTGTTTGCTTTTCCCATTTAAGGGCCGAGGAGGGCCAGGCTGCTCAGGAGGGCTTCGAGCTGGACAAATTCGTCTGCTCCTTCGACCATCCTGAACTCTATTTCTCCGCACTTGTCTATCATGTGCATCTTTTTCTTCTGGTCCCAATCCAGGCTTAGCACCTCTTTTTGTATCTGCTTTATGACGTCCAGGCCGGACAGGCCGTTGGAGGTCATGGCTGTTATGAGCCTATCTCTTGCGTCTGTGAAGCGGTTGTTTATGGCCATGGTTAGCACATCTTTTATTTCTTTTGGTTTTGCGAGCGCTGCTGCCTCGTATATTGTTTCAGCTGTTATCTTCCTTGTGGATACGGATGTGCTCTGGAGGAGGTTTTCCAGCCTCCTGCAGTCGCCTTCTGCTGCCTCTATTAGCGCCTTTTCGGCGTTTTCATCTATCTGCAGCCCTTCTGCTGCTTCTATTCTGCGTATTATTCCCCTGATTGCCTCTTCTGTAAGCGGCCTGAACCTGAATATGGCGCACCTTGACTGTATTGGCTCGAGGACTTTGCTGGAGTAGTTATTGCTTAGTATAAACCTGCAGGTGTTGGCGTAGTTCTCCATCGTTCTCCTCAGGGCCTGCTGGGCTTCTTTGGTAAGGGAGTCTGACTCGTCAAGGTAGATTATCTTGAAGGGTGTTTCTCCTATTGTCTTTGTTCTTGCAAAGTCCTTCACCTTGACCCTTATGACATCTATTCCTCTTTCGTCGCTTGCGTTGAGCTCGAGGAAATTCTGCCGCCAGCTCTCCCCGAAGAGTTTCTTGGCCACTATTATGGCTGTTGTTGTCTTTCCAGTTCCTGGTGGCCCTGAGAACATCATGTGTGGTATGTTTCTGCTCTCAACAAGGGCCTTTATCCTTGCAACTATGTGTTCCTGCCCGGCAACTTGTGAGAACTCTGACGGCCTGTATTTCTCTGTCCAGATTGCACTCATGGGTGCTGTATCCGGAGGGCTATTATAAAGGTTTTCTTGGGCTTCTTGCTTAGAATCCTTTGCAACTCGTGGCTAAAGTATGTCTTCTTCAGCCACAACCATGAAGTCCCCGATGGCTATGACTGCGCTGTACGGTATCAGTATGCTGCCTGACTTGTCTTTCTCAAGCTGGAGTTTTTCCGTGTAGGGGGTTGTTTTTGAGAGGACGAGGTGCACGAGTTCGCCTGATTTGGTCTCAAATGCCACGTCTCCGACTTCGCCAAAGCGCTTTCCTGTTTTGCTGACAACTGTTTTTCCTATTATCTGCCTCGAGAACTTCTTTTCTTCTTCTGCCATCCAAACACCCTTCCTTCAGTAAATCCTTTTGTTCCTTGCGGAGTGATAATTTTCTGTTTAGCCTAGTATTTAAATTTTTTGAAACGCCCTGTGGGAGGGGTTAGAAAAGTATTAATACCTGCCTCTGTTTTTCTGGGCATGGTTTCAGGCTCTGATGTTTTGAGTCAGCTTGCGGGAGCTTATTCGTTTGTTGCGCAGAACGACTGGCTTTCTGCGCTCGTTATCCTTGTCTCTTCCTTTTTCGGGGCAAAGGTGCTTTATTTTGTTCTTGAGCAGTATGTTTCAAAGCTGACGAGGGCTACGAAGACAACCCTTGATGATGAGCTTCTTCAGTCGGTCAAGGGTCCTGTTTATCTCGTTTCGCTTGTTGTGGGGTTTTATTTTTCCCTTCTTCAGATAGGTATTCTCACCCCGTATGCTGGTTCTGTAAGGAAGGGTTTTGTGGTTGTCATGATTGGGGTTGGCACGTACACTGCAGCAAGGGTTACTGTAACTTTGCTTAACTGGTATGCTGTGAACCTTGCGGCAAAGACCGAGACAAAGGTTGATGAGCACTTCATGCCCGTCATCAGGAAGGTTGTTTCGGTCTTCATTTACGCTGTTGGGCTCGTGGTGATTCTCGACCAGCTCGGAATCAAGGTGACTGCTCTTGTCGCCAGCTTGGGTGTTGCCTCTTTGGCAGTTGCGCTTGCGCTTCAGGAAACATTATCCAATTTTTTTGCAGGGCTTTATGTTATGGCTGACAAGCCTGCTGTGCCAGGGGATTTTGTGAAGCTGGAGACCGGTGACGAGGGCTTTGTTGAAGAAATCGGCTGGAGGAGCACTAAAATCAGGCTTTTGAACGAGAACATAGTCATAATACCCAACGCGAAGCTTGCCCAGGGCGTGCTCACGAATTATCACAGGCCTTTCAAAGGCGCGGTGGTTGTTATTGACTGCGGGGTTTCTTACGATAGCGACTTGGAGAAGGTTGAGAAGGTCACGATAAAGATTGCTAGGGAGGTTCTTAAGAGGTGCGAGGCAGGTGATAAGGACTTTGAGCCTGTCATCCGCTTCAAGGCGTTTGGTGAATCGAACATAAACTTTGCAATAGTTCTTAAGGTAAAGGACTACGCTGTCCGGGCGCCGGTAATCCACGAGTTCATCAAGGCCATCATGAAGGAGTATTCAAAGGAGGGGATAGAGATATCCTGGCCAGTCCGGAAGGTTTACCTGAAGAAGTCTGAGCGATAAGTTCCTGGTTCCTGCCCGGATATTCTATCTTATAGCAACGTTATAGCAAATCGTATTAATTATTGGTTTCCTTTAATATAGCTTAGTAAACTAAATTTTGTCTTGAACTATACGCACTGCTTTTTGAATGAATCTTGATGCTGCCTCTGCCTGTTGTCTTAGATTTTCAAAGTCTATTTTTGCTTGTTCAACCTTGTTTAGTTTTCCATCCGCTTCTCTAATCCAGAGTTGTATTGATTGTATCCTTACAGCAGCGTTTCCTACTTCTATTCTGAGCTGATTCATGTTATCAGTCTTTGCAGCCATTGTCCCACCTCGCTTTGATTTTTTATTGTTTCATATTCTGTTCATAAGTCAATGTGTTTTTATATTAAAAGTTTTGCATGAGCAGTTTTGTCTTCCGCAGGATTCAGGGGGTCGTTTGGACTCGATTATGGTGATGACTTTTTGTGTTGTGTCTATGACTTCTTGCCGCATGAATGGGTTCATGACAACAAGCCTTTTCTTTTTTTCCGAGACATAGTCTATGTAAGACTCGTTGCTCTGCACGTTGAATCTTCTTTCAGCAAGCATGCAGTAGGCGCTTACCTGTATCCTGTGGGATGGCCACACCCCTTCGTGGGGGGCTTTGCCGGTCTTTATCTCATGCGTTACACACCTGTCAGGGTAGAGCTCTACCTTGTCGATGATTCCCCGGAGGCTTAGCTCTTTAGATGCCACTCTTACCTCTGCAAGTGTCTTTGGCACAAGGGTTTCCCATAGCTCGTGCCCGTAAACGTTGTTTGCCGCAGCAAACTGAAGCACTGGCTCTGCCTTGCTTTCGGCTATGCTGTCAAGTACTGCCTTCATCTGGGTGAATGCCTGCTCTTGTGAAAGGCCGAACTGCTTGAGCAGTGATGACTTCCTGTCTAGCTCTGCCTCAAGGACGTCAGCATACAGGTCGGTTAGGGCTTTTTTCAGCTCTGGCTGTGTTGAATCCCTGTTTATCTTTAGGAACGCCTCTTTTTCTGTTGTCGCTATCTGCTCCATTACCTTGTGTTTTATCCCTCCCAGAATCATGTGGCTTGTAGCAGGCTGCACAACACCCTGCACTCTCTGCATGTAGAGGCTTTTTGGGCAGTATATGTATGCAGAGAGGTCTGTGACACTTATTAGCATTGTGAGCCTTCCTGCTGCTTGGTTTATATAGGTTTTGCGTGGCTGTCCAGTGTCTTGTGTATAATGACGCCATTAAGAGAAACAGATGGTTTTTGATGTAATGCGCCGCGGCTGGGAGTCTCACCCAAACGGTTTTGAGCCCAGAAGTCCCGAAGGACGTCGGGTTTCAACCGACCGCCATACCGAATTAGGCGACCGCGGCATAAAGTTTATATATTTGCGCCTACAGATATCGACACGGGTTTCAACTGACTGCGACCGAATCTTGACGGCCGCATTTTCTTTTTTATAAAGCCAAGTTATATTTAAATCTCACATGCGTGGCTGTCCAGTGTCTTGTGCAGAGTGATGTGCTCGTGCTACTTGTAAATGTCTTTCCTGTGGCCCAGTTCAATCACTAAAATAAGGAGCTTCTCTTGCCTTATGTCAAGGATTGCCCTGTAATCGCCGGTTCGTAGTCGAAAATAAGGGCTGCCCGCAAGCCTTTTAACAAAAGAGGCCTATTTTTTTCTTGATGTCGTTAAGAGAAACAGTTTTGCCATCAGCGATGTCTCTTTCTGATTGGTGGATGTTTCTCTTTGTCTCTTCCGAGAGCTCTAGGTTGTCTTCAATAAGGTCCCAGATTACGGCTTCATAGCTTTCACTGTCCTGCATTTTTCGGGCTTTGAGCGTTTTCAAAAGCCTGTCGCTTATTTGTATAGTGGTTGCCATAGAAGCCTATGGTAAGCCATATTATATAATTCTTGCGGTTAATGTTTATTATGCAAAAATTGAAATACCCCCTTGTCAGTTTCGGTGCATGGACGTTGAAAGCCGCATTAAGTTGATCAGGCAGGTAGGCGAGGAAATACTTACTGAACCGGAATTAAGAAGCCTTCTTGAGAGCAAAAGCAAAATAGTAGCTTACGACGGCTTTGAGCCATCTGGAAACCTGCACATAGCTCAGGGAATCCTCCGCTCTATTAACGTGAACAAGATGTTAAAGGCCGGCGTGAGCTTCAAGATGCTTGTTGGAGACTGGTTTGCGTGGATGAACAACAAGATGGGTGGAGACCTTGAGAGGATAAGGGTGGTTGGGGATTACATGGTTGAGGTGTGGAAGGCTTCTGGCATGAAGACTGGTGACATAAAGTTTGTTTGGACAAGCGACATGGTTTCTGAGCCTGATTACTGGAGCAAGGTGATTAGGGTAGCAAGAAACTCGACTGTGCAGCGTGTTGTGAGGTGCTCTCAGATAATGGGCAGGTCAGAATCCGACCAGTTAAGCGCTGCCCAAATCTTTTATCCCTGCATGCAGTGTGCGGACATATTTCATCTTAAGGCAGATATTGCGCAGCTTGGGATGGACCAGAGGAAGGTCAATGTCCTTGCAAGGGAGCTTGGGCCAAAGCTGGGCTTCTGGAAGCCTGTTGTTGTCTCGCATCACATGCTGCTGGGTCTTGGCCAGCCTGACAGGAGCATAGCAGACCCTGTTGAGAGGGCTGTTGCCATGAAGATGTCAAAGTCTGTTCCTGACAGCGCAATATTCATGACTGACTCTGTGGAGGATGTCGAGAGAAAGATAGGGAAGGCCTACTGCCCGGGCAAGGTCGTTGCTGAGAACCCTGTGCCTGAGTATTGCAGATATATTGTTTTTGAGGGTTTAGGCAGGCTTGAAGTCAGGCGAAGCTCGAAGTTCGGGGGCGACTTGTCGTTCAATGATTATCCTGAGCTTGAGCGTGCATATGTTTCCGGGGAGGTTCATCCTTCTGACCTGAAGAAGGCTGTTTCTTCGTCAATGAATGAGCTTCTGGAGCCTGTGAGGAAGCACTTTGAGTCAAATGCAAGGGCAAGGGCTCTTCTTGAGAAGGTGAGGTCTTTTGAGGTTTCAAGATGAGGCTTGTGGAGTTTCAGTCACGCATGGATTCTGCTGGGATTGATGCCTGCGTTCTTTCTGATGATGACCCTTCTGTTTTTTATTTCGCTGGTGTTGAGCTTGAGAGATGTTTTCTTGTTATTCCTTCAATGGGTAGGCCGAGGTTTTTGGTTTCGAGGCTTGAGCAAGAGAGGGTTAGGTCTTTCTCAAGAATCAAGGATGTTGTGGCCTTCAGGGATTTTCAGGGTTTGCGCAGTTCTTTGGAGAGTGAGCTTGGCTCTTTCAGGAGTTTGGCTGTGAACAAGGCCGAGATGAGTGTCCGTGATTTTGAGCTTCTTGGCTCAATCAAGGGCAATCTTCTTGATGCCAACGACATTATCAGTGCTGTGCGTCAGGTCAAGTCTTTTGATGAGGTTGAGCTGCTTAGGGAGTCCTGCAGGATTGCGGCCAGGATAATGCAGCGATGCATAGAGGGGTTTGATTTCAGGACAGAGCAGGAGGTGAAGGACTTTCTTGAGGCAGAGGCTCGGAAGGATGGGTGTAGGCCTTCTTTCGAGACTATTGTTGCTTCAGGCCATAATGCTTCGATGCCGCACTATTTTGGCAGCGGCAGGATTGCAAGGGGTTTTTGCGTTATTGACTTCGGAGTGAGGCATAAAGGGTATTGCTCTGACATGACCCGCACTGTTTATGTGGGGTCTCCTTCATCAAATGATAGGGGGCTTTACCGTCTGGTGCTGTCTGCTCAGGAAATGGGTATTGGGCTTGCTGTAGATGGGGCTGTTGCAGGGGATGTTGACGCAGGCGTGAGGAATCTGCTTGGGAAGCACAAGTCAAAGTTCATTCATGGTCTTGGCCACCACATAGGTGTTGAGGTTCACGATGCTGGCTTCAGGCTTAGTCATGGCTCAAGGGGTGTGCTTAGGGAGAACATGGTTTTGACTGTTGAGCCGGGGCTGTATTTTAAGGGAAAGCGCGGGATTAGGATTGAGGATGATGTGCTTGTCAGAAAGCTCAGGAGCGAGGTGCTTACTTCTACAGTAAAGGATCTAGTTCGTGTAGCATAAAAAATATTGGCCTTCAGGCCTGTATTTTTTCCGATTAATTTTTAAAAAACTGTTTTTTTCTTGGTGCATGGAACTTGACAGTGACCTTGCCGAGTTTGCTGTTGATTATTCCATGAAGCTGGGTGCGAGGTTTGCGGATGCGAGGCTTGAGCGTGGTGTTTACAACAGCTTCCTTCTTAAGAACGGGGTTGCCCAGGTTTCTTCATTTGAGGAAGTCTCTGGAATCGGCGTGAGGGTGCTTGTCAGATCGACTTTGGGGTTTGCTGCCACAAATGTTCTTGGCAGGCAGGGTGTTAGGGAGGCTGTTAAGTCTGCTGTTCGGGACGCAGGCAGGTGTTCCGGGCTCAGGAATGGTGTCAGGCTTTCAAAGTGCCGTGCTGTGAGGTCAAGGTATGAGGTCAGGGAGAGGAAGCCGCTGGCTGATGTGGGCCCTGAGGATAAGCTTGGGGCGCTTGTGGATGTTGAGCGTTCTGTGGTGGCTGCCAATGCAGGTGTGGTTGCACGGTTCTTTTCGCTTTCAGATAATGTTGATGAGAAGCTTTATGTTAACAGCGAGGGGTCGAGTGTTCATTCCAGGGTTCCGCGTGTTAACTTTTATTACTATATGACGCTCTCAAGGAAAGGGCTGAGCATGCAGAGGTATTGGCAGCATGGAAAGGCTGCGGGGTTTGAGGCGTTGGATGAGTTCAAGCTGCCTGAGGTTCTGTCAGGGGAGGCTGTTGCTTTGAGGCAGAACATGGAGAAGGGAGTAAAGGTTTCTTCAGGTAAGCTGGATGTTGTTGTGGGGCCTGAGATAACAGGCATAATTGTTCATGAGAGTGGGGGGCATCCTTATGAGGCTGACAGGATTCTGGGCAGGGAGGCTGCTCAGGCAGGTGAGTCTTTCATAGGCAGTGGCAGTCTCGGTTACACGCTTGGCAGCGAGGCGGTCAGCATAGTTGATGACCCATCTTTGCCTAATAGTTTTGGTTTTTACCTGTTTGATGATGAGGGTGTGAAGGCCCAGAGGAAGTATCTTATGCGAAGGGGCGTAATTTCCGGTTTCCTTCATAGCAGGGAGAGCTCTGCTGTGATGGGGATGCCTGTTAATGGTGCGAGCAGGGCAAAGGGCTATGACCGTGAGCCTATTCCGAGGATGTCAAACACATTTATTGAGCCTGGTGATTTGAGCGAGGAGGAGCTTCTTGAGGGCGTGAAGAAGGGCGTTTACATAAGGAATTTTACAGAGTGGAACATTGATGACCGCAGGGTGAACCAGAAGTATGTGGGCGCGGATGCCTATGTCATCTCAAATGGGAGGCTTGGCCAGCCTGTGAAAAGCCCTGTTCTTGAGATTACTACGCATGCGCTTTACAGGTCGATTGATGCTGTGGCGGATAACGTTGAGTATCATGCTGGCTCTTGCGGAAAGGGCGAGCCGATGCAGGCTCTTCCTGTTTGGTTCGGCGGGCCTTCATTGAGGATTAGGGGTGTTGTTCTGAAATGACTGACTCGCTTTCTGTGGCCAGGCACTTGGCAGGGCGGCTGGGCAAGGTTGCTGACGATTTTGCTATTAGCACCGAGTCTTATGAGCAGGCGCAGGTGAAGTTTTCAAACAGCAGAGTAAGCACAACACAGAGGTGGATTTCACGTTCGATTGGTGTGTTTGCAGCCATAGGGAGGAGGACTCTTGCAACAAGCATAGAGCCAAGTGTTTCGGCTGCTGACAGGTGTGTTGAGAAGCTTGTTGCTTTTTCGAGGGCTGTTGGAGAGAATAATCAGTATATGGGCATTGCAAAGGGTCCGTTCAGGTATGGCGGTTTTGCAGAGTTTGACAAGGGAATGAATGATGTTGACATGGCTGATGTTGTGGCTGGCGCGATTGGAGCTGCTTCTGAGGTGGGTGTGAAAAGGTGTTCTGGTGTTTTTGAGACTTGTGTTGGTGACAGGCATCTTCTGACAAGCAGTGGTGTTGACGCTCTTGACAAGTATACCCGCGCTTATTTCTCGCTGAGGGCCATGGCTGATAGCGAGGGCTCTGGTCACGGGGTTTCGGCGTCTCGGGGAATGAGAGGGCTTGGTTACGTGAGGGCTGCTAGGGAGGCTGCTGAAGTCGCTGTTGCTTCGAGGAACCCTTCGCCTGTTGATGAGGGTGTTTATGATGTTTTTTTTGAGCATCTCCCTGCAGCAAACCTTATGGATGTTGTCTCTGGCGCTGCTTCGGTTTTTTATGTTGAGTCTGGGCTTTCTTTTTTCGGCGGCAAGGTTGGAAAGAGGGTTGCTTCCTCTTCGCTCAGCATGGCTGATGAGCCTGTTTTGTATTCGGGTGTTGGTTCGAGGAGGTTTGATGATGAGGGCAGCCCTTCAAGGAAGGCTAATATTATAAGCAGGGGTGTTTTGAAGAGTTATCTTCATAATGCCTCTACTGCGGCGAGGTATGGTGTAAGCTCCACTGCGAGCGCAGGGATTGTTTCTCCTCGCCCTTCAAATGTCGTTGTGCAGCCTGGAAAGTCTGGGAAGGATTCTATCATAAGAGGTATTAAGAAGGGGTTGGTTGTTACGAATGTCTGGTATACTCGCTTCAGTAACTACTCTACTGGGGATTTCTCCACGATTCCGAGGGATGGTGTGTTTCTTGTTGAAAACGGAAAGATTAAAAAGGCAGTCAGGGGGATTAGGATAAGCGATAATCTGCTGAGGATGCTTTCGAATGTTTCCTCTGTTAGCAGCGACCTTAGGCAGGTCATGGGGTGGGAGCTTGAGCGCCCTATCTCTGTTCCTCAGGTTCTGGTTAAAGGGGTCAGGGTTACGAAGTCTGTGGAGTGATGTGCCATCAAAAGCAATGATGAGAAGCTGAGCAATATTATTTACGGCTACACTGCCGATATCAGCAGGCTTGAGCTCGAGGGCAACATACTTAAGGAAACCTTGGAGCAGCTCAGGACAGAGATGGATAGGTATAGGAGGCCTCCCCTGATGATTTGTGAGGTTAGGGAGGTGAGGGGTTCCCAGGCAGTAATAAAGATTCCCAATGGCAACCAGTTTCTTGTTGAGGTGGCTGCTGATTGTGACAAGCTGAAGCAGGGTGACCATGTGCTTGTTGAGCAGAAGAACCTTGTTGTAATCAGGAGGATTGGGCATCAGAGAAGGCATAATGTTGAGAAGTTCGTTATAGTTGAGAAGCCCAGAGTCTCTTGGGGTGATATCGGTGGGATGGACGCCCAGATAAACGAGGTGAGGGAGGTTATTGAGCTTCCGCTGGTGAGGCCTGAGCTTTTTGAGAAGGTCGGTATTGAGCCTCCCAAGGGCATACTTCTTCAGGGACCTCCCGGGACTGGGAAGACGCTTCTTGCGAAGGCTGTTGCTGCCAGCACAAACTCGACCTTTATTGAGATTGTGGGTTCTGAGCTTGTGCAGAAGTTCATAGGTGAGGGCGCTAAGATGGTGAAGGAGGTTTTTCAACTGGCGAGGGAGCGTGCGCCAAGCATCATTTTCATTGATGAGCTTGATTCTATTGCCGCGAGGAGGATTGAGCTCGGGACAAGTGGCGAAAGGGAGGTCCAGAGGACCTTCATGCAGCTTCTTGCTGAGATAGACGGCTTTGAGAACCTTGGTAACGTCAAGATTATCGGGTGCACTAACAGGAAGGATATAATTGACCCTGCCATACTTAGACCCGGTAGGCTGGAGAGGCAGATCTCTGTTCCTCTGCCTGACAGGGATTCCCGGAAGGAGATTTTTGATATCCACACAAGGAGAATGAGCATCGATACAGTGAACCTTGCCAAGGTGATTGACTTGTCTGAGGGCTTGTCTGGAGCGGACATAAGGTCTGTGTGCACTGAGGCTGGTTATTTTGCAATCAGGGATGAGAGGGTTAAGGTGCTTTTTGAGGACTTTATCAGGGCAATCGACAAGATTCGCCAGTCTGATGAGGAGCAGGGTTACAGGCAGATGTTTGGGTGACGAAAAACTTAAATGCCCTGTCCGCTTATCTTGGTGAGCAATGGTTTTTTCGTCCGATATAGGGTTAATTGTTTTGTTTTCGATTCTGGGGGGTGTCCTGGCTGTTAGGTTCAGGCAGCCGTCAGTTATAGGCCTTGTGCTTATTGGCTCTGTTGTCGGCCCGAACAATCTGGGCATTGTTCAGGACTTGGATATCATTGAGGTTTCCATAGAAGTGGGTGCAGTGCTGCTTTTGTTTGCAGTGGGTATTGAGTTCAGCCTTCCGCACTTGATTAAGAAGGGCGTAAGCGCGCTGGCTACTGCTACCGTGAAGGTGGGAATAGTTTTCCTTTTGTCTTACTGCGCTGCAGTTCTTCTCGGCTTTGATTCAGTCGTGGCATTTTACATAGGCATAATTTTGTCAATTACTAGCACTGTCATCTTTGTGAAGATTCTTGAGCAGAAAGGGCTTTTGTCCAGGCCGGAGAACTCGCTTCTTGTGGCTGTGCTTATCATAGAGGACATTATTGGGGTTTTTGCTCTTACCATATTTTCAAGCATAAACAGCAGGGCAGACCTTGAGCCTTTTAACCTCCTGCTTAGTTTCGCTGTTTCTGTGCTGGTGTTGGCTCTTTTTTACATGGTGGTGCAAAGGGTTATTGGGCCTGTAATAAGCTGGGTTATCAAGTATAGCTCTGAGGAGACCTCGACATTCACTGCTATCGGTCTTTGCGGAGGCATGAGTTACCTTGCCTCTTTGCTTGGGCTTTCCCCTTCTGTTGGCGCGTTTATGGCAGGCAATCTTGTTTCTTCTGTTCCTGAGGCAAAGGTTTTTGAGCGCGCTATCCATCCGTTTATCCTTGCGTTTACCTCGCTTTTTTTCTTTTCTATAGGAACTCTTGTTGACCTTTCGTTTATAGCAGGGGCTGTGTGGGTGGTTGCTGTTTTGGTCTTTGTCAATCTTGTTTCAAAGTTTTTTTCTGTTGGGATTGGCAGCTATGTGTTCGGTGGGTTTAGTGGCAGGCAGGCTGTCTTTAGCGGTGTGGCTATGGTTTCTGTTGGGGAGTTTTCTCTCCTTATTGCGAGGGAGGCTTCAAATGCAGGCCTCGGGGTCGACCTTGTCAGCATCACTGCTACGGTTATTGTTGCTTCTGCAATCATCATGTCTGTAGGGGTGAATCACGCTGACAGGGCTTACACTCTGGTTAAGGGGGCTGTGCCTTTTGGACTTATATCTGGAGTGCGGGGGTTTGCTGCCTACGTGAAGGATTTTGTGGTGTGGGGTTCCTCGCACAGTGAGGATGTGGAGAGGTTCAAGACTGATGTGAAGCTGCTGGCAGGGAACCTTTTCGCTCTTTTTGTCGTTTTAGTGTTTTCTGTTCACTTGTGGTATGTGTCGGGCAGTTTTATCAAGGGGTTCTGGGCTGACGGCTTGATGCTTTACAGCGGAGCTGCGCTTCTTGTAGTGGCTGTTGCTTTGCCTGCCTTCAACATCTTCAGGTATTCGAGAAAGGCCGCTGGTGGTGTGATGCAGATGTCAAAGGATGTTCATTCGAGGCATTTTCCTGACGATCGCCGGGTTATCTGGGCTGTTTGCTTTGTTGCATTGCTTTTTTTGGCCTCAGTCCTTGTCCCTGTTGTTATTATGGGGCTTCACGTGAATGTTTTTTACAACATGGTTGTTCTCGCACCATTGCTTCTTGCATCGGTTTTGGCTTTTAAGATTGCAGCCCTTGCGAAGCGTGTTTCTGGAAAGAAGTGATTTTCAGAGTTTATGCGCGCTCATAAGTTACTTCCGTTCTTCATCCTTGCGTCAGTGGGTGTTCACTAAATCATCGCGCCTGTTGCGTTAATTCTTCTGTGTTTTTAAATTATTTGGAAATCTATGCAGAGCCTGAATTTTCTGGCTGCAAGCTGGCCGCATTTCCTCCATCCAAGTATGGCGGGCTTCTTGCGGGCTTTCATGCATGCCATATTTATCTTCGCGATTGCTTCTCCGGGAATGCTGTTTTCTTCAAGGAAGTCGTAGTAGTGTATTATGGTATTCTTATGCGCCAGTTTTAGTGCCTGTGGCAGGAATTCTGAGGCTCCTTTCGGGAGCGGCATTATTATCCTGTCAAACTTTTTCCTTGTTTTTTCCGAGAATGCCCTTATGTCGGAGTTTACAGGCTCTATGTTTCCTGCTTTGTTGAGCGAGATGTTTTCGAGGGCATATCTGTGCGCGTCAGGGTTTAGCTCTACTGCTGTTATTCTTTTTGCCTGCGAGTTCTTTGATATGACTAATGGGTATGGCGCGCAGCCGGAGAACATTACAAGCACTTCCTCTCCGTGATTTATCTGTCTGGCTATTCTGAGCCTCTCTGTTCCTAGTCTCGGCGAGAAGTAGGTTTTTCCAAGGTTTAGCTTGAGCGAGACTCCGTTTTCCCTGTGGACTGTTTCCTTTGTTTTTTGGCCTGCAATGTACGCGAGTTTTTGCAGCCTGAACTCGCCTGTGTGGCCGCCTTTTTTCTTCAGGACTGTCTTTATGTTCTTGTGTGTGAGTATCTGTTTGGCTATTATTTTCTTCTTCTTCTCAAGTTCTTTTGGTATCTCAAGCACAGCTATTGAGCCTATTGTGTCAAACCTTCTTCTGGCAAGCTGGAGTTCTTTTTTGGTGAGCTTCTTTTTGAGGAGTTCTTTGATGTTCATTGTTTTCAGATGTAGTCCTGAAGTCCTTTCTGCGTTGGATAAGGGTTGATTGCATGGAGCGTTTTTCTTACGCGTTCCTCTGAAAAGCTGTGCTGGCCGCAGAGCAGGCTGACTGTTTTTTCACTGTCAACCGGTCTCCAGCTTATCTGATAGTCTGTGTTCAGTGCTGGCTTTGAGAACAGCTCGTATATTTCCTGCCATTTCTCGGTGAAGTGGTTTTCCCATCCTGCGTGCGCGAATACACGGTTTATGTCCTTTGTGCTTTTCACTATTTCAAGGGCTTTTTTAGCTCCTATGCCTTTTATGCCTCCTGGGTTGTAGTCTGTTCCTATGAGCATGCCCATAGCTATTAGCTGCTCCTGTGTTATTCCGAGGGATTCGAGTGTGTGTGCGAGGCTTATTATCTCTGGGCTGACGGTTACTGCTCCAAGCCTGCCTGTTTTCTTCCTTTTTCCTGTTATTGAGAGGTTTCTGACAAGTCTTGGTGCGCCAAAGAGCAGGGTGTCTGCGTCCTGGGATGAGACTGCATACGCTTCTCCTTTCATGGCCATGTGTGCTGCCTGGGCTTCTGCTTCTCCTGCAGCATCTACATATGGTATTCCGAGCCCGTCAAGCAGTTCTTTTGACTGGAGTGTCATTTCCTGAGTGAGCCTTGCAAACCTTCCGGCATATTTTTTTGTGTCCTCTGTGTTTCCTTCCTGCAGAGCTGCCTCGTACTTTCTTTGGGCTTCCTGTTTTGCCTGTTGTCTTTTCTGCAGTTCCTTGTGCTTTAGCTCAGGTGTTTTTCCGTCAAACACATAGACCAGTTTGATGTTTTTTGTAATGAGGCTGGTTGCCCGTGTGAAGAGGCCTATTAGGTGCGAGGTTATGTTGCCGTTTGAGTCTGTGAAGGGTGTTCCGTCTATTGACCGTATTGTTGTGAGGAACTGGTATAGGTGGTTCGGGGCATCGACTGCTATGGTTTTCCCTGAGAGGTCGTCTATGGATATCTGTGTTGGCTTAAGGAGTTCGACTATTTTTACTCCCATGCTACACCTTTATGTGGATGAGGTTTTTTAGGGTTCCGCTTTGTAGGAGCTCTTTGGCTTTTTTTGTGAGTTCGCCTGTTGTTATGAACAGGACAGGGAGCTGTTTTTGCTGGCCGCAAACATAGGCATAGCTCAGGTCTGCCTCGTTGCACTTGGCCTTGTTTTTTGCTGTGCAGTAGTATGTGAGTTCGCCTACGGAGCTGGGGACCTTGAGTATGCATGATATTTCCCCTTTTTTTGCAGGCTGCTCTTCAGAGATGCTTATGCTTTTTTCGCTGAAAAATGTTTGGACGCGCTGGCTGAAGCCCTTCCCTGGTTTTTCCTCCTCCTTCACGTTTTGGGTTTGCGCTTGCGGCTGGATTTTCTCTTGGGTTCTTTCCTGGATTTTTTCCTGGATTGCTTGTCTTATGCCATTTGATGCTCTTGGTGTTTCTATCTGAATCTTTTCCGCCTCGGGTTTTTTTTGCTCCGGCTGCTTCTTTTCGGTTTGCAGGAGTTCTTTTCTTATCAGTGCCTCTATCTCCTCGTTTTGGGCGAGGTACCATTTCCAGAACAGCTCTTTTTTTCCATCTATCGTGACTTCTATGGGCTTTGCGAAGTCCTTGCATTGCCGCAGCGAGTATCTGTCGACTGGCTCGAGTTTTTCGTCGCGAAGTATCTTCATTTCTTTGAGGAGGTCGCATGCTTTTTTTTCCTTTTCCTGAAGCCTGTCCATGTATTGCTGGAGCTTGTCTTCCTGGCCGGTGATGTAGTAGAGGGGGGAGCCGCCTATCTTTATGCTTGACACCTTCACAAGGTTTCTTGATGCGAAGTCAGATAGTATGGCTGACGCGAGAAGTATGTTTGTCCCGAGGTCTTTGGATATCTGTGAGGGTATTACCGGGCCTCTTGTCTTGATTATCTGGAGCACGCTGTCCTGGTTCATGCAGAAAAAGTGTTTTGGAAACTATAAATATTTTGTGCGGGGTTTTTTAAGGCCTGAGCCATCTGCATTCCCAGTATGATACATCCCCTTCTGCGTCAACCACTGCTATCAGTAGTCTTTTCTTTGTTGAGTGCGCCACCCTGTTCTTTGCCGCGAACTCATACCATGTGAGGTGTTCTGCCTCGTGGACAGGGTAGACTATCCATCTGGCGTGGTCTTCGCCGGGCTTTACACCCCTGTCATATATCCTGAAGTCAGCTCCGAACTTGAGCGCGGTCTTTATTATGTAGCCTCTCTCCCTTATGTCCTTGTAGACCGCGTATCTTTTCCAGAATGCTGGTTCAAGTTTCTTTGCTTTCTTCAGGAGGGTTTCTGGAAGCACTGCCTTGTTGCGGTTGTTCATGAGCGTTATCTTTCCTTTTTCGAGAAGGTAGTATGCTTCTATAAGGGAGAGCTGCACGGATTGGTCTTTCAGTGTCCCGTATCTTCCCTGGTCGTACAGCTCTTTTGCCGCTTCAGAGTTTTCTGTTGTTACCCGCTCGTTTGTAATGTATGCTTTTATTGCTTCCTTCATCATTCTGGTGTTTGTGGCGTGCCGCTGTTTAAAAGCTTTGGCATCAAAAAGCCTTAAATAATGTGCGTGATTGTTCGCTCTTATGGAAGCTGTTTTTCTGGGCACTGGCTCTTCTGTTCCCACAAAGGAGCGGAACCACGCAGGTATTTTTGTGTCCTACAGGAATGAGGGTTTTTTGCTTGATTGCGGTGAGGGGGTGCAGAGGCAGCTCAAGGTTGCCGGCATAAGCCTTACTAAGATAACCAGGGTCTTCATAACGCATTGGCACGGTGACCATTCGCTTGGGCTTCCCGGGCTTTTTCAGAGCCTTGGCTCGTCTGATTTTTCTGGCAGAATCCAGGTCTACGGCCCAAGGGGCACAAGGAAGCGCTTCATGATGCTCAGGAAGGTTTTCGCTTCGGATAACAATGTGGATATGGAAGTGATTGATGTTCGGAAAAGGGTTTTTCTTGAGTGTGATGACTTCTTTTTTGAGGCTCTTCCGCTTGAACACAGCACGCCCTGCCTCGGATTCAGGTTTGTTGAGAGGGACAGACGGAGGATTAATATGGATGCTGCAAGGAAGCTTGGTCTTGCTGAGGGCCCCCTTATCGGGAGGCTGCAGGAGGGGAAAAGCGTGAAGCTGAATGGAAGGGCTGTGAGGCCTGATGAGCTTTCATATGTGCAGAGGGGAAGGAAGTTTGCATACATAACTGACACTGGGCTGTGCAACAATGCTGTTGAGCTGGCAAGGGACGCTGACCTGCTTGTCTGTGAGGCGACTTATGACAATTCACTAGAAGACAAGGCTGCGAAATACAGGCATCTTACTGCAGGGCAGGCTGCGCTTCTTGCCAGCAAGGCCTCTGTGAAGAGGCTCGTTCTGACTCATTTCTCTCAGCGCTACAGGACAGCCAGCCAGATTGAGGAGGACGCCAGGAATGTTTTCCCTGATGTGGTGTGTGCTTACGACTTCATGAAGGTAAAAATCTGATAGTCTTATAAGGTAAGGCCTTTTAAAAAATATTATATACTCTTTTCTGTCATTTTGCCGGATGAACCTGAAGGCAAAAGGCACTAATGCTGAGCGAGAGCTGATTCACTTGCTTTGGGAGCGGGGCTGGTTCGCGGTGAGGGTTGCTGGTTCTGGCTCGTCAAGGTATCCAAGCCCTGACATAGTGGCGGGGAACGGGCTGAGGAGGCTTGCCATTGAGTGTAAGTCCAGCTCTGATGACCGGAGGTATATAACGCGTTCCCAGATTGATGAGCTTGTCTTGTTTGCGCAGAAATTGGGGGCAGAACCGTGGGTTGCGTTCAGGCACAATGCCGAGTGGTTCTTTGTTGGAATAGATGAGCTGAAGGCCACGAGCAAGAGCATGATGGTGTCTGAAGAACTCGCGAGAAACTGGGGGTTGAGCATTGACCAGCTTGCTGGTGACAGGAAAGCCTCTGGATTATCGTCTCTTTCTTGATAACCTTGCTTCAATCTTTTTCTCCTCTTTTTCAATGGCGTATTCTTCTTTTATGATTTGCTCGGCTATCTTAAGCAGCGTTGAGTCTATCCGCGCAATTCTCCTTTCCATGAGGACAAGTATGCGGAGTGAGAAGACTATGGCTGCCAGTGTGCCTATGATTATTGAAAGAATGACTACCTGCAGGTCTGCTGCCAAATGGTTCACCTCTTTTTGGTTTTCTGGGCGCTGGTTATATAAAAAGCTTTTCATTGGCTTGTTTGTCTGAGAAAAAGAATATAAAGGGCCTGCGAGTATCCGAGTTGATGCTCAGGACAAATACCTGTGGGGAGCTGTCAGGGGCTCATGCCGGTAAGAAGGTTGTTTTGTGTGGCTGGGTTCAGGCCAGGCGGGACCACGGCGGAGTTCTGTTTATTGACTTGAGGGATTCTTTTGGTGTGAGTCAGGTTGTGTGCGACCCTTCACATAGCAGTGCTGTTCACGGGGCTGCTGAGAAGGTGGGCAGGGAGTTTGTGCTGAGGGTTTCAGGTAAGGTTAGGAGGAGGCCTGAGGGCATGGTGAATCCAGGCCTCTCGACAGGCGAGGTTGAGGTTTTGGCTGATGGAGTTGAGGTTCTTAACAGTTCAGAGCTGCCACCGATTGAGGTTGATGACCGTGTTGTTGCGGGGGATGAGCTTAGGCTTAAGTACAGGTATCTCGACTTAAGGAGGCCTGTTATGCAGCATAACCTCAGGACAAGGCATGTTGCTGCTCAGGTTGTGAGGCGGTTTCTTGATGCGAACGGGTTTACAGAGGTGGAGACTCCTTTGCTGATTAAGCACACCCCTGAAGGGGCAAGGGATTACATTGTTCCGAGCAGGATTCATCCGGGCAGGTTTTATTCGCTTCCGCAGAGCCCGCAGCTTTACAAGCAACTGCTTGTGATGTCTGGTGTTGACAGGTATTACCAGCTGGCAAGGTGCCTGAGGGATGAGGATTTGAGGCAGGACAGGCAACCTGAGTTCACGCAGATAGACATGGAGCTGGCTTTTGTTGAGGAGGAGGACATCTATTCTCTGGTTGAGGCTCTGTTGAAGGAGCTGTGGGGAAAAGTCAGGGCTCTTGAGCTTAAAACCCCTTTTCCGAGGCTTACTTACAGGGAGTCTATGGAGAGGTTCGGCTCTGACAGGCCCGACACGAGGTTTGGCCTTGAGCTGGTGGATGTAACAGAGATTGTTGCTGATTCAGGGTTTTCTGTGTTCCTTGACGCCATCAAGCGCGGGGGAATTGTGAAGTGCATAAACGCTGTGGGCTGCGCTGATTTTTCGAGGAAGGACATAGACGAGTTGACTCAGTTTGTTGCCGTGCACGGTGCGAAGGGCCTCGCGTGGATGAAAGTTGGCGAGAGCCTTGAGGGCTCTATTGTTAAGTATTTTGGTGAAGACGTCCAGAAGAGGCTTGTTGAGGCTGCTTCTGCGAAGAAAGGGGACCTCTTGCTTTTTGTTGCTGACCGTGAGAAGGCTGTTTTTGCGTCTCTTGGAAACCTCAGGGTCGAGATTGCCCGGAGGCTTGGAATGATTGATGAGTCGGCATTCAGGTTTCTGTGGGTCACTGATTTTCCTCTTCTCGAATTCGATGAGGAGGAGCAGAGGTTTGTTGCGATGCATCATCCTTTCACTGCACCGAAGCAGTCTGATGTGCATCTTCTTGCTTCAAAGCCAGGAAACGTATGTGCGCGCGCATACGACATTACCCTGAACGGAGTTGAGGTTGGCGGGGGCTCGATAAGGAATAACCGCCCGGATACTCAGTCCAGAGTTTTTGAGGCGCTCGGGATTTCTGAGAAGGAGGCCTCAGGGAGGTTTGGTTTTCTTCTGGATGCGTTGAGGTTTGGCGCTCCTCCTCACGGCGGGATTGCGCTTGGCTTTGACCGGATTGTGGCTCTGCTTTGCGGGACTCATGACATTCGCGAGGTGATTGCCTTCCCTAAGAACAAGAAGGCCGAGAACCCTATGGATGGATGCCCTTCTTCTGTTGACGCGGGCCAGCTTAAGGAGCTTCATCTTTCTGTAAAAGAGTAACCTTTTAATGCTCTGGCTGGTTCTTTTTTATCCGTGATAGAGATATTCGTTATGCCTGCTGACAGGATTGAGCGTGCTGAGCACACGAGCATAGAGGAATCTTCAAGGCATATGGATTCTGGAAGGAAGGGAACTGTGTGGGTAAGGTGCGTCAAGCCTGTTATTGAGGATATAGAGACTGTTGCTGCGCTTACAGGTATCCCTCTTGATGAGCTTAAGGAGTCTGTTGAGGGTGATGAGAGGAGCAAGGTCAGCATTGGGAGGCACATAGAGATTATCTTCAGGGCCCCGCTTAAGGAGGATGGTGAGGTCGTAACTGTGCCTATCAGGATTTATGCGGCAGGGAACACAGTAGTGACTGTTGAAGGGAGCCCTACGCGGATTCTGAGCGAGCTTTCGTATGCGCTGGTTGGAAACAGGCGCAGGTTTCTTTTCAGGAAGCCCACGGGCTATTTCATTTATTATGTTCTTGACAAGGTTAACGACGAGTTCCTTTACTACATAGACAAGATATCAATCAATATTGAGGTTTTCAGGAAGAAGACGCTTAACAGGCAGGATATAGGGAGCATTTACGCTACAAGCATATCGTTGAGCTATTTCAACCAGTCTCTGATTGCGAACATAGAGGTCCTGAATGAGTTGCGTAAGAGCTACCCCAAGCTTTTCAGCCATGAGGACAGGAAGCACTTCTCAGAGCTTTACCATGATGCCCTGCAGATTCTGGACACAGAGAAAATCCAGAGGGAGCTGCTATCGAATTTATTCAACATGCATTCAAGCATAGCAGGCAACGAGCTGAACTATTTTATGAAGATAGTTGCCCTTGTTGCTCTGCTGTCAACGCTGCCAAACCTGATTACAAGCATTTTCTCAATGAATGTCGGCAGCGCGCCTATTGTTCAGGGGAGGAACGCGTTTTACATTATTTTGGGGATGATTGTTGTTTCATCTGTTTTGTCTTACGTTGCATACAGGGTTATGAGTGAGAGGTAGAATGGGGGTTGCGTTTGTAACAAGCAACAGGAACAAGAGGCAGGAGTTCTCTGCACTACTCGGCTCTGGGCTTGAGTTCATGGATTTTGAGTATCCTGAGATTCAGGCTGGCTCTGTGGAAGATGTCTCTGTTGCTTCTGCAGGCTTGCTTGCCGCCCGCCTCGGCAGGCCTGTTGTTGTTGAGGATGCCGGGCTGTTCATTAGCGCTCTTAACGGGTTTCCTGGTGTTTACACTAAGCACGTGACAGGGATGATAGGAAACAGGGGCATTTTGAAGCTGATGAAGGGTGTTGCTGACAGGTCTTGTGCATACAGGTCAGCAGTTGGGTTCTGCGCTCCGGGAGAGGAGCCTGTGTGCTTCAGGGGCATAGAGCAGGGGAGCATAGCCTTGTCCGAAAGGGGAAGTAATGGGTGGGGTAATGACTGCATCTTTGTTCCTGCTGGCGAATCAAGGACTTATGCTGAGATAAAGAAAGGTCTTGCGCCTGCCGGAAGGTTCAGGGCTGAGTCTGTCAAGCAACTCAGGGACTTCTTATCCTCCAGAGATTACTGATAGTATCCTTATGCTGTCTTTGTTTGCGAGGGCTGTGTCTTTTGTGAGCAGCTTTTTGTCCCTTGTCACGAGGACTGTTTCAGGGTTTATTCCGAGTTCGCGAAGCAGTGCCTCTACTGTTCCGGTAAAATTGAGCTCCTCTGTTTTTCCCTTTCTTTGCATGAACACCTTCATGGAAGCAGTGTTTCACGCACATTTTTAACCTTTTCCATAGGAAACGATGGGGGCCAATATTCTGCAAAAGGCATTTTTAAAGAGAAAAGTATTTATAAAGCCCGCATTTTTAAAGCACTTATAAAGTAGCGGGGTGGTTTAATGTCCAAGAAGGAGATTAAGGTTGTAAACATTGTTGTGAGCACTTCTCTGAACCATGATGTTCCTCTGGAGAAGATGGCTTCGACTTTGCCTAACACAGAGTATAACCCGGAGCAGTTTCCAGGGCTGGTTCTTCGCATAAAGGAGCCTAAGACTTCTGCGCTGATATTCAGCAGTGGCAAGGTGGTGTGCACAGGAGCGCGCTCAATGGACAAGGTTGAGGAGTCCATAAGGAAGATTATAAAGAGCCTTGAGAAGATCGGGATAAGGGTAACCATAAAGCCTGATATAAAAATCCAGAACATTGTGGCTTCGGGGACTGTGGGAATGGACCTTAACCTTAACATACTTGCTATGAAGCTTAGGAATACCGAGTATGAGCCTGAGCAGTTTCCAGGGCTGGTCTACAAGCTTATCGATCCTGCTATTAAAGCCACTTTTCTTTTGTTCAGCAACGGTAAAATAGTGTGCACCGGGACCAAGAGCGAGGCAGAGGTGAACACTGCCCTTGACAAGCTGATAGATAACTTGAAGAAGATCAAAAAGTAGGTGAAATGGTGAGTGCCGAAGAGCAGGTAAGGAAGTTCCAGGAATTCATTGAGGACAACTACAAGGTGAAGCTGCTTGAGGCCAGCAGCACAGGGAAGAGCTTCTTTACTGTGGAATTCAGTGACTTGTCAAAGTTCGACCCTTCGCTTGCTGAAGAGCTGCTTAACAAGCCTGAGGATACTATAAGAGCTATGGAGATTGCCTGCAGGCAGATAGACCTCCCTGGGGAGGCTTCAAAAATAAGGGTGAGATTGATTAATTTGCCTGAGGCCAGGAAGGTTTCGATAAGGCACATCAGGAGTGAGCATCTTGGGAAGCTGCTTTACATTGATGGGCTTGTGAGGCAGAAGAGCGATGTTCGCCCGCAGGCTGTTTCCTCAAAGTTTGAGTGCCCTGGATGCGGTCAGGTTCTTTCTGTTCTCCAGCTTGAGCAGAGCTTCAGGGAGCCGAGCAAGTGCAGTTGCGGGAGGAAGGGGAATTTCCTCCTTCTGCAGAAGGAGTTGGTTGACGTTCAGAGCATGGTTCTTGAGGAGGTTCCAGAGACCCTGACCGGTGGTGAGCAGCCCAAGAGAATCAATATCTTTCTTAAGGAGGACCTTGTCAGCCCGATAACTGAAAAAAGGACTAATCCTGGGAGCAAGGTCAAGGTTGTTGGCGTGCTCAAGGAGGTGCCTATTGTCCTGAAGACCGGGGGCAAGTCAACACGGGTTGATTTCCTTATAGAGGCCAACAACATCGAGGGTGTTGAGGAGGCGTTTTTTGACATCCAGATAAGCAGGGAAGATGAGAAGGCTATTATCGAGCTTTCTCAGGACCCGAAGCTTTACGAGAAGATGATAAACTCCATAGCGCCTTCCATTTATGGTTATGAGAAGGTGAAGGAGGCTCTCCTGCTTCAGCTTATGGGCGGAGTTATGAAGACAAGGAAGGATGAGGTCGCCACAAGGGGGGATATCCACATACTGCTGGTGGGGGACCCAGGCGCTGGCAAAAGCCAGATTTTGAAGAGGATAAGCAGGATTTCCCCTAAGGGGAGGTATATCAGCGGCAAGGGTGTTAGCGGCGCAGGTATCACTGCAGCTGTTGTACGGGACGAGTTTCTTGGCGGCTGGAGCCTTGAGGCCGGGGCGCTTGTGCTCGCCAATAACGGCATCTGTGCTATTGACGAGATGGACAAGATGGGTGAGGGGGACAGGGAGGCTCTGCACGAGAGCATGGAGCAGCAGACACTCAGCATTTCGAAGGCAAACATCCACGCGACGCTCCTGACAAGAACCACTGTCCTTGCTGCAGCAAATCCTAACCTTGGCAGGTTTGACCCTTACGGCGTTCTTGCAGAGCAGATTGACCTTCCGCCTACCTTGATTAACAGGTTTGACCTGATATTCCCAATAAAAGACATCCCTAACCCTGCTAAGGATGAGCGTATTGCAAAGCACATACTGTTCCTTCACCAGAGCCCTGAGGGCATGGAGGCTGACCTTCCCACCGAGGTTCTTAAGAAGTATGTTGCTTATGCGAGGCAGCGGATAAATCCTGTTCTCACTGATGGCGCGCTTAACGAGATAAAGGAGTTTTATGTCAAGATGAGGGGCCTTGGCTCTTCTGAGGAGCACGCGTTTTCAGGCAGGGAGGAGCGGGCAATAAAGGCAATACCTATTTCTGCGAGACAGCTTGAGGCCCTTGTCAGGATGTCTGAGGCTTCTGCGAGGGTGAGGCTTGCTGACAGGGTTGTGAAGAAGGATGCGCGGCGGGCTATTGAGCTCCTGACTTTCTGCCTGCTTGAGGTTGGGTTTGACAGGGAGACCGGAAGGATTGATATTGACAGAATCTCAACAGGAATACCTGCCTCAAAAAGGGACAAGATATACGCCATAAAGGAGATCATCTCTGAACTTGAGGGAACGATAGGAAAAACCATACCCATCGATGACGTACTGAAGGCTGCTGTCGAAAAAGGGATTGGGGAAAGCGACGTTGAAGAAATAATTGAGAAATTGAAGAGGGAAGGCGACCTTTTTGAGCCGCGCTACGGCTTTGTTTCAAGGATGTGAGAATGGCAAGGCAGGTTTTTTTCAAGGTGTGTGTGGCTGACATAGCCTCCGGAGGCCTTGTTGAGGGCTCTGAATCTGTGCCCAGTCATGTTGAGATTCGTGGCCGGGCTGTTGCTAGGGTCAACATTGTGGGGACTGTTGTTTCGAGGGATGTGGACGGCGGTGAGCTGATAATTGATGACGGAACAGGCTCTATAAGGGTCAGGGTGTTTGAAAGCCCGGGAAGGGTTGCGGGGTTTGAGGCTGGCTCAGTCATTAGCGTTCTCGGCAGGATAAGGCATTACGGGAGCGAGCGTTACATCTCTGCAGATATTTTAAGGGGCGATGTGAAGGAGTTTCTTTTGCTGAGGCAGCTTGAGCTCAGGTCTGAGGGGATTGTTTCTTCAGAGCCTTCCCCTGCTTCTCCTGCTGCCGGGGGTGTTGAGGAGCAGGTTGTTGACGACTCAGAGGGCATGCAGCTTATCCAGCTTATTCGTGAGCTTGACAGGACAAACAGCGGTAATGGGGCTGACCTTTTGGAGGTGTGCAGGCTCAGTCGCGTTGAGGACAGCGCCGGGGTCGTGAGGGGGCTTCTGCAGATGGGTGAGGTTTTCGAAATCAGGCCCGGCAGGCTTAAGGTTCTTGAGTAGGGAAAAACAGTTTAATTTAAAAATCAGGTGTGTTTTCTTCAGGCATGGACTATGAGCAGCTTCTGGAGCGTGCTGTGAAGGGCCTTCCTGAGAGGTCTCTGGAGACTTCGCGGTTTGAGATTCCGAAGGTCAGGGGGCACATTCAGGGTAACAGGACTGTTTTGAGCAATTTTGGGCAGATTGCTGATGTGCTTAGGAGAGAGCCTGCTCACTTGCTGAAGTATGTGTTGAAGGAGCTTGCGACGCCTGGCGAGATGAAGGGCGCCGCAGTGATTATAGGTACAAAGGTGCCTGCTTCGAGGATTAATCAGAAGGTTCATAGCTATGCGCGCGAGTTTGTTTTCTGTCCTGAGTGCAGTAAGCCTGACACAAAGCTCGTTAAGGAGGACAAGTTTGTCTTCATCAAGTGCAGCGCCTGCGGCGCAAGGCATCCTGTTAAGGTTAGGGTTTGAGTCTCACCCAAACCACTTCCCAAGCCCTTCCTGTTTTTCCTTTTCCCTGCCGAATACTTCCTCTACGCGCTTCTTTGTCAGCTCAAGTGTTTGTTTCAGATAGGGCGATGCGTTGTATTTGTTTGCGAGGCTGATTGCCGGCCCGAGGTATTTGGTTATTGAGCCTTCAGATACTGTGAATATGAGCTTTCCCTTGCATGTGCATTGGCCTATCAGGGGCGGCCTCCTGTATTTTTTGTTGCATTTTACGCATCTGAACTCCTGTGTTGAGAATTTCCTGAGGTTTCCCTTTATGTCTCTGAGGAGGTGTTTTTCTATGACGAGCTTGGCTACGTCCTGTGCGTCAACTGCC
The DNA here is from genome assembly GCA_016211185.1 of Candidatus Woesearchaeota archaeon. Classification (GTDB taxonomy): domain Archaea; phylum Nanobdellota; class Nanobdellia; order Woesearchaeales; family UBA10216; genus JACQST01. Next base: position 5,810 of record JACQST010000016.1, on the reverse strand, counting down.
CTTATCTTTTCTGCCAGCACCATTTGTCCCTTGAGCTTTTCCTCCATGGATGGGAGTGTTTTGTATGCGGAGAATGTTACCCCTGAGTTTATGTCCTGGATGTCGTGGGTGAATCCTGTTTTTTCGTATTCCCTTTCTGTTCCGAGCCTGCTGCCGAGCAGTTCCACTTCTGCTTCCCACGGCATTTTTTGCTGCATGGCTGCCTCGTAGAATTTTAGCGGGTATCTCCATGCTACATCGAGCCTGTGCACCATGTCGTCCACTTCCGCTGGGAGGAGCTTTGATGTCAGGACTAGTGGGGAGTCCATTGTTTTTGCGCCTCTTGTATCTGGCAGGAAGTTTCTTGAGAAGTTGAGCAGGGCGTCCATCAGGAGCATTACGCATGCCTCGTCTCCGTCTGTGTCTCTTCTCATTGCTGCATGATAGAGGGGGTGTGCGAGGAGTGTCTGCGTGTTTGAAAACCCGATTATCCGGCCGACGATTCCTGCTGATATGTGCGGCGCGAGTCCTATTACGAGGTGCCCTGTGAGGTCGCTTTTTGTCTTGAGTCTGTAGTATGGTTCCTGGCCGTATAGTTTTTCGAGTTCGTGGTCTATAAAGCAGGCTGTGTTGAACAGTACTGTGTCTGCGCCTTCTTCCCCGTGTCCTGCCGGGAGTATGACGTCCTGGGGCCTTAGCTCGAGTAGCTGGCTGCTTTTTGTGAGCGGCTGGCCTGTTATGTCTTGCTCGTAGCCGAGATCCATTAGCTTTTGAACGGGTGTTTTTATCTCTGATGGCTTGAAGTGCGTTATGGGGAGTTCTGTCATGTCGTATCTTATTGTCCCGTCCTTGTTTACTGTCAGCTCATGCATTGCCCTCATGAGGCCTTTGGCGAGGTTTTCTGTGACATGATTTTTATTGGATGTGCCCCTTACTCCTTTTACGAGTTCCGGGTAGGAACTTGTTCCGAGTTTCCTGAGTGCAGAGTCGATGTATGGCTGTAGCTGTATTTTTTTTCTCCTGTATTTTTGCGAGGGGTTGTGCATGCATTTCTTTTCAAGCGTTCCGCATTCCTTGCAGAAGTGCATTTCAGCTGTTTCTTTGTCGCAGGTTTCGCATACTGGGTATATTGTTTCTTTCTTGCAGTTTCCGCAGCTGTAGCACGGGAAGTCTGCCTCTACTCCCCCTGCCTCAATTACGCTCTGTATGCTTCTTAGCCTTCCTCCTTCCTCTCCAACCGGAAAAATGACGTGGGGGGAGCCTGTCATTGCCCTCATCTTTGCCTTTTCCGGCCTGCCCATTCTTGCCCCTATGAAGGTGCCTCCCTTGTCCATTATCCTGACTGGTGAGATTGAGTTTATTATTTCGAGCGGGCTGTGGCCTTTTTCCGCGAGTTCATGGATTGTTGCTGTGTTGTCTGAGTTGAGGTTCAGCACCGTTATTAGCGCTGATGCGTCGCTACCTGTTATCACTACGTATTCATCGCCTGCAAGTGTGTGTGGTATTCCCATGAGCTCAAGCAGTCGTTTTTTGTCATTTGCTTGCGCTATTATTTTCTGCTCTTCGCTTCTTATTTCCGCTGTTGAGAGCCAGCTTATTGTTGATGCAAGTTGTTGTCCTGTGACAGCGTTGTAGTAGTGGGTGTAGTATGGGTGCAGCGGTATTTTCAGTTCCTGTGAAAGTTTCTCGGCGGTTTTGTAGCTCGGTCTTATTGAGAGGGGGTTTCTTGTTATTGCTGCAAGCTCTTCTTTTGTGATTCCCGCAACAGTCTCTTGTGATGCAGGAACCTTCTGCACTTCTCTCTCAAGTTCCTGCGCATACCATTCTTCGCAATATCCCGGAGGGACAAGCGGCTGTGCCCTGTCGAAGAAGTCGCCATAGCTTATGAGTATGTCTCCGAGAAATAGTATTTCCTTGATTTCAGTGAGGTGCTGTTTTGCTGCTGTCTCTGTTTCGAGTTTTTTGACTGTGCCGTTCTTTAGCAGGACTATGGGTCCGTCTATGCTGTCCGCAGGAGTTATCGCTGCTGCCTTTCCTGGCCTTTCAAGTTTTATTTGCGTGCCTGTGGCTATGTATCGGTCAAGCACAGCCATTGTTGCGGGGTGTATGCCTGCTGACGAGTAGCCCGACATTCTTGTTCTCCCGTATCTTAGCCTGAACCCTCCTGTTCTGAGAGGATACGTCAGCACTGGCCTCCCCGCTACAAGGTCTGAGATGTATGTGTAGTTTGGAGCAAGGCCCTGGACTTTCTTCCTGTCCTTGTCTTTTCTTAGTTTTATGAGTTCTGGGAGAAAGCTCCAGTCAAGGTTGAATTCCTTGCCCCAGTGGCTTAGTTCTTTCCACAGTTTTGGGGCTTTGAGTGCGAGCATGGAGATTACGAGGCAGACTCCTGAGCGTATCTTGTTGGTTGATACTCTCGGGAGGTCCTTGTGGTTGCTCACCTCTATGTCTTCTGAGGGGTCGCCATCCACTTCTATGGGCAGGTTTTTTATGAGGAACCTGATTTCGTCTTCTGTGGGTTTGTACTGTAGGTTTGTGACGCGTTCGTGGTAGTCGTAGAGTTCTGTTATGTATCTCTTGATTTCATCTTCTGTTGGGTCGTATGTTGCATAGTTGAATTTTTTTCTTATGTAGTCTGTTATTAGCATGCATACCCCTGCTGCAGTTCCTCCGGCTCCTCTTATTGGGCCTGCGAATGACGCTGCGAGGTATTCCTTGCCGTCAGAGCGCTTCTTTATCTTTAGTTCGACAAATCCTTCAAGCGGCGCCGAAACAACCCCTACTGTGTGGTATGCGAACCCTGTTCTTATGCCTGTTTCCATTGCCTCTTTTTGTGTGTTGAACCTGCAGAAATTCCCGTTGGCGGTTTCTTCTGATATTATGAGGGCGACCTGCCATGCGAGTGCGCCGTATTTTTCCTCAAGCTGATGTATTCTCTGAGGTATTCCCTTGCCCAGGATTTCTGGGGAAACTGCCGAGATAAGGCCTTCTACCCGTTCTGCCATGTTTCTCGCGAGGGGTATGTCTATTTTTTTCTCGGGGTCGTATCCCTTTTCCCTTGCTTTGCCTGCAAGTTCGTATGCCTTTTGGAGCTCATTCTGCAGCAGTTCAAAGTATGTTGTAATTGTAGTCATTCTTCGTCTGTGCCGAACTTTAGCACCTTTGCCTCTCTTGTTTTGAGGTTGATTGTGGGCACTCTTGCTGGTTGTGGTTTGTGGCCAAGCCGTTCCTGGAAGCTGGTTTTGCCCTGCCAGCATGAGCTGCTTATGAGTGTTACGCCTTTATAGCTTGATACTGCTGACCTGTGTATGTGGCCCGTGGCGAAGATGTCGGGAACTCTTGTTATGGTGAGGGGGTCTGTGTCTCCAGGTATGTATAGTGTTGAGGAGTGTGCCGGTGCCAGGTGCCTCCTTTGAAGAAGGAACTTCATTATCAGGTCGCCGCGGTCATATCCTCCTGTTGTTCTTATGCTTTCAACGTTTGCGACGTAGTAGTCAAAGCTGTAGCCGTGGTATAGGAGCACGTCTATTCCAGGGAAATCTGGAGTCTTGTCTATGGTTATGTATGCCGGATTTGAGACAGGGTATATGTTTGGCAGCTTTAGAAGCGGCTGGAATATGTCTCCTTGAAAGGAGGGCTGTGGCTCTGATATGCGCATTGAGTCATGATTTCCTGGCGCTATGATTATTTTTTTCGAAACAGGTATTTGTCGGAGAAGCTCTGCGCAGCGCTTGTATTGCTCATATATGTCTGTTATCTCGAGCTCTTCTTCCTGGTTGGGGTATATGCCTACGCCATCCACTATGTCGCCTGCTATGAAGACGTATTTGACTTTTTTGGCAAGGTCTCTTTGCTCTGGGCTGCCTGTTGTGCCGTTTATCCATTTGAGGAACTTTGTGAATGGCTCGGACAGGAACTTTTTTGACCCGACATGCAGGTCTGATAGGAAGATTGCGTGCCCTTCGTATGGGCTTTTTTTCAGTTCATGGATGGGGATTTCAGGGAGGAGTATGTTGTTTGCGAAAATTATGTCGCCGTTGCTCATGCCGGTTATGCCTATTATCTCGTCATGGACGCTGTCTGTTGCTGTTTCGTATGCGGTTCTTTTGTTTTTGTTCACAAGGACATTTGCAATTCCGGTCGGGTCTTCAATCTTGAGGAGTATGTTTCCTTTCTTTGTTGTCTGTTTTTCCATTATTGCGCCTATTAGCGAGATGTTTCTTCCTTTAGAGAGCTTAAGCCTGCCTACTGTTGTTGTATTCTTCATCTCTGGTCTTGATGCAAGTATTTTCTCTATGGCATTGTAGCGTGCGTTGAAGTAATCTACGAAGTCCTTGCAGTCTCTTTTCTTCGGGGTTTCGTTGTATGAGAAGGCGATGTGCACGCTCGGGGTTTTCTCTGCTTGTTCTTGAAGGGCTTCCTGGAGCATTGCGGGGTTGTTTTCAAGCTCCTGAATTCCTTTCATTCCAATTTTTTCTATCTTGGAAAGGAGTTCCGGACTTACCAGTATGTTTTTTTTTATCAGCAACTCGACTGCTGCTTTTTTTTCCGCGTCCATTGTGGCTATAGGGAAAGTGATTCCTCGAGTATTTTCCTCATTCTTGGGAGGGTGGCTTGGTCGACCGAGAGCGTTATTTCCCGTGTTCGCCCATAGCGGCCTTTGGATATGACCTTTACGTTTATTATGCCCAGCATGTCAAGTTCTGCTATTATGTCTGATATCCTTCTTTGTGTGAGAGGTCTTAGTCCTATCCTGTCACATATTTTTTTGTAGAGTTCATAAACATCGCCTGTGAATATGGTTGTTTTCTTGTCTGAGCTTATTGTAAGTATGGAGTAAAGGGCTGCCTGGGACTGCTTTGGCTGGGTTTTAAGGATTATCATCAGGCGGTCTCTCTCTATCTTTTCGTCTGCTTCGTCTATGTGGTCTATGGTTATCCTTTGGTGGTTTGCCCGCTCAGCTATTTCACCAGCAACCCTGAGCAGTTCAAGGCACCTTCTTGCATCGCCGTGTTCGCGAGCCGCATATGCGGCGCACTTTTCTATAACCCCATGGTCTATCGCGCCTTCGCTGAACGCAAGTCTAGCTCTTTGGTAAAGTATTTCCTGAAGCTGGATTGCGTTGTATGGTGGAAAGATTATCTCTTCTTCTGAGAGGGATGACTTGACTCTCGGGTCAAGCGCCGCGAGAAAGACCATGTCGTTTGATATCCCTACAAGGGAGATTTTTGACTGGCTGAGCCCTTCATTGATTCTCGTGAGGCTGTATAGTATCTCATCGCCTATTTTTTTGACAAGCTGGTCCACTTCGTCAAGCACTATCAGTAGTATTCCCTTGTCTGCCTCGACTGCTTGCTCAAATATCTTGTATACTTCGTCTGTGGGAAGGCCTGTCGGGGGAATGGCTTTGCCGAGTTCTCTGGATAGTTGGGCGATTACCCTGTATTCGGTGTCTGCCACCTTTTTCAGCTTGCAGTTCATGTATAGCACTTTGAGTGGTATGTTGTGTCTTGCTGCGTTTGCCTCAAGTTCTCTTGATATATGTCTTAGGCAAAGTGTTTTGCCGCAGCCTGCCTTGCCGTATATGAATAGGTTTGATGGCTTTTCCTGCTTTAAGGCTGGCGCGAGAATTGATGCTATTGCCTCTATCTCCATGTCGCGGTGTGGTATTGTTTGCGGGTGGTACGCTGACTGGAGTGCAGCTTTGTTTATAAAAATGGATTTCGCCCCTATGTATTTTTCAAAGAAATCTGACAGCCCTTTTTGTGACATGTTACATATGCACGGAAAGCCTCACCCTTTCGTTTCCTGTGGAGTTTATTGTGAGTATG
>JACQST010000017.1 GCA_016211185.1 Candidatus Woesearchaeota archaeon | reverse complement strand
GCGTTTTGAGTTCGACGAGTCTAGCATCAAGCTAAACGTGTGACTAGTCAAAGTGGATGTCAAGCTTCTGCAGGTTCTTTTCCAGGATTGCGTGTTCGGCCTCTTCGTTGGTATAAACACCCTTGAAAAGGTGCTTGACCTTCACCTGCCCTGAATTCTTTGGGGCCGAGCGCTTTCTTTGCTCCACTTTCTTGACCATCAACGCAGCATGCTTGCCCTCACCATACAAGTCACGGACCTCATTCTTCATCGAGAAACCGGCATTCTTGAGAGCAGTCATCAATGGTTTGCAGTTGCGCTGAGCATACATTTTTAGCGTGAAGCCCTGAGTCAGCTTCTCAACCGCCCGGATCAGCTCCTGTTCCATCCCTTTTCCGTGGTGGGTTTCAGCGACGCTCAACAAGTCAACCTTTGCCTCATCCCCTGCAAGGCGCACGACAATGAACCCGCAAGGCTTCTTCGAGACTGCCGTAAGGAAGATCACTTCAGGATGCATCACCCACTCCGCTATTGGATACCGTTCAAGCGGCTTGGAGTGCTCTTGGCCGTCCTTCTTGAAAACCGCTGACAAGTCCTCCAGATCATCAAGCTCAACCTGCCTTATTTCAGTCATGAGTTCACTCTTCCTTCTCTTTGCCCTTTTCTTTTTCAGAACGTTTGGGCTCGCCGCGCTCGATGCGGTCTATCCTCCGCAATATCAGCTCGAAATCCCTGGCAAGGTCGTCCCCCTGTTCTGTAAGGTGCAGGACTCGGATGCGGCCCATTCCCTCGCTTTTTATGAGTCCTGCAGCCTCAAACTCTGCAAGGACGGACATCATGTGAGGGTAGCTGCAGTCGATTTCCTTTGCAAGCATTGAAGGATACCACACCCGGTCGCCTTTTATCAAGGAGGCTAGGGCTCTGACCGGTTTTTCGTTGAAAAAAACACCACTTAATGGCATGTTAACCTAAACTATAAACAACACGTTTTGACTTATAAACCTTACTATGTCATATATAAATAATATTTCTAAACATATATCTTTTGCAATATTTATACTAAAAGATATTGTATAAACAATAATACCAACAATATAAGAAGTTTGTTGAAAAAGTGAGAGAAAAGTTTGGGAAGCAAAAAGGGGCTGAAAGATGCTGCAAAACTAGAGCGATCAAAGAGTGAGCGTGTGATATAAATAGAAACTGCGTTAGGCAAGGCGGCGAGCGTACAAGGAGAGCCTTTTGAGAGCGGCTTTAGAAAGTGAGTCTTGGTTGGTGGTCGATCAGATAGCTAAGAATAGATCAAGCAATGACTTGGAACGACCCGGGAGAAGGTTTTGACTCGCTTTCAAAAATGTGAGAGTTTTCTAAGTGAGAGAGACTAGCCGCAATAGTGCAATTATTTTTCCAGATTTTAACTGGTTGGGACTCTTTGATTTGCAATCAGTCACTATTTTATACTGACTATGATTAGTCTAGTCACAAGCCAAAGTTTAGTCAGTGACTAGCGTTTGACTATGCATAGTCAAGCATTGACTAAGTCAGACTAACGTGACTAGTGACTAATGACTAAGAAAATCAATTTGACTAAGAAGCGTGACTAAATGCCCGAAAACTGGTTTGAAAAGCTCGGTTTCTCCCAAAATCCACTCGGAATCCGCCCAGCTAGCGAGCTGGTCGGCTTAAAGGAACAAGAGAATCAAGCGTGGAGCGCTATCGAGAGCGGTGACTTGTTCATAGTCACCGGCCAGACTGGCTGCGGCAAGACGTCGCTCTTGCGCCACCTAGTCACGCGCTGCCCGCCAAAGTTCACGCCAATATATCACGACTGTTCTGAGACCCCTGCTAGCGATTTCAGCATGGCAAAACTGCTCGAGAGGCGTGCCTTATTTGGCTTAGTCAGGAAGCGCCTGACTAGCGCTGACAACGTAGTTCTGTTTTGTGACGAGGTGCAGAAACTCGGGAGTGACAAGGCAGAAGAGATAAAGTCACACTTTGATTCCGGCATCTTGCGCGCAGTAGTGCTTTCGACCATAGACGAACTTAATGTCGTCGATTCCATGAGGAGCCGCGTGGCTGGCCGCATCATGGTGGCGCCGCTAGCACCAGAGGCTGTCGCAGACATTATTGAGAAGCGCCTGCAAGCCGGGATAAACCCGTTTACTCGTGATGCACTGCTGGAAATAGCAGTAAAAAGCAGTGGCAACCCGCGGCTGGCCCTGCTCAATACTGAACGACTTTTGAAGGGATTGATAGCCACCCATGCCGCTGCAGGCAGCATCAATCCCGAGTTAGTCACGCTCCACCTTGGCCGGCGGCAAGCGGTTTCAGACACAAGAAGCAGCGACTTGCTGACTACCCCAGACCGCGTGACCACAGCCAAGCAGCAGCCAGTTGAAGTGGCGACCGCGACTGTTGGCCCTCTTGAAAAGTTGAGGTCAAAGATGTCTCCCCTTCAATGGGTCATTGTCCGGGCGCTGAGCGACTCGACCACTAGCCTTACTTATGATGAGCTGGTTGCCAAGTTAGGCAAGGATAAGGGGACCATTGCAAAGCAGTTGTCGCGCTTGGCGCTTGTTTCTGATGTCGAGCTGATGAAGCGCAAGGGGGTTACCGAGCCAATAGTTGTCAAGTCTTCAAGGGAAGGCCGGCCGGTTTTTGAGCTCGCTGAACCAGTGCGTTTTGTGCTAGCCACCAAATAACCCCACAAAATAATTGCGAATACTGGAACTAGTGGGAAGGGGGTCACTTCCAGTATTTATTTGGTGTTGGAACGGGTATTTTGGTGTTGGAACGGGTATTTACTTGATGCTGGAACGGGTATTTACTTGATGCTGGAACGGGTATTTACTTGATGCTGGAACGTGATGATGCTAAAACGCGCCGATGCTGGAATGCGATAGCGAAATAT